>NZ_JBEXXE010000002.1:0-323784 GCF_040630255.1 Streptomyces sp. NPDC005820
TCGGCTATCACTGCCGGGGACGGGGTATCAACTAATCTGGCGTTGATTTTTGGCACGCTGTTGAGTTCTCAAGGAACGAAAGCTTCCTTTGTACTTGCCTGAGAGACTCTCTCAGGTTTTCCTCCGGGCTTCCCTTCGGTCTTGCGTTTCCGACTCTATCAGACCTTTTCTCGATCCGATTTCCTCGGTGCTTTCCAGGTTCCCGCTTTTGTTTCGCGGTTTCCTTTCCGGCGGTTCCGACTTTATCAGAAGTTCCGGGCCGGTCTGACCGGCGGTGGTTTTCCGATTCATCGGGGGGCTGCTGCGGAATTAATATTCCAAGCTGCCGATAGATTTTCACTGCTGCCGACCGGATCGCATCCAGTTCCAGGCAACTGTTCGAATCTACCTCCCCGCGCACTCCGTGTCAACGGCCTTTGCGGGAACGAGGAGGACACTAGCAGTTCAGCGGGGCGGTTCGCACATCAGGCGGCTGTCGGCACGGTCGCGCTGCGCTCGGCTGCCTCGACGTCGCCCGTGTCACCGGCTCGTGCCGCTCTGCCGCCTAGGACCTGGACGTACGCGAGGAAGGCCAGTTCGGCGGAGACGCCGATGGTGATGCGGGCCCAGGTGGGCAGGCCCGAAGGGGTGACGAAGCCTTCGATGGCACCCGAGACGAAGAGGACCAGGGCGAGGCCGATCGCCATGGCGATCGCGGCTCTGCCCTCCTCGGCGAGGGCCGTGCGCCGGGAGCGCGGGCCGGGGTCGATGACGGTCCAGCCGAGACGGAGGCCGGTGCCGGCGGCGACGAAGACCGCTGTCAGTTCGAGCAGGCCGTGCGGGAGCACCAGGCCGAGGAACGTGTCGAGCCGGCCCGCCGAGGACATGAGGCCGGCGCCGACGCCGAGGTTGAGCATGTTCTGGAAGAGGATCCACAGCACCGGAAGACCCAGGAAGACACCCAGGACCAGGCACATCGCGGCGGCCTGGGCGTTGTTCGTCCACACCTGGGCGGCGAACGAGGCGGCCGGGTGGCTGGAGTAGTAGGTCTCGTACTGGCCGCCGGGCCGGGTGAGCTCGCGCAGTTCGTCGGGGGCCGCTATGGAGGCCTGTACTTCCGGGTGGGTGCCGATCCACCAGCCCAGGGCGGCTGCGACGGCCGTAGAGAGGAGTGCGGTGGGGATCCACCAGTGGCGCGCGCGGTAGACGGCGGCGGGGAAGCCCTCGGTGAGGAAGCGGGTGACATCGCGCCACGAGGCCCGGCGGGTTCCGACGACGGCGCTACGCGCGCGTGCCACGAGTTGGGTGAGCCGACCGGTCAGCTGGGGGTCGGGGGCTATGGACTGGATGAGGGAGAGGTGGGTGGCGGTGCGTTGGTAGAGGGTGACGAGTTCGTCCGTCTCGGGGCCGGTGAGGCGGCGGCGTCGCCGTAGGAGGGCGTCCAGGCGGTCCCATTCGGCTCGGTGGGCGGAGACGAAGACGTCGAGGTCCATCGGTGTGCCTGCTCCTCGGCTGTGCGTCGGCTGCCGGTGGTGTGTGTCAGGTTGTCGTACTGCGACGCGATGTGCGCTCAGCTTGGCAGACTGGCTGGTTCCAGGAGCAGGTCGGGAAGGGGCAGCGGGCGTGAGTGAGCTGGTGACGGGTGAGGCGGTGGCGTTGCAGCTGCAGCCCGCCCGACTGCCCAGCAGGGCGCTGGCCCTGTTGCTGGACCTGGTCGTGGTCCTGGTCGTCTATGTGGTCGTGAGTGTCGTTCTGGTGCTGTCGACGGCCTCGTTGGACGACGCGGCGCGGACGGCGGTGTCGATCGCCACGTTCCTGCTGGTTCTGGTGGGTGGGCCGATCGCGGTGGAGACGCTCAGTCATGGGCGGTCGTTGGGGAAGACGGCGTGCGGGTTGCGGGTGGTGCGGGACGACGGTGGGCCGATCCGGTTCCGGCATGCGCTGGTGCGGGGCGCGCTCGGGCTGGTGGAGATCTTGCTGACGTTCGGGGTGGTGGCGTGTGTCGCGTCGCTGGTGTCGGCGCGGGGGCGGCGGCTCGGTGATGTGTTCGCCGGGACCCTCGTCGTGCGGGAGCGGGTGCCGGTGGCGCGGGGTGGTTTCGTGCCGCCTCCTCCGCCGTGGCTGGCCGGGCGGTTCCAGGAGCTCGATCTTTCGGCGGTGCCGGACGGGTTGTGGTTGGCGATCCGCCAGTACCTGGGGCGGATGAGTCAGCTGGATCCGCAGGTGGGCTGGGCGATGGCGGGGCGGCTGGCGGGTGAGCTCGCGGAGCGGACCGGGGTGCCGGTGCCGCCGGGCGTGCCGCCGGCCGCTTATCTGGCGGCGGTGGTGCAGGAGCGGCAGGTTCGGGAGGCGCGGCGGATGTTCGGGGGTGGGTCGGTCGTGGGTGGGTCGGTCGTGGGTGGTCCTGTGGTGGGTGGGGCGGGTGTGGGTGGTGGCTTCAGCCCTGCGCCGCCGTCCGGTCCCGCCGTGCCCGGTGATGGGGCGGGGGCGGGTGGGCCGTCCGTGGGGGTGGAGGGAGTGGAGCGTGGTGGGGGTGCGGGGCAGAGCACCGGGTTCGTGCCGCCGGCGTAGGGCCTGGGTGTCGGGTTCAGGTGAACGTCGACGGGGGTGATTCGAGGTCCTCGAGTTCGATGCCGGGGGCCGCGAGGACGACGTCGCCGGCGATGTGCACGTTGTGCTGTTCGCCCGTGTCCAGGGCTGTGACCTGGTATTCGTCCACGGTCAGGAGGGCGTTGTCAGTGGCGTGTGTTTCTCTGTTCACGAGGGCCCAGGACTGGTCGACGGTGCGGGGGGCGAGGACCGGGTCGGTGAAGGCGACGAGGCGTACGCGGGTGGCCGCGGTGGAGGGGGTGAGGCGCAGGAGGCGGGTGGTGGCGACGAGGAATGCGGGTGAGGTGCCGGTGAAGGCGTGGGCGGGTGTGTTGCCTTCGGTGGCGTGGGTGCCGGTGGGGTCGGTGCGGACCCAGGTGACGCCGTCCAGGGCGGCGCCGCGGACCTGCCAGCTGCTCGCGTGGAGTTCGAGGCGGAGGGGGCGGCCGAGGTCGTCGAGGGTGAGGTCGACGGAGCCGGTGTGTTCGCCGGTGGGGGTGGTCAGCTGGGAGACGTAGCGCCAGCCGGAGGGGCCGGGGGCGCACTGGAAGTGTTCGTGTGCGAGGGGGGTGTGATCGTGCGGATCGTGGAGCGAATAGCGGCCGCGGGGCATGGGGGTCCTGGGGTGTGACGGGCTGGTCGGGGCGCCGCGGCGGTCCGGCCGAGGGGCCGAAGGGGCAGGCCCCCGGCACGGGGGTGCGGGGGCCTGTCTCTGAGGTGCGGTCCTGCTGCTTGCTGGTGCGGCTGCGGGCTCGGGGCCCGCGGCCGGCTCAGTAGCGGTAGTGGTCCGACTTGTACGGGCCGTCGACCTGGACGCCGATGTAGGCGGCCTGCTCCGGGCGGAGGGTCGTCAGCTTGACGCCGAGGGAGTCGAGGTGGAGGCGGGCGACCTTCTCGTCGAGGTGCTTGGGCAGCGTGTAGACGCCGATCGGGTACTCGTCGGGCTTGGTGAACAGCTCGATCTGGGCCAGGGTCTGGTCCGCGAAGGAGTTGGACATCACGAACGAGGGGTGGCCGGTGGCGTTGCCCAGGTTCAGCAGGCGGCCCTCGGACAGGATGATGATCACCTTGCCGTCGGGGAAGGTCCAGGTGTGGACCTGCGGCTTGACCTCGTCCTTGACGACGCCGGGGATCTTGGCGAGGCCGGCCATGTCGATCTCGTTGTCGAAGTGGCCGATGTTTCCGACGATGGCCTGGTGCTTCATCTTGGCCATGTCGGAGGCCATGATGATGTCCTTGTTGCCGGTCGTGGTGACGAAGATGTCGGCCTTGTCGACGACCTCGTCGAGGGTCGTGACCTGGTAGCCGTCCATCGCGGCCTGGAGGGCGCAGATGGGGTCGATCTCGGTGACGATGACGCGGGCGCCCTGGCCGCGCAGCGACTCGGCGCAGCCCTTGCCGACGTCGCCGTAGCCGCAGACGACGGCGGTCTTGCCGCCGATGAGGACGTCGGTGGCGCGGTTGATGCCGTCGATGAGGGAGTGGCGGCAGCCGTACTTGTTGTCGAACTTCGACTTGGTGACGGCGTCGTTGACGTTGATCGCCGGGAAGAGGAGGTCGCCGTCGCGCTGCATCTCGTACAGGCGGTGGACGCCGGTGGTGGTCTCCTCGGTGACGCCGCGGATCTCCGAGGCGAGCTGGGTCCACTTCTGGGAGCCGTCGGTGATGGTGCGGTTGAGGAGCTCGAGGATGACGCGGTGTTCCTCGTTCTCGGCGGTGTCGACGGAGGGGACCTTGCCGTCCTTCTCGTACTCGACGCCCTTGTGGACGAGGAGGGTGGCGTCACCGCCGTCGTCGAGGATCATGTTGGGGCCGCCGGTGGGGCTGTCCGGCCAGGTGAGGGCCTGCTCGGTGCACCACCAGTACTCCTCCAGGGTCTCGCCCTTCCAGGCGAAGACGGGGACGCCCTGGGGGTTGTCCACGGTGCCCTCGGGGCCGACTGCGATGGCGGCGGCGGCGTGGTCCTGGGTGGAGAAGATGTTGCAGGAGGCCCAGCGGACCTGGGCGCCGAGGGCGACCAGGGTCTCGATGAGGACGGCGGTCTGCACGGTCATGTGCAGGGAGCCGGTGACGCGGGCGCCGGCGAGGGGCTGGGCCTCGGCGTACTCCTTGCGGATCGCCATGAGGCCGGGCATCTCGTGCTCGGCGAGGGTGATCTCCTTGCGGCCGAAGGTGGCCAGGGAGAGGTCGGCGACCTTGAAGTCCTGTCGGTGGTCGACAGTCGTCATGGTGAGCTGCTCCTCGGTGGTTGGTTCGAGGTGGGTAGGGCTGGTCTGCGCGGCGGCGGACACAGGGGTGCCCTCAGGGGGACACAGGCATGCCCGCGTGCGCGCAGCGCAGTCCGTCGGAGGCCCTCTCTCCCTCGGACGGTCCGCTGTGGGACCGCCCGACCGCCATCAGCAGCGACGTCTGGCTCCCGTCCAAGCTACACCGGAGGTGGCGGGCGGCCCCAGTCCGTCTGCGAACAGATCGCGCCGTTCGGGGGTGGCGAGGGGGGAAGGCCGCAGGGCCCGCCGGTGGTGCGGCGGGCCCTGTCGGGGAGGTGTCGGGGGTGGTCAGTGGTCGGCGGGGTGCCGGTCGGGGCCGCCGGGGGTGGCCTCGGGGTCGGGGCCCTTGGCGGCTTCGGTCTCGCTGAAGATGTCGGGTTCGAGGTAGATGACGCGGGCGATGGGGACGGCTTCGCGGATGCGGGCCTCGGCGGCGTCGATGGCGGTGGCGACCTCGGCGGCGGTGTCGTCGTGCCGTACGGCGATCTTGGCGGCGACGAGGAGTTCCTCGGGGCCGAGGTGGAGGGTGCGCATGTGGATGACGCGGGTGACGGTGCGGCCGTCGACGAGGGCGGTCTCGATCTTCTGGACGTCTTCGAGGCCGGCGGCTTCGCCGAGGAGGAGGGATTTGGTCTCGGCGGCGAGGACGAGGGCGATGAGGACGAGGAGGACGCCGATGCAGACGGTGCCGATGCCGTCCCAGATGCCGTCGCCGGTGAGGAGGGCGAGGCCGACGCCGCCGAGGGCGAGGATCAGGCCGATGAGGGCGCCGAAGTCCTCGAGGAGGACGACGGGGAGTTCGGGGGCCTTGGCGCGGCGGACGAACTGGGACCAGGAGAGGGAGCCGCGGAGTTCGTTGGACTCCTTGATGGCGGTGCGGAAGGAGAAGCCCTCGGCGATGATCGCGAAGACGAGGACGCCGACGGGCCAGTACCAGTGCTCGACCTCGTGGGGGTGCTTGATCTTCTCGTAGCCCTCGTAGATGGCGAACATGCCGCCGACGGAGAAGAGGACGATGGAGACGAGGAAGGCGTAGATGTAGCGCTCGCGGCCGTAGCCGAAGGGGTGCTGGGGGGTGGCTTCGCGCTGGGCCTTCTTGCCGCCGACGAGGAGGAGGGCCTGGTTGCCGGAGTCGGCGAGCGAGTGGACGCCTTCGGCGAGCATCGACGAGGAGCCGCTGAAGGCGAACGCCACGAATTTGGATGCCGCGATGGCGAGGTTGGCGCCGAGTGCCGCCACGATCGCCCTGGTGCCGCCTGACGCGCTCATGTGTTCGCGTTGTCCCTTCGCCTCACGTACGTGTCTCGTACGTCCTGTTCGCCGTCCGGGGTGTCTTTGCCCGGCCTTTGCCGGTGGGCCATTGTTGCAGCCCTGTCGGGCGGCGGTTCGTCAGGTGTCCACAGACCCGGTCAGACAATCACCGTGGCGCGGAAGAGGGTTCCGGCTCCGGACGCCTCGGCCTTCTCGCCGGCGGGGACGAAGACCGACTGGCCGGGGGCGAGTTCGTGTTCTCCGGCTCGTACCGTTCCGGCGGTGCAGAGGAGGATCTGCGGGGTCTCGCGGGTGAGGTCGTGGGGTTCGGAGCCCTCGGGGAGGACGTAGCGGGAGAGGCGGAACTCGTCGATGGGGGTCTCGTAGACCTCTTCGCCGTCGGGGGACGCCTCGGGGCGCAGGACGCCGGGGTCGCCGGGTTCGAAGCGGACGATGCGCAGGAGTTCGGGGACGTCGACGTGCTTGGGGGTGAGGCCGCAGCGCAGGACGTTGTCGGAGTTGGCCATGATCTCGACGCCGAGGCCGCTGAGGTAGGCGTGCGGGATGCCGGCGCCGAGGAAGAGGGCCTCGCCGGGCTGGAGCCGGACGTGGTTGAGGAGCATGGCGGCGATGACGCCGGGGTCGCCGGGGTAGTGGTGGGTGATGCCGGCGTAGGGGGTGTAGTCGCCGCCGAGGCGGTCGCAGGCGGCTGCGGCGGCGGTGACGGTGTGGGTCATGTCGTCGGGGTCGGCGGTGAGGACGGCGGTGAGGACCTCGCGCAGGGCGGCCTCTTCGGGGTGGGCGTGCAGGAGGTCGACGTACGGCTTGAGGGAGTCGACGCCGAGGCCGTCGAGGAGGGCGGCGGCCTGGAGGGGGTGGCGGAAGCCGCACAGGCCGTCGAACTCGGTGAGGGCGCAGATCAGTTCGGGCTTGTGGTTGGCGTCCTTGTAGTTGCGGTGGGGGGCGTCCACGGGGATGCCGCGGCGCTCCTCGTCGTCGTAGCCCTCCTTGGCCTGGGCGAGGTCGGGGTGGACCTGGAGGGAGAGGGGGGCGCCGGCGGCGAGGAGTTTGAGGAGGAAGGGCAGCCGGGGGCCGAACTTGGCCACCGCGCGGTCGCCGAGTTCGCGTCCGGGGTCGGTGTCGATGACCTCGACGAGGGTGCCGCGTTCCGTGCGGGAGGGGGCGCCGGGGTGGGCGCCCATCCACATTTCCGCCTGGGGTTCGCCGGTCGGCTCGGTGCCGAGCAGGTGCGGGATCGCGGTGGGGGAACCCCAGGCGTAGGGGCGGATGGTGTTGTCGAGGCGGTCCATCGGGTTCTCTGCCTGTCTGTCCGGCGCTGCTTGTCTGGTCGTGCTGGGGTGGGGCCCGCGCTGCACGCGCGCGTGGCTTCAGATCAAGCTTGTGAGGCGAGCGCCAGGTAGACGGCGGCGAAATCCGTGGTGGCGATCAGTTCGGCGAGGGTGACGAGTTCGTCGCCGTCGTCGGGTTCGAGCTCGCTGATCGGTGTGTCGTGGCTGAGGGCCAGGTCGCGGGCGGCGGGGGCGGCGGTGAGGCCGCCGAGGGGGCGGTCGCGCAGGAGGACCACGCGCGCGTGCAGGGCCGGGGCTTCCTCGACGCGGTCGCGGAAGAAGTCGTCGGGGTCGGCGCTGGCGGCGAGGGGTCCGGCGAGGAGGGCGCTGTGTTCGGCGAGTGCCTCGGGGAGTTCGGCGACGAGGGCGGGACGGCCGGCGAGTTCGGCGAGGGCGGCGGCGAAGCGCCGGCCGGCGGGGCCCGCGGAGGCGCCCTCGGTCCAGATGACCGGGAGGGCGTCGGCGAGTTCGGCGGCCAGGGTCTTCGCCGGGTTGCTGTAGGTGGCGATGGCGGGGCCGCAGCGTTCGGCGACCTGGTCGAGGCGGTCGGCGACCTTTTCGAGGGCGTCGGCCGGGGCGGAGAGGAGTGCGATGCGGTCGAGGAGCACGAGGAGGGGGGTGAACAGGGCCCACAGGACGCCGGGGGCGGAGGCGGCGACGGGGGGCTGTTCGTCGTGTTCGTACGGGGCGGTCGCCATCGGTACGAAGAGGCCGTGCGCGGCGTCGGCGGCGTCGGTGAGGGGGGTGCGGGCGGGGGCCACGGCGACGACGGTGCAGCCTCGGCGGTAGGCCTGCTCGGCGAGGAGGGCGAGGCCGGGTTCGGTGCCGTCGGGGGTGGCGATGAGGAGGAGGTCGACGGAGCCGGCCCAGCCGGGGAGTTCCCAGCGCAGGGCGCCCGCGGCGGGGGCGACGCCGGTGGGGGCGAGGCGGATGACGGGGCAGGCGGCGCCGGCGAGGGTGTCGAGGAGGTCGGCGACACAGGTGGCGGCGGCGCCGGGGCCCGCGATGAGGATGGCGCGGGGGCGGCCGTCGGGCTTGAGGTCGTTCACCCCGGCTTCGGCGGCGTGGCGGGCGGCGGTGCGGACGCGGGCGCCGGCTTCGGCCGCGCCGCGCAGGAGGGCTCGGCGGTCGGCCTCGGCGAGGGCCTCCGGCGTGTCGAGCAGTGAGTCGTCGAGCATGGCGGGGGTCTCCGATCGCCGGGGGGTCGTCGGGGGTCGTGCCGTGGTGGGGTGGCGGTGGTGGCGGTTGCCGGCGGGGCCGGTTGCGGCGGGGCGCCGGTTCGGCCGGGTGCCGGTTCGGCCGGGAGTGCCGGTTCGGCCGGGAGTGCCGGTTCCCGTCGGGGGTCCGATTCGAGCGGTACGACGGTGTCGGCGGGCCCCGGTCGCGGTCGGCGGGGTGGGCTGCGGTCGCGCGGGGTGGGTGCGCGGGGCGCGGCGGGCTGGGTTACGCGGGGCGGCGGGCCTCGTCGACGAGGAGGACGGGGATGCCGTCGCGGACGGGGTACGCCAGACCGCAGTCCTGGCCGGTGCAGATCAGCTCCGCGTCCTGCTCCTTGAGGGGGGCGTGGCAGGCCGGGCAGGCGAGGATCTCCAGGAGGCCGGCTTCGAGCGGCATGAGGTGTCCCTTCAGGTGCGTGCGGGGGTGGCTGGATGTGCCTGGTCAGCGTACCGCCGGTGGGGGTGGGGTGGTGGGTGGTGTCGCCCGCCGTCGCCGCCCCCACGCCGCCCGTACCGGGACGACGTCCCCGGGCGGGGCCCGAGCATCGCTCGGCGCGCGAGCCCCGTGAGCCCCGCGGGGTGTGCTCAGGCGCGGATGATCGCCAGGGCCTCGTCCCTGATCTTGGTCATGGTGGGTTCGTCGCGGGCCTCGGCGTTGAGGCGGAGGAGGGGTTCGGTGTTGGAGGGGCGGACGTTGAACCACCAGTCGGGGGTGGAGACGGTGAGGCCGTCGAGTTCGTCGAGGGTGACGTCGGGGACGTCGGCGTAGGCGGCCTTGATCGCGGCGATGCGGTCCGCCTGGTCGGCGACCGTGGAGTTGATCTCGCCGGAGCCGGTGTAGCGGTCGTACGCGGCCACGAGGGAGGACAGCGGGGCCTGCTGGCCGCCGAGGGCCGCGAGGACGTGGAGGGCGGCCAGCATGCCGGTGTCGGCGTTCCAGAAGTCCTTGAAGTAGTAGTGGGCGGAGTGTTCGCCGCCGAAGATCGCGCCGTGGCGGGCCATCTCCGCCTTGATGAAGGAGTGGCCGACGCGGGTGCGGACGGGGCTGCCGCCGCTCTCCTCGACCACCTCGGGGACGGTGCGGGAGGTGATCAGGTTGTGGATGACCGTGCCCCGGCCGCCGTGGCGGGCGAGTTCGCGGGTGGCGACCAGGGCCGTGATCGCGGACGGGGAGACCGGGTCGCCGTGCTCGTCGACGACGAAGCAGCGGTCGGCGTCGCCGTCGAAGGCGAGGCCGAGGTCGGCGGACTCCTCGCGGACGCGCTGCTGCAGGTCCACGAGGTTCGCCGGGTCGAGGGGGTTGGCCTCGTGGTTCGGGAAGGTGCCGTCGAGTTCGAAGTACAGGGGGACGACGGTCAGGGGCAGGCCGTCGAACACGGTGGGGACGGTGTGGCCGCCCATGCCGTTGCCCGCGTCGACCACGACCTTCAGGGGGCGGATGGAGGTCACGTCGACGAGTGAGCGCAGGTGCGCCGCGTAGTCCTTCAACGTGTCGGTCCGGGTGAGGGTTCCCGGCACGGCGGCGGGCTCGGGCGCGCCGGTGTCCGACCAGCGCTCCACCAGGGCGCGGATGTCCGCGAGGCCGGTGTCCTGGCCGACGGGGGCGGCGCCGGCGCGGCAGAGCTTGATGCCGTTGTACTGGGCGGGGTTGTGCGAGGCGGTGAACATGGCGCCGGGCAGGTTCAGGGCGCCGGAGGCGTAGTAGAGCTGGTCCGTGGAGCACAGGCCGATCTCGGTGACGTCGACGCCGAGGGCCGCCGCCCCGCGCGCGAAGGCGCCGCTGAGGCCGGGTGAGGAGGGGCGCATGTCGTGGCCGACGACGATGGCATCGGCGCCGGTCACCCGGGCGAAGGCCGCTCCGAGGAGTTGGGCGAGGGACTCGTCCCACTGGTCCGGGACCACCCCGCGGACGTCGTACGCCTTCACGATCTGCGACAGATCAGCAGCCACGGGCCACCCTTCCTGGAAGTCCTGTTCAGTCGCCACAAACTACCCGGAAGGGTTCAGCGACCGCTGTGCGCCCGCGCGGTGGACCCGCAGAAGTAACCTTGCGCACCAACCCGGGACACGCGTGCGTCGGATCACGCCGGTGACAGGGGGCGGCTGGGGTCGGTCAGGTTCCCGTCGCTGGAAGCGGTTTCTCGCCGTACGGGATCAGTTGTCGGGCGAGCGCAGGACACGCAGGTGGCCGCGGCGGGCGACTTCCATGGGGTCCGCGCCCCGTCCGCCGCCACCGGCCTGCGCCGCGCGTTCCTGCGGGCGGGCCGCCTCGCGGACGGCGTTGGCAAGCGCTTCCAGATCGTCACCACTGGGCCGCGCGGGAGCCGAGCCGTCCAGCAGCCGGACGACCTCCCAGCCGCGCGGGGCGGTGAGGCGCTCGGAGTGCTCGGCGCACAGGTCGTAGCAGTGGGGTTCGGCGTAGGTGGCGAGCGGGCCGAGGACCGCGGTCGAGTCGGCGTAGACGTACGTCAGCGTCGCGACGGCGGGTCGGCCGCAGGCAGTTCGCGAACAGCGACGTACAGGGCTCACGACGTTGGACGGTACCGCACTCTTGAGCGGGCCGCGACGACTCTCCACCAGGTCACTCCACCGTGTCGTGTTGTGAAACGCCCCACGGGCCTCTCCAGTCATACCCCGCTGACCTGCGCGAACACCAGTCATTAGCGAGAAGAAGACGAAGCCTCGCAGTCACCGGTTGGTGCAAACAGGATCAATTGCCATGAGTTCACCGGTCTCGGAGAGATACGGAATCGAGCCCAACCTTGGCTGGAATGGTCATCCTGCGACATGGGGTACGGGCCGGGCCGGAGGTGTCCGGGATGCCGCGTGGGGCCGGGCGGCCGGTCGCGGCGGGGTCTACCCTTCAGTAGTGATGGACAGCCCCGTACCGCCCCGTGCCGCAGGCCCCGGGCCCCGCCGCCGCGATCGTCACGGCCGGGGCATGCGGGGACCGATCGCGCCCCCTCAGGTGCCGTTGGCCGCGAGCCGCGCCGACGCGTTCGCCGACCTGGTGCAGGACTCCGTGGAACGGCTGGAGCGGCGCTGGCCGCAGCTCGCCGAGATCGACTTCATGGTGCTCGAGGTGCCGCGCCCGGCCGCGGCCGGCGAACCGTGGAACGACGAGGCGGTGCCCCTCGGCGGGACGGTTCCCGCGCGGGACGGACGGCGGGCGCGGGTGGTGGTCTACCGGCGCCCGGTCGAGATCCGCACCAAGGGACGCGACGAACGGGCCGCGCTGGTGCACGAGGTGGTCGTGGAACAGGTGGCGGAGCTGCTGGGGCTGACCCCGGAGACGGTGGATCCGCGCTACGGCGACGAGGACTGACCGGCCGTCTCCCACCGTCCTTGGCGCACCATCCCCACCGCCCCCGCCGCCCCGCACCGTCTCCCCGGATGACCCGGTCGGGTTACTTCTGCAGCACCGCCACGTTCTCGTCCGCGCGGGGGACCTCGACCGTGCCCCGGTCGTCCGGCAGGGTCTGGACGGTGAAGCCCGAGACGCCGTCCTGGGTCACCGCCAGAGTGCGGGCCGCGTAGACGGGGGTGTCGTTGAGGGGCTCCACCGTCAGGGCGAAGGTGCCCTTCAGGCCTGACGGGACGGGGAGTTCGACGTCCTGGGTCGTACCGGACTTGATCGTGTACGTCTTGGACACGGCCGTTCCGCCCTCGCTGCCCGCGGACGCGGTGACCTTCACCTTGGCGGTGCCCTTGGGAGCGGTCAGGGAGAGGGTGGTGCCCTTGGCGGTGTTGTCGACGGCGGACGCGCGCGTGCCCACCGGCGCGGAGGCGGGAATGAACGCCGACTCCTGATTGCCTCCCTTGCCGCGCAGCACCCGTACGGCCGCGACGACCGGCACCGACCGGTCGGTGGGCGTCAGGACGATCGAGCCCGCCTCGCCGCGCGTGACGTCGCCGAGGTCGACGGCGGTCGTCATCCCTCCCTTGACGTGCACGGTCTCGTGCCCGGCCGGGGTGATCAGGCCGCTGGGGGAGGCGAGTTGGACCTTCAGGTCGGCGTCGGCGTCACCCGGCGCGTAGGCGATCAGCCGGACCGCGGTGGCGTCCTTGGGGATGCCGGGGACGACCAGGCCGGCCGCCGGGTCGGTGGTGGCGGCCAGCCAGTCGCCGCCGAGCTTGTCGTCCAGGGCCTGCACCGCCGCGCCCACACGCCCGCTGCGGACGTTGACGTGGACGGTGAGGTCGTCCTCCTTGTCGGCGGTGAGCGTGGACAGCAGGACCGGCTCGCTGGAGTGCGGCGGGACGGTGATGCCCTCCCCCACCGTGGTCTGCAGGGCGCCGTCCTTGCCGTAGAGCTCGATGTCGGCGACGGCGGCGGAGTCGTCCGGGTTGGTGAGGTGGACGTAGTCCGTGCGGTCGGCCGCCGTGCTGGCTCCCGGGAACCAGAACTCCGTGTCCGCGGGGGTGCAGGTGACGCCCTGCAGGCCGCGGCCGGAGCCGGCGGCGACCTCGGTGGTCTCCTGGACCGTCCAGCCGGGCGCGAACTTCCCCTCGGCGGTGCCCACGAGCGCGGGCGACTCCCCGCCGGTGCTGTCGCCGGTGGCGGGGGTGCCGGGCTCCTTGGGGGTGACGACGGACTTCCCGGACTTGTCCGTCTTCTTGTCCTTCTTCTTGTCCTCGTCGGTTTTCTCGTCGGCCTTCTCGTCGGCCTTCTTGTCGTCCTTGTCGCTCGCCTTGTCGTCGGCCGTGTCCGCCGACTCCTCGGTGGCGGCGACGAGTTCGGCCGTGCCGTCGCCGCCCGTGCCCTTGGTGACGGGTGTGAACGACGTGTACGACGTCTCGGCGATGTCGGAGGTGCTGGGCGCCGGGCAGAGCAGGCTGGTGCGCTCCACGGGCAGGACGGCGGCCGCCTTGGCCGAGTCGTCCGCGCCGGCGGTCTTGGGCTCGTTGAGCGTGGCGAACCCGGTGACGGCGGCGAGCGCGGCCGTGCCGGCGATCAGGGAAAGGGTGGTGCGGTTCACTGCTGGCTCCCGTCGGGACGCTCGCTGCCGGTGCCGTGGGGGTGCTGCTGCTGCGCCGGGTCGTAGGCGGGGTCGTAGCCCTGGTTGCCGTAGCCCTGGTCGTAGCCGTACGTCTGCTCGTACGACGCCTGCCCGCCCTGGCCGTCGTAGGCATAGGGGTCGTACTGGCCGGCCTGGTAGGGGTCGTAGGACTGCTGGTCGTAGCCGCCCGCCCCGTACTGCTGGGCGTCCTGGTACTGCTCGCCCTGGTAGCCGCCGTACTCGGCGCCCGCGTAGCTCGGCCGGTCCCAGTCGCCGTACGTCTGCTGGTGCGGGAGGGCGACCGGCGTCTGCTCCGGGGCGTCCTGCGGTGTCTCCTCCGAAGGAGGCGAGGGGAAGTCGTCCCCAGGGGTCGGGAAGTCGTCGTCCTGGGCGGCGGGTTCCTCCGCCTCCTCGGCCTGGGCGCGCAGCCGGCGGGCCCGGCGGCCCTCGCCGTCGGCGGGCCGGTCCTCTGCGGGCTGCTCCTCGGGGAGGTCGTCGTCGACGTCGCGGCGGCGGCCGGGCAGGGCGAGGACGACGAGGACGAGGGCCAGGAAGCCCTGCGTCCACAGCCAGGCGGTGTGGGTGAAGGGGTCGTCGTAGGTGACGTCGAGCGTGCCGCCGGAGGCGGGGAGTTCGAAGCCCTGGGCCCAGCCGTCGACGGTGGTGCGGGTGAGCGGCCTGCCGTCCAGGGTGGCGGTCCAGCCGTCGGCGGCGGCGTCGGCCAGGCGCAGGATCCGGCCCTCGGAGCCCGACGGGATCGTGGTGTGGATGTCGACCGGGCCCGCGGCGACCGGGGTGGCCGTGCCCTTGCCCGACTCGGTGACGACCGCCGTGCGGGAGACCTCCTGGCCGACCCGCCACAGGGCGCTGCCGTCCTGCTGGCTGAGCCGCTTCAGGCCGGGGGTGGCGTCCAGGACGCGGGTGACGTCGCGGGGGGCGCCCTTGTGGACGAGGACGTAGCCGACGGCGAACTTGCCGAGTTGGTCGGCCTGGTCGGCGCCTGAGCCGGCGACGAGGTTGGCGACGACCTTGTCGAGCTGCGGGTTCTCGCCGTCGGCCGCGGCGAGTTCGGCGTCGCCGAGGCGGGCGCCGGAGCCGCGGACCAGCATGTAGTCGACGTGGGCGGTGGAGTCGCTGTCGAGGACGAGGGTGCGGGACTGGTCGCGGTTGCCGGCCTCCTCGGCGACGAACGCGGGCACCTGGACGGGGTCGCGGCGCTCCAGCGGGCCGTCGGCGCCGCCGATCATCCAGCCGGCGGCGAGCAGCAGGGGGCCCGCGGCGGAGGCGAAGGCGATGAGGGCGGCGACGGGCTGGCGCCAGCCGAAGCTCTGTTCGGCGACACGCGTGCGTGCGCCGTCGGCGCCGAGGACGGCGGCGGCCAGGAGTGCGATGCCGTAGACGAGGGTGGCGGGTCCGGCCCAGGTGGAGCTGTTGGACAGGACGGCGAAGACGAGCGCCACCAGGGCGATCGCCCAGGCCGTCCAGATGCCGAACTGGCGCTCGCCGCGCAGCAGGGCGGCGAGCGCGGCCAGGACGACGCCGATGAGCATCAGCCCGTCGACGGTGCCGGGTCCGCCGGGGCTGGCGGCGAGCAGGTCGAGCGCGGAGGCGGTGGACGGGGCGTAGTCGAGTCCGGCCTGGGTGAAGAAGCCGAACGGGAGCAGCGACAGCGACCAGGGCGCGAGGAGCAGCAGGGGGGTGCCGAGCTGGGCCAGGAAGCGCAGGCCGTAGGCGGTGATGTCGCCTCGGCGCACGGCCAGGACGGCGAGGCCGAGGACGAGCGCGAGGGGCCAGACGATCGGCGTGAACGCGGTGGTGACCGTGAGGAGCAGGGCGTAGGCCCAGGTGGCGCGCCAGCTGCCGCGGGCGCCGGAGGTGTGCGTCAGGCCGCTCGCGGCGGCTGCCGCGCGGGCGATGAGCGGGAGCAGGACGGCCAGGACGGCGGTGCCGACGCGGCCGCCGGCGAGGGCGCCGGTGGCGGCGGGCAGGAAGGCGTAGACGACGGCGGCCCAGGCGCGCAGGAGGCGGGACTCGACGAGGGGGCGGGAGGCGAAGTAGGCGGTGAAGCCGGCCAGCGGCACCGAGCAGACGAGCAGCAGGGTGAGGGCGAGGCCGGTGGAGCCGAACAGCAGGGTGGCGAGGGTCGCGACGATCGCGAGGTAGGGCGGCGCGGAGGGGGTGCCGCCCGCGCCGACCGGGTGCCAGGCGTCGAGGTAGCGCGACCAGAGTTCGGAGGCGTCGGCGGGGGCGGGCAGCAGGGCGCCGCCGGCGAGGGCGCCGCCGCCGAGGAGGTTCCGGCAGGCGACGAGGGAGACGAGCAGCAGGACCAGGAAGAGCACCGGGCCGGGTTTGCGGGCGATGCGCTTGAGGCGGGCGAACTGCTCGATCTCGAGGAAGTCGGCGTCGTCGCCGCCGGGGCCGGACTCCAGTCCGCCGCCGTGCCGTCCGGCGCCGCCGGCGGTCTCGGTGTCGGAGGAGCCGAAGAGGTCGCCGGCGACCTGTTCGACGGTGGCCCGTACGGTCGCGCCGGGCGGCGGGAACAGGGGCCGCAGTTCGCCCTTGTCGATCTGGGGGGTGCCGCGGCTGCGTCGTCCGGCGATGATCCGCTCGGGCCGCAGGAGGGTGCCGAGCAGACCGCGGATCTCGTCGAGGGCCTGTCCCGGGACCTTGCCGACGAGGTAGGCGACGGTGCGCAGCAGGGTGCCGAGGACCAGGCGCAGCAGGATCCAGGGCAGCAGTGCCGTACGGCTGTTGACGAGGAGGGTGTAGACGGCGCCGGCCTTGTCGACCTTGTGCGGGGAGGCGGTGGTGCGGCCCGCGCAGTCGACGGCGCGGCGCTCGCGGGAGGCGGCCTCGGCGTGGCGTACGACGGCGTCGGGGGCGACGAGGACGCGGTGGCCGGCGGCGGTGGCGCGCCAGCACAGGTCGACGTCGTCGCGCATCAGGGGCAGTCGGCGGTCGAAGCCGCCGAGTTCGTCGAAGACGTCGCGGCGGATCAGCATGCCGGCGGTGGACACGGACAGTACGGGCCGGACGTGGTCGTGCTGGCCCTGGTCCTGTTCGCGGCGGTCCAGGCCGGTCCAGCGGCGGCCGGAGGAGGCGATGGTGACGCCGACCTCGAGGAGCTGGCGGCGGTCGTACCAGCCGCGCAGTTTGGGGCCGACGACGGCCACGTCGTCGCGGCCGAGTTCGAGTTCGTTGTCCACGACGCGCAGGAGTTCGGCGAGGGCGTCGGGCTCGGGGGCGCTGTCGTCGTGCAGGAGCCAGAGCCACTGGACGGGTTCGCCGTGCGGGAGCTCCGGCAGGTCGTAGGCGTCGTCGCGCCACGTGCGCGTGACGGGGTCCCAGCCGCTGGGCCGCTTCAGGTACGGCAGTTCCTCGGGGGTGAGGACCGGGGCGGTGCGGTTGGCCTCCTCGACGGCCTGGCCGAAACCGGTGCGGCGGGCGAGGTGCAGGACGCGGTCGTCGCCGAGGGCCTCGGTGACCAGGCGGGCGGAGTCGTCCGAGCTGCCGGTGTCGGCGGCCATGACGGACTGGACGGGGCGCTCCTGGCCGAGCAGCCCGGCGAGCGCGTCGGGCAGCCAGCGGGCACCGTCGTGGGAGACGAGGACCGCGGTGACGACATGACGCGGAAACTCAGGTGTGGCAGCGCCGCCTTGGTGGCCTGCCGTGTGGCTGTGCACGGACATCGAGGTACGGGCCCCGGTTCGGTGGACGTGGTGGACGCCTGCGCCGCGTGAGGGCGGCGGGGTGTCTCGGACGAGCGACCACACTATCGGCTGGGCAGGACGGCGGCCCGCCGCCTGTGGACAACCCACCTGCGACGGGCCGTTCACCGCCGTGTCCGCCCGTGCCGGGCGGCTTGCGCCCCGGGGGGCGGCTCGCGTCCGTTGCGGGCGCCGTTCTCAGACGGCGGCCTTCTTCAGCCTGCGGCGCTCGCGCTCGGAGAGACCGCCCCAGATGCCGAAGCGTTCGTCGTTGGCGAGGGCGTATTCGAGGCATTCGGAGCGGACCTCGCAGGCGAGACAGACCTTCTTGGCCTCGCGGGTCGAGCCGCCCTTCTCGGGGAAGAAGGACTCGGGGTCGGTCTGGGCGCACAGTGCGCGCTCCTGCCAGCCGAGTTCCTCGCCCGCGTCGTCGACCAGCAGTTGCTGCACCAGCTCGGTCATGTGCGCCCCTCGCTCTGTCTTTCGCGTCCCCGTGTACCTGGCCGTTTACCGATGTCGGTGCCTTGGCCCATTACCGATGTCGGCTGAACGACACGAGTGAAATTACAAGTGTGCTGCTCCGGGCGAGTCAAGCCGAGATCTGCTATTGAGCCCCTTATTCACTCTGCGGAACCAAGGCCGTGCGGTAAGTGTTCAAATCGCCATAAACCTTGACATGCAGAGAGGGCCCTGGAGGGCTCGGACCCCGCGCAGTGCTTCCACGGGGAAGGACGCCCATGAGTGCGATCCCGTTGCGTCACAACGGCCTACGCGTCCGGCTTGTGCCTCGTGTGTCCCGGTGGCCGTATGCACAAACCTTTCACCTCTCAGATGCACCGGATGAGGTGAACCCTGTCCCACATATCGGGCGTCGAGTTGACACCGGCAGGTGTGAACCGATGTCCTTGTGGGCATGCTCGCGAACTCGGCACTCACCTCGACCCGCTCCGCCGGGTCCCACGGTGCTGCTCGTGCTCGCTGTAGCTGTTGTCGCTGTTCCAGCTGTTGAGCCCCACGCGCTCCGGCTGCCCCCTCCCGGGTCCACTCCGGCCCGGAGCTGTTTTCCTTCGGCCCGCACCAGGGCACCCCTGATCCACCCGTGATCCGGGTGGACGGTACGCGACACCCAGCCGCCCCCCACTCTTCCGCCGAGGAACATCCCACCCCATGAACAGCGACAGCGACCTCCAGATCGCCGGCGACATCCTCGAAGTCCCCCACCTCCTGCAGGCCCCCCGCGAGCACCCCGCCACCGTGGCCGAGTTCGTCGGCCTGGCCCGCTCCATCGCCGCCGACCGCGCCGCGTGGGAGCACCTCGTCCGCTACGACGCGACGAGCCGCTGGTACCACCGGCTGCGCACCGGCCCGGGCTACGAGGTGTGGCTGCTGTCCTGGGTGCCCGGACAGAGCAGCGGGCTGCACGACCACGGCCGCTCCTCCGGTGTGCTGACCGTCCTGGACGGCGAGCTGACCGAGCGCACGGAGCGGGGCAAGCGGGTGCTGGGGGCGGGCGCGCAGCGGGTGTTCGCGCCGGGGTACGTGCACGAGGTGGTCAACGACGCACTGGAGCCGGCGGTGAGCCTGCACGTGTACTTCCCGGGGCTGACCGAGATGCCGATGCACCACACGGCCTGCACGGCCCGGGAGACGTTCGACACGGTGGACGCCGTCAGCGCGTAGGGCGGTCATGGCCGGTACACGGCGCCCGTGACTCGTACGAGTGGTCGGGTTGTCCACAGGCGGGGGGTTGTCCACAACCGCCCGGCGGGCTGTCGGCGGGGCCTGCGAGACTGGCTTCCATGCGCATCGTGGTTCTGGCAGGCGGCATCGGTGGTGCCCGGTTCCTGCGCGGTCTGAAGCGGGCCGTGCCGGACGCGGACATCACCGTCATCGGCAACACCGGCGACGACATCCATCTCTTCGGGCTGAAGGTCTGCCCGGACCTCGACACCGTGATGTACACGCTGGGCGGCGGCATCAACGAGGAGCAGGGCTGGGGCCGGGCCGAGGAGACCTTCCATCTGAAGGAGGAGCTCGCGGCGTACGGCGTCGGGCCGGAGTGGTTCGGGCTGGGCGACCGGGACTTCGCCACGCACATCGTGCGGACGCAGATGATCGGCGCCGGGTATCCGCTGAGCGCGGTGACCGAGGCGCTGTGCGACCGGTGGAAGCCGGGGGTGCGGCTGATCCCGATGACGGACGACCGGGTCGAGACGCATGTCGCCGTCGAGATCGACGGCGAGCGCAGGGCCGTGCACTTCCAGGAGTACTGGGTGCGGCTGCGGGCGTCGGTGCCGGCGCAGGCGGTCGTGCCGGTCGGCGCGGAGCGGGCGAAGCCGGCGCCGGGGGTGCTGGAGGCGATCGCGGCGGCGGACGTCGTCCTGTTCCCGCCGTCGAACCCGGTCGTCTCCGTCGGCACCATCCTCGCCGTGCCCGGCATCCGTGAGGCGATCGCCGAGGCCGGGGTCCCGGTGGTGGGCCTGTCCCCCATCGTCGGGGACGCGCCCGTGCGCGGCATGGCCGACAAGGTGCTGGCCGCGGTCGGCGTGGAGTCGACGGCCGCCGCGGTCGCCGAGCACTACGGCTCGGGGCTGCTGGACGGCTGGCTCGTGGACACCGTGGACGCGGGGTCGGTGGACCGGATCGAGGCGGCCGGCATCCGCTGCCGGGCCGTGCCGCTGATGATGAGCGATCTCGACACGACCGCGCGGATGGCCGGGGAGGCGCTGAAGCTGGCGGAGGAGGTGCGGACGGTATGAGCGGTGAGCAGGGGTATCGCGTGTGGGCCGTCCCCGGGCTGCCCGAGGTGCAGGACGGGGACGACATCGCCAAGCTGATCGCCGCCGCCGAACCGGGGCTCGCCGACGGGGACGTGCTGCTGGTGACGTCGAAGATCGTGTCCAAGGCGGAGGGGCGGATCGTCCGGGCGGACGACCGGGAGGCCGCGATCGACGCCGAGACGGTACGGGTCGTGGCGCGTCGCGGGACGCTGCGGATCGTCGAGAACCGGCAGGGGCTGATCATGGCGGCGGCAGGCGTCGACGCCTCCAACACCCCTTCCGGGACGGTGCTGTTGCTGCCCGAGGACCCGGACGCGTCCGCGCGGGCGATCCGGGACGGGCTGCGCGACGCGCTCGGCGTCGAGGTCGGGGTCGTCGTCACCGACACCTTCGGACGGCCCTGGCGTGCGGGGCTCACGGACGTGGCGATCGGCGCCGCCGGGGTGCGGGTGCTGGACGATCTGCGCGGGGGCACGGACGCGTACGGCAATCCGCTGAGCGCGACGGTCGTCGCGACGGCGGACGAACTGGCGGCGGCCGGGGACCTGGTGAAGGGGAAGGCGGCCGGGCTGCCCGTGGCGGTGGTGCGGGGGCTGGCGCAGGTCGTGGCGGAGAGCGCGGGGGACGGTGCCGCGGCCCTGGTGCGCGGGGCGCGGGACGACATGTTCCGGCTGGGGACCTCGGAGGCGGTGCGGCTGGCGGTGACGCAGCGGCGGACCGTGCGGGCGTTCACCGACGAGCCGGTGGATCCCGGGGCGGTACGGCGGGCGGTCGCCGCGGCGGTCACGGCGCCGGCGCCGCATCACACGACGCCGTGGCGGTTCGTGCTGCTGGAGTCGGCGGAGTCGAGGGTCCGGCTGCTGGACGCGATGCGGGACGCGTGGATCGCGGATCTGCGGCGGGACGGCAAGTCCGAGGAGTCGATCGCCAAGCGGGTACGGCGGGGGGACGTCCTGCGGAACGCGCCGTATCTGGTGGTCCCCTGTCTGGTGATGGACGGGTCCCACACCTACGGCGACGCGCGGCGGGACGCGGCCGAGCGGGAGATGTTCGTCGTCGCGGCCGGGGCCGGGGTGCAGAACTTCCTGGTCGCGCTGGCCGGGGAGCGGCTGGGGTCGGCGTGGGTGTCGTCGACGATGTTCTGCCGGGACGTGGTGCGGGAGGTGCTGGGGCTGCCGCAGGGGTGGGATCCGATGGGGGCGGTGGCGGTCGGACATGCGGCGCAGGAGCCCCGGGAGCGGGCGGAACGGGAAGTGGAGGGTTTCATCGAGGTGCGGTGAGATGCGGTGAGGGGGTAAGGCTTGGTTCGGCTCTCTGCATTCGGGACGGGCATCGTGGCAGGACGTTTCGCACCTCGGTCCACGCGTACGACCGTGCGCGGCGGTCATGTTCCCGTGCCCGCGCGGACGGCGGCGCGGGACGCCGGCGCGCCGGGGCGGGTGCGGGAGTGGGTGCCGCGGGGGCCGGTCGATCTGGGGCTGGTGCTGGGGCCGTTGCGGCGGGGGGCCGGGGATCCGACGTTCCGGGCGATGCCGGACGGTTCGGTGTGGCGGGCCAGTCTGACGCCCGCCGGGGCGGGGACGCTGCGGGTGTCGGTGGTGCCCGGCGGGGGTGCCGTACGGGGGGAGGCGTGGGGGCCGGGGGCGGAGTGGCTGCTGGAGCGGTTGCCCGAGCTGCTGGGCGCCGCCGATGAGCCGGAGGCGTTCGTGCCGCGGCATCGGGTGGTGGCGATGGCGAGGCATCGGCGGCCGGGGCTGTGGTTGACGCGGACCGGGCTGGTGCTGGAGTCGTTGATTCCGTCGATTCTCGAACAGAAGGTCACGACGGACGAGGCGTACCGGGCGTGGCGGTTGCTGGTGCGGAAGTTCGGGGAGCCGGCGCCGGGGCCCGCGGCGGGCGGGCGGCTGTGGGTGATGCCTCCGGCGCGGACGTGGGCGTTGATCCCGTCGTGGGAGTGGCATCGGGCGGGCGTCGACAACAAGCGGGCGTCGACGATTCTGCGGGCGGTGCGGGTGGCGCGGAGGATGGAGGAGGCGGTGGGGATGTCTCCCGAGGACGCGCGGGCGCGGCTGGAGGTGGTGGCGGGGATCGGGCCGTGGACCTCGGCGGAGACCGTGCAGCGCAGTCATGGGGCGGCGGATGCGGTGACGGTGGGGGATCTTCATCTGCCGGGAATCGTGGGGTGGGCGTTGGCCGGGGACCGGGGGGCGGATGACGCGGCGATGCTGGAGTTGCTGGAGCCGTATGCGGGGCAGCGGCATCGGGCCGCTCGGTTGATTCTGTTGAGTGGGCGGGTGCCGGAGCGGAGGGCTCCGCGGATGCGGCGGGGGGACATCGGGTTGTTGTGAGGGGCTCCGCCCCTTCGACCCCGCTGGGGGCTGCGCCCCCAGACCCCGCTTCGGCCCTGAACGGGCCTCGTCCTCAAACGCCGGACGGGCTGAGAGAAGTGGACCGGCGCAGAAGGGTGACGCCCCTGCTTTGAGAGTTGCATCCGCGGACGCCGGACGGGCTGTAAGGCCGCGGCCGGCGTCGAGGGATGGAGCCCTTCGGTGGGCGGGTGGTTACTGGTCCGAGGAGAAGCGGACCGCTCCTGCGGGGATTTGGGCGTCGCACCAGATGCGGGCGCCATCGCGGAGTTCGTTGTCGGGGCCGATGATCGCGCCGTCGCCGATGACCGTGCCGGTGAGGACGGAGCGTTCGCCCACCCGGGCGCGGGTGCCGATGAGGGAGTCGGTGATGACGGCGCCGGGTTCGATGACGGCGCCGGGGAGGATCGTGGAGCCGAAGACCCGCGCGCCCTCCGCGACGAATGCGCCCTCGCCGACCACCGTGCCGCCGGTGAGTTTGGCGTCCGCCGCGACCCGGGCCGTGGGGAGGATCAGGCGGTCGCCGCAGCGGCCGGGGACCGCGGGGGACGGGGCGCGGCCGAGGACGAGGTCCGCCGAGCCCCGTACGAAGGCCGCGGGGGTGCCGAGGTCCAGCCAGTAGGTGGAGTCCACCATGCCCTGCAGGTGGGCTCCGGCCGCCAGCAGGTCGGGGAACGTCTCGCGTTCCACCGAGACCGGGCGGCCCTGCGGGATCGTGTCGATGACCGAGCGGCGGAAGACGTACGCGCCCGCGTTGATCTGGTCGGTGACGATCTCCTCGGGGGTCTCGGGCTTCTCCAGGAACGCGAGGACCCTGCCCGTCTCGTCCGTGGGGACCAGGCCGTAGGCGCGGGGGTCCGTCACCTTGGTGAGGTGCAGCGACACGTCCGCCGCCGTCTCCCGGTGCGTGGCCACCAGTCGTCCGATGTCCAGGCCCGTGAGGATGTCGCCGTTGAAGACCAGCACCGGGTCGTCGGGGGCCGAGTGCAGGCGGGACGCCACGTTGCGGATCGCGCCGCCCGTGCCGAGGGGCTCCTCCTCCGTCACGTACTCGATGTGCAGGCCCAGGGACGAGCCGTCGCCGAAGTACGGTTCGAAGACCTCCGCGAGATAGCTCGTCGCGAGGACGATGTGGTCCACCCCCGCCGCCTTCGCCCGCGCCAACTGGTGCGTGAGGAACGGCACCCCCGCCGCCCTGACCATGGGCTTGGGCGTGTGCACCGTGAGCGGGCGCAGCCGGGTGCCCTTGCCGCCGACCAGGAGGATCGCTTCTGTCACCTTCGTCTCTGCTTCCTGCCGGGACCGGCCGAACTGTCATTCGACCGGCCAGTGTATGCAGACCGTTGTGTGGCGCTTTCCAGGCCGTGCGGTGTTCCGTCCCAGTCCCGAGGAGACTGTCCCCCCGACGGCTGATGAAATGTGCCCCCATCTGGATGTGTTCTCCGGCCGTTCGGATGCAGTTCCGGTGCGGTCCGTCCGGGGGCCTCCCCTGACCCCCGGAGGCGTGGGCCGTGGTCCGCTCTCAGCGGCCCTGGTAGGTCGCCGCGGTCGAGCGGGCCGTGCCGAGCTTGCCGTAGAGCTGCTTGCCCGGGCATTCCGTGGCGAACCCGTCACGGTGTCCGGAGATCACATTCAGTCGTACGTTCTTTCCCTTGGCGTAGAGGTTCCCACCTCCGGACTTCAGGTATGTCTTTCCGTTCGGATTCGCCCCGAACAGGCCGAGCTTCCATGCCGTCAGACGCGCGATGGCCTTGACGGTGGCCGAGTTCGGCTTGGCTGAGGTGAAGGTGCCGAGGACGGCGACGCCCATGCTGTTGGTGTTGAAGCCGAGGGTGTGGGCGCCCATGACCGCCTTCGCGACACCGCCGGCCCGGCCCTCGTAGATGGTCCCGCACTTGTCGATGAGGAAGTTGTAGCCGATGTCCCGCCAACCCATGCTTTTGACGTGGTAGCGGTAGATACCACGGATGACGGACGGGGCCTGTGCGCAGGTGTAGTTGTTGCCCGTGGCCGTGTGGTGGACGAAGGCGGCCTTCACGGTGGTGGTGTAGCGGAAGCCCGCCTCCCGCATGCTCTCGTCCGCGCCCCAGCCCCGGCGGGTGACGATGCTCGGGCGGGGGCCGATGTAGGGGGTCGAACGGTGCTTCCTCGTCTGTTCGCGGTTCAGGGCCTGGATCCTGGTGGCGCCCAGGGGGGCGAGGCGGGCGTTGGCGGCGGAGGCGGCCCGCTCGGCCGTGGACAGTGCCTCGGGCCCCGCGGCCGGCAGGGCGCGGCTGCGCGGGGCCACCGGAATGTGTTGGGGGGCGGGGGCGCCGGGGTCGACCAGTTCCAGGCGCAGGCCGGCCGGGAGGGGGGTGTCGGGGTGGACGCGGACCTCGACGCCGTCGGAGTCGCCGACCCACAGGGGGGCGGTGGCGCCGCGGACCCGGCCCGAGGTGCGTTCGGCGGTGCCCGGGTCGGCGCCGTGGTCGGCGTTGTGGGTCTCCACGTCCTGCCAGCCGGACCAGGCGTCGCCGCCGGCCGGGCGGGTGCGGACCTGGACGCTGCCGTGCAGTTCGGCGTCCGGGTCGTCCCAGACGACGCCCAGCAGGGAGAAGCGGTGTACGTCCCTGCGGTGCATGCCCTGGTCGGCGGAGCCGAGGGCGCGGTCGCGGGTGAGGGGGGTGAGGGGCAGTGACTGGGTGCTGCCGGGGAGGGCGGCTGCCCTGGCGGCCTCGGCGCCGGCCTGCGCGGTCGGCGCCGGCCGCACCGCCGCCGCCGTGGCGGGCGACGTCAGTGGCAGGGCGAGGGCGGCCGCACAGGTGACACCGATCGAAGTAGCTAGCAATCCACGCATGCGAACGATCCTGGACATGGTCATACATATCTGTCCATCGGGGATATGACGGGCCGTCGGGAGCGTTCCGCCGAACCGGTGGCTCCCCGGGCGCCGGGCGTTCGGCCGAACCGGTGGCGCGGTGGCACGTGCGGCGACGGGGCGGCGCGTACGCTTGCGCGGGTGAACGTCACCGATCGCACCCCTGCCGACCTGCTGCGTTCCGCGCTCGCCGCGGATCCCGCGCGTCCCCTCGTGACCTTCTACGACGACGCCACGGGCGAGCGGGTCGAATTGTCCGTGGCCACCTTCGCCAACTGGGTGGCCAAGACCTCGAACCTCCTCCAGGACGGGATGTCCGCCGAGCCCGGCGACCGGGTCGCGCTGCTGCTGCCCGCGCACTGGCAGACGGCGGTGTGGCTGCTGGCGTGCGCGTCGGTGGGCGTGGTCGCGGACGTGGAAGGGGATCCGGCGCGGGCGGACTTCGTGGTGGCCGGGCCGGGGCGGTTCGAGGCGGGGCTCGCGTGCGGCGGGGAGCGGTACGCGCTCTCGCTCGCGCCGCTCGGGCGGCGGTTCGTGCCGGGGCCGCCGCAGGGGTACGTCGATTACGCCGTGGAGGTGCCGACGTACGGGGACCGGTTCGCGGCGTACGCGCCCGTCGATCCCGAGGCGCCGGCGCTGGTCGTGGCCGGGGCGGAGTTCAGCGGGGCGGAGATCGTGGAGCGGGCGCGGGACGGGGCGGCGGGGCTGGGGCTGACGGGGCCGGGGTCGCGGTTGCTGTCCTCGCTGCCGTACGACACGTGGGAGGGGCTCGCGGCGGGGTTGTACGCGCCGTTGGCCAGTGGGGGGTCCGTGGTGCTGTGCCGGAATCCGGAGCGGGCCGAGGAGGAGACGGTGGCTCGGCGGATCGAGAGTGAGCGGGTGACGGCGACTGCTCGGTAGGCGGGGGTGGGTTCCGCCTCCCGTACCAGGGGGCTCTGCCCCCTGGACCCCCGATCGGCCCTGAACGGGCCTCGTCCTCAAACGCCGGACGGGCTGAAAGACCTGTAGCGCGCCCCTCACTCGTTCGGCCCATCCCCGCCCGCACCCCCGCCCCGCTCGCGTCATCGTCGTAGAAGCGGCACTGCGGCGCGGGAGGGGGTGAGACGGATGAGGCGGCGGCGGTGGGTGGGGTACGGGGTCGGGGTGCTCGCCGTGCTGGTGGTGGGCAGTGGCGGGGTCGGGTGGGTGCTCTACACGCAGCTCGACGGGAACATCACGCCCGACGAGGCCGCCGCGGCCGAGCTTGCCCGGTATGCGAAGGAGCGGCCGGCCGCCCTGGTCGCGGACGCGCAGAACGTGCTGCTGATCGGGTCGGACTCGCGGGCCGGGGACGACAACGGGCGGTACGGGACGGACTCGGGCACCGAGCGGTCGGACACCACGATCCTGCTGCATCTGTCGGGCGGGCGGCACAGCGCGACCGCCGTGTCCCTGCCCCGGGATCTGATGGTGGACGTGCCCGCCTGCCGGCGGGCGGACGGGTCGCGGACCCGGCCGGTGTTCGCCATGTTCAATCACGCCTTCGAGACCGGCGGGTCGGCCTGCGCCGTCCGGACCGTGGAGAAGCTGACCGGGGTGCGGATCGACCATCACGTCGTCGTCGACTTCAGCGGGTTCAAGGACATGGTCGACGCGGTGGACGGGGTGCGGGTGTGTGTCGCCGAGCCCATCGTCGACAAGGCCGCGAAGCTGCGGCTGCCCGCCGGGGAGGTGACCCTCGACGGGGAGCGGGCGCTGGGGTACGTCCGGGCCCGCAAGTCCCTCGGGAACGGCAGCGACACCGAGCGGATGGACCGGCAGCAGCGGTTCCTCGCGGCGCTCGTCAACAAGGTGCGGAGCGACGATGTCCTGCTGAATCCCGTGAAGCTGTATCCGCTGCTGGATGCGGCCACGTCCGCGCTCACCACCGATCCGGATCTGGCGAGTCTGCGCGGACTCTATGAACTCGTGCGCGCCTTGGGCGACATTCCCACCGAACGGGTGCAATTCCTGACCGTTCCGCGGGAGTCGTATGTCTACAACGCCAATCGCGACCAACTGGTCGAGCCGGAGGCGGAGAAACTCTTCGAACAGCTGCGCACGGACGGGCCCGTCGTGGTTTCTAAGAAACTTCCCATGAAATCAGGCACGGTGGAGTCGGGTGAACACGGACCGTACTCCCTGACGGGTCCCACCCCCTCTCCACCGGCCCCTACGTTCCGCGGCAGCACCGCCGCCGACGACGGTTGCGGGTAAAGCGCTTGCCAAGTCGAGGTCTCTCGATGCACTCAAGTCCAGGGAATTGGGGCGGATTGCCCGGTTGTAGGGACGTGGAATTTGTCACGGCCGTCGCTCCACGTCGAACTGGGCGGATAGTGTGAGCGATCCGGTGCACCCGGCCGCGTGGTCTGTCCTGGGGTCGTGCACGGATGTGACCGAGTTGAGACTGAGTGACCGAGACGACCCGAGCGCCTTGAGGGGGAAAGGCGCCGCGTGGCCCCGACGGAGGATTTGACAGACCGTGGACGCGCAAGGCCGTGGGCGGGCGGACAACATCGATCCCGCAGACCAATGGGTGCTCAATCCGGATACCGGCGAATACGAACTGCGACTGAGCCCTTCCGCACCGCAGTCGGCGGTCCCCGGACCCCGTAGAGCGGCCTCCCGCGCGGCGGCCCCGGCCGGCGCGTCCGGCGGGGCGCGCGGCCGTACGGCGGCGCCGGAGCGGGAGTCGCCCGAGGAGGCCCCGGAGCGGGTTCCCGGGCCGCGCCGCAGGCGTGGGGTGCCGGAGGAGCCGCCGAACCGGCGTGGGCGCCGGCCGGTGAAGAAGAAGTCGAAGGCGAAGAAGGTCCTGCTGTGGACCGGCGGCGTCATGGCCTTCGTGCTGGTGGGCACGGCCGGTGCGGCCTACCTGTATCTGGAGCACCTCAACGACAACATCACCGCCGTCTCCGACGACGGTGCGAGCACCGGTGGCTTCAGCAAGGACAAGGCGATCAACATCCTGCTGATCGGCACCGACAAGCGCACCGGCGCGGGCAACACCAAGTACGGCGACGCCAACAGCGTGGGCCACGCGGACACCACGATCCTGCTGCACGTCTCCAAGGACCGGACGAACGCGACCGCGCTCAGCATCCCGCGCGACCTGATCGTGGACGTCCCGGACTGCCCGACCACGATGGAGGACGGCACCACCAAGGTCATCAAGGGCGAGGACGGCGTGCGCTTCAACACGAGCCTCGGCCAGGAGGACCGGACGCCGAGCTGCACCGTGCGCACGGTCACCGAGCTGACCGGGATCCAGGCGGACAACTTCATGGTCGCCGACTTCAACGCGGTCAAGACGCTGACCACGGCGGTCGGCGGGGTCGAGGTGTGTCTGGCGAAGGACATCGACGACGCGGACTCGCATCTGAAGCTGTCCAAGGGCACGCACACCATCGAGGGCGAGCAGGCGCTGGCCTTCGTGCGGACCCGGCACTCGGTGGGCTTCGGCGGCGACCTGAGCCGGATCGAGATCCAGCAGCAGTTCCTCGGCTCGCTGATGCGCAAGCTGAAGTCGAACGACACCCTCACCAGCCCCACCAAGATGATCAAGCTGGCGGAGGCGGGCACGAAGGCGCTGACCGTCGACTCCAAGCTCGACAGCATCACCAAGCTGAAGGACCTGGGCCTGGAGCTGGGGAAGCTCAATGTGAAGAACCTGACCTTCACCACCGTGCCGGTGCTCGACAACCCGGCGGAGAAGGTCAAGGCGACGGTCGTGGTCAACACCTCGACGGCCCCCACCGTCTTCCAGATGATCCAGGACGACGTCTCCTTCACCGAGGTGAAGGAGAAGGCCAAGGAGTCCAAGAGCGCGGCCGCCGCCGAGGCCGCCGCCCGGCTCAAGGGCACCAAGTCCGCAGCCTCCGAGGTCCGGGTGCAGGTCATGAACGGCGGAGCCCCGGCCGGCAGCGCACAGGAGACTCTTAACTGGCTGCAGAATGATGAGGGCGTGACGAAGTCCGAGAACGCGGGCAACGCGCCGGAGGAACTGAGCAACACGACGCTCGAGTACGACCCCGACCAGGCCGATCAGGCCCGCAGGCTGGCCGACATCATGGGGCTGCCGGGCACCGCGCTGAAGCCGGGGAAGAGCGTCACCAACGCCCAGGGACTGCCGACGATGACGCTGACGCTGGGCAAGGACTTCAAGGGCGCGGGCGTCTCGCTCACGGCAACCACGAAGGTGCCGGACTCGGTCCAGAAGTCCACGGCGGACAAGGTCCAGTGCGCGAAGTAGGTAACCCTACGGGCCCGTCGTGCGTCTGACTTGACGCGGGACGGGCCCGTGTCAGGCGCACGGCGTGGAGGGGCTGGGGAATTGGCGACGACAAGCGGGATGCGGGGTGAGGTTCCCGCGGTCGAGGACACGATGTCCCTGACCCCGGTGGACAAGGACACGTCCGACGACGAGGGCGGGGCCAGAGGCGACGGCGGCAACGGCACGGGCCGGGGGCGCCGCAGACGGAGGGTGCTGCGCTGGTCCGCGACGGTGCTGGCGCTCGTCATACTCGGCGGCGCGGGGGCCGGATACCTCTACTACGAACACCTCAACGCCAACATCAAGAGCGACGACCTCAACCTGGGCGACGCCAAGGACCGGGCGGCCAAGACGCAGGCGAACTCGGCCGGTCAGACCGCGCTGAACATCCTGCTGATCGGCTCCGACGCGCGCGACAGCGCGGAGAACCAGAAGCTGGGCGGCGCGAAGGACACCTACGGGGGCACCCCGCTCGCGGACGTCCAGATGCTGCTGCACGTCTCGGCGGACCGCAGCAACATGTCGGTGGTGAGCATGCCCCGCGACACGCTCGTCGACATCCCCAAGTGCACGGACCCCGACACCAAGAAGACGTACGCGGCGAGCACCCGGTCGATGACCAACGAGTCCCTGGGCCGCGGCGGCCCGGGCTGCACCGTGGCCACCTGGGAGAAGCTCACCGACATCCACATCGACCACTTCATGATGATCGACTTCTCGGGTGTGGTGTCGATGGCGGACGCGATCGGCGGCGTCCCGGTGTGCGTGGACGCCAACGTCTACTCGCACACCAGCAGCGGCAAGGGCTCCGGGCTGAAGCTGGAGAAGGGCACCACGTCCATCAAGGGCAAGCAGGCCCTGCAGTGGCTGCGCACGCGCTACGGCTTCGAGGACGACACCGACCTCGCCCGCGCCAAGGCGCAGCACATGTACATGAACTCGATGGTCCGTGAGCTGCGCGCCAACGCCAAGCTGACCAACCCCAACAAGCTGCGCAAGCTCGCCGAGGCCGCCACGAAGGCGATCACCGTCGACGACGGCCTGGACACCATCACCAAGATGTACGACCTGGCCACCGAGCTGCAGAAGGTGCCCACCGAGCGCATCACGATGACGACGATGCCGAACGCGTACGACACGGTCCAGACCGGCCGTGTGGTGCCCACCGAGGACGCCGACAAGCTGTTCCGGCTGGTGCGCGAGGACATCGCCCTGGACGGCAAGGACGAGAAGAAGGCCACGGCGAGCCCCTCGCCGACGGTCACCGACACGGCCGCGGCGGACGGGAAGATCGCGGTGCAGGTGCACAACAGCACCCGTACGGGCACGCTCGCCCCGGTCGTGGGCCGCGCGAGCGCGGTGACGGACCTGCTGAAGGCCAAGGGCTTCGACGAGGCCGTCGCGGACGCCTCCGCGGCCACCTCCGAGGAGGTCACGGTGATCCGCTACCCGAGCGCCGACCTCCAGGCCGACGCCCTGCGGGTGGCGAAGGTCCTCGGCGTCCCGACGAGCCAGGTGAAGAAGTCCACCGACGTCTCCGGGGTCACGCTCTACGTCGGCGGGGACTGGCGGTCGGGGAACAAGTACGCGGCGTCCGAGAAGAAGGACGACGACAAGACGCCCGAGTCGGCCCAGGCGATGAACGGCGCCGACGACTCGCAGTGCATGCACGTGGACCCGAACTACACCTGGTAGTCCGGGTCCGGGACGGGTGTCCGGCGGTGCTCAGCTCGACGAGCTGCTGAGGACCGCCGGGCGGCGCGAGGCGATGACCCTCCTGGCCAGCGCCTTCGGGCTGGTCAGGAAGCCGAACCCCCACGACATGTGCATGGTGGCGAGGGCGACGGGGATCTGGAGCCGGGCCTTCAGCGGCAGTCCCCTGCCGGCCGGCAGCGACCCGGCGGCGATCGCGGCGAGATAGCCGCCGGGGATCACGAACCCGAGCGGGGTGAGCACGGCGCCCACGACCAGGCCGGCGGCTATCGCGCACACCGCGGTGGGCGGGGCGAGGTAGCGCAGGTTGATGGAGCCCTCGTGGTAGCGGGCGACGACGTGCCGCCAACGGCCGTAGTCCTTGTACTGCTTGGCGAGCGCCTTCACCGACGGCCGCGGGCGGTACGACACCCTCAGCTCCGGCGAGAACCAGATCAGCCCGCCGGCCTCGCGGATGCGGAAGTTCAGCTCCCAGTCCTGGGCGCGGATGAACTCCTCGTTGTAGCCGCCCTGCTGTTCCAGGGCCTCGCGGCGGAACACGCCGAGGTACACGGTCTCGGCGGGGCCGGCCTGGCCGCCGGTGTGGAAGGCGGCGTTGCCGACGCCGATCTTCGAGGTCATCGCGGCGGCGACGGCGTGCTCCCAGTCGTTCTCGCCCTCGGCGTGCATGATGCCGCCGACGTTCTGCGCGCCGGTCTCCTCCAGGAGCCGTACGGCGGTGGCGATGTAGTTCGGGGAGAGGATGCCGTGCCCGTCGACGCGGACCACGATCGGATGGCGGGAGGCCTTGATCGCGGCGTTGAGGGCGGCGGGGGTGCGGCCGGTGGGGTTCGGGACGGTGTGCACGCGCGGGTCCTCCGCCACGAGCTCGGCGGCGATCTCGTCCGTACGGTCCGTGGACGGACCGAGGGCGATCACGACCTCCATCTCGCCGGCGTACTCCTGCGCGAGGATCGCTTGGACGGCTCCGCGCAGATGCCGCTCCTCGTCGAGGACGGGCATGATGACGGACACGGCGGGGAGCTGCACGTCGGGCTTGGCGTTCATAGGACGCTCACGTTACCGCGAACGGGGGACACCGGTGCGCGCCGCCGGGTGCGCTGCGCCGGGCGACAGATCGTACGGGCCTACGGTACTCACGGCTTCCCCCGCCCCTCTCCCCCCGCCGCTCGGCCGTCGCCCGGAGGTGTCCCGTATGCCCACCACACCGTCCCGGACCCGGCGCCGACCGCCGCGCCGCCCGATCCGCCCGGTGCGGCGCAGGCGTCCGCGCTGGGCCATGCGGGCGGCGACCACGCTCTCGGTCGTCGTGCTGGCCTCGGCCGGGATCGGGCACTCGCTGGTCGCCGGCCTCGACGCGGACATCGTCCGGGTCGATCCCTTCAAGGACATGAAGAACCGGCCGCGGGCCGGGCACGGGATGAACGTGCTGCTGGTCGGCACCGACGGCCGGGACAGGGTCACGGAGACCGAGCGGCGGCGGTTCCGGCTCGGCGGGGCGCCCTGCCACTGCACCGACACGATCATGATCGTGCACATCTCGGAGGACCGGGAGCGGGCGAGCGTGGTGAGCCTGCCGCGTGACTCGTACGCCGAGACGCCCCCGCACACCGACCAGGTCGGCGGGCGGGAGCACCGGGGGCACCCGATCAAGCTGAACGCGGCGTACGCGGAGGGCGGCCCGCAGCTGACCGTGCGCACGGTGGAGAACATGACCCATGTGAAGATCGACCACTATCTGGAGGTCGACTTCACCAGCTTCATGAAGACCGTGGACGTGCTGGGCGGGGTGAAGATCTGCACCACGCGGCCGCTGCGGGACACGTACACGGGTCTCGACCTCGCCGCGGGCGAGCACACGCTGCGGGGCGGGGCGGCGCTGCAGTACGTCCGTGCCCGGCACGCGGACGCCTCCTCGGACCTCGGGCGGATGAAGCGTCAGCAGCGGTTCCTGGCCTCGCTGGTGGACCGGGCGACGTCCTCGGGGATCCTGCTGAACCCGCTGAGGTTCCGGGACGTGACCCGGGCGGTGCTGGGGTCGGTCCGGGCGGACCGCGGCTTCGGCACGGACGAACTCCTCGACCTCGGCCGGGCGATGCGCACCTTCTCCCCCGCCTCCTCCGAGTTCACGACGGTGCCGATCGGCCGGCTGGGATACGTGGTGCCGGGCATCGGCTCGACCCTGAAGTGGGACCCGGTGAAGTCCGAGCAGGTCTTCCGGGCGCTGCGCGAGGACAAGCCCCTGGCCTCCGCCCGGCCGGGGCCGAAGCCGAGCGCGAGCCCGGACGGGCCGGCCCCGCGGGTGGAGGTGGCTCCGCAGCGGATCCTCGTCCAGGTGGAGAACGGCACGGCGACCAAGGGGCTGGGCCGGCGCGTGGACGAGGCCCTGGCGGCGGCCGGCTTCCGCACCACCCACCGCCCGGTCGACTCCCCCACCCGGGACGTCACGCGCACGCTCGTCGTCCACGACCCCCGCTGGGACCGCTCGGCCCGCTCCCTGGCCGCCGCCCTCCCCGGCAGCGAACTGCGCGCCGCCCCCGGCCTCGGCCCGACCCTGAAGGTCGTGGCGGGCACGGACTTCCGGGAGGTCCGCCGGGTCCGGGGTCCGCAGCCGGTGGCCCCGGAGCCGGAGGTCGTGCGGGGGAACGAGGTGCGGTGCACCTGAAGGCGAAAGTGCACCCGGGGGCGTAGCCCGGATGGCGGGTGGGGCCGTGGGGGCGTAGGACGGTAGTGCACGGGGTCCGCCCCGGGCCCCTGAAGCCCTCCAGGAGGAGCCATGACCCAGCAGCAGTCGTCCATGACGGCCATGAGCAAGGAGATGCAGGACTGCGTCCAGGCGTGCATGGCCTGCCACACCGTCTGCGAGGAGACGATGAGCTCCTGCATGCAGATGGGCGGCCAGGCCCAGATGCAGATCATGCGCGCGCTGATGGACTGCTCCGAGATGACCCGGATGTGCGCCGACATGATGATGCGGCGCTCGCCCATGTCGGCCGAGATGTGCGCGATGTGCGCCAAGGCGTGCGACATGTGCGCCGAGGCGTGTATGTCCATGCCGGACGATCCGCAGATGATGCGGTGCGCACAGGCGTGTCGCCGCTGCGCCGAGTCCTGCCGGACGATGGCGGGCGCCCGGATGTGATCCCCGCCCGAACGCGGTCAGGGGCACCCCTCGGGGTGCCCCTGGTCATGACGGGCGCTCAGCCGAACAGCGGTGCCAGCTCCCGCTCCAGGTCGGCCGGTTCGCGGTAGCGGACGGCCCGCATGCCGAGCGCGGCGGCGGCGTCCACGTTCTCCGGGGTGTCGTCCACGAACAGACACCGCTCGGGCCGTACGCCGGCCCGCGCCGCCCCGAGTTCCAGGATCCGCGGATCGGGCTTGGCGAGACCCACGCGGGCGCTGCTGACGACGTCGTCGGCGAGGTCGGTCAGGCCCATCGCGGCGAGGTCGGCCTCCAGGCCGGTCGTGGCGTTGGTGACCAGGACCAGCGGCACCCGGGTGCGGGCCCGGCGCAGCAGGGCGACCACCTGGTCGTCGGCGTGGAAGGGCGACTCCAGCAGCGCGGTGCCGAGCGACCAGGCGGTCTCCTCGTCCTCCACCAGCGGGGCGAGGCCCTGGGCGATGGCGGCGACCCACTCCTGCTCGGTGATCTGCCCGAGCAGCAGCGGCCCGTCGACCTCCGGGGAGAACGCCACCTTCTTGGTGGTGCCCTCCGCCAGTCCGGCGGCGCGTTCCAGCGCCTCCAGGTGGGCGGAGTCGAAGTGGCGTATCACGTTGTCGACGTCGCACAGGACGGCGTCGTAAGGGCGGCCCGAGGCCGGTCTGTCCCCACCCTGGTCAGTCACTGGTCACCGTGACCTTCTCGTCGTTGTTCAGTTCGTTCACCAGCTGCTTGACCTTGGTCTTGTCCCAGACGAGGTTGCCGCCGGAGGAGCCGGAGATCGGCATGTTCATGGACACGCCGTCGCCGCCGTTGACGCCCTTCATGGCGAAGAACATGGACCCGAGGTCGTACAGCCCCATGTCCTTGTCGACGATCAGGGAGTCCAGGCCCGCGCCCATCACCGGGTAGAACTTGAAGGGGTTGAGGATCGTCGACGGGGTGGCCACCTGGTGGGCCAGGGCGGCGAGGAACTTCTGCTGGTTCTTGGTGCGCTGGAGGTCGGAGGCGGCGAAGGCGTGCCGGGTGCGGACGAACGCGAGCGCCTCCTCGCCGTTCAGCGTCTGCTTGCCCGCCTTGAAGTCGGCGCCCGAGTACTTGTCCTTGAACGCCTTGTCGATGGTGATGTCGACCCCGCCGACCGCGTCCACGATGTTCGCGAAGCCCGCGAAGCCGATCTCGACGTAGTGGTCGATGTGCAGGCCGGTGTTGTACTCGACGGTGCGCACGAGCAGCGTCGGGCCGTCCTCGGCGTAGGCGGCGTTCAGCTTGGTGTGCCGGCCGGTGCCCTTGAACGTCTTGCCGGACTCGGAGCCCACGTACGTCGGGATCTCCACGTCCGAGTCGCGCGGCAGCGAGATGAGCGTGTCGCCGCTGGACCCGACGTGCAGGATCATCATCGAGTCGGTGCGCTTGCCCTCGGCGGAGCCGGTGTGCAGCTCCTTCTTGTCGGCGGCGGACAGGCCTTCACGGCTGTCGGAGCCGACGATGAGGTAGTTGGTGCCGTCGCCCTGCTCGGGGCGGTCGACGACCTTGGAGAGGTCGACCTCGCGGCGCAGCTTGGAGTCGGCCCAGAAGTAGGTGGAGACCGAGGTCACCACCAGGACGACCGCGAGGGTGATCGCGGTCCACTTGATCCGGCGGCGCCAGTCCGGCGCGGGGCGGGCGCCCTGCGGGTACGCGCCTGCCGGCCCGCCGGGCTGCCCGGGGCCGCCCGGTGAACCGTAGACCTGGCCCGAGCTGAAGCCGCTGTCGTACCCGGACTGCTGGGCGTTGGTGTAGTCGCCGTGTCCCTGTCCGCTGACGTACGACGGCTGCTGGGGGACACCGGCGCCCTGCGGCGGGGACGCGGGGCCGCGCCGGACCTGCCGCATGACACGCGCGCTCTCGGGCTGGGCGCCCGCGCTGCCGTTTCCGTACCGGGAGCCTCGGTCGTCGCCGGACCATCCCTCGGGCCAATCGTTCATGCCGAACAGTGTGCAGGCCGCGGCTGTGTCCCTTACAAGGGGTGTCGGAAAATCAGCGCTCCGCTGTTGCCAAGCTGACACAAAGTCCCGGCTTGTCCCCTGCGGCATAAGGTGGAGGCCATGACAGACCAGGTCACCGCAGTGGACTCGGACCTCCCGGACATCCCGGGCAAGCCCACCTCCGCGTCCCGCACCACCCTCAGCCACATCATGACCCACAACGACACCAACCTCCTGGGGACGGTGCACGGCGGTGTGATCATGAAGCTCGTCGACGACGCGGCGGGCGCCGTGGCCGGCCGGCACTCCGGCGGGCCCGCCGTGACCGCGTCCATGGACGAGATGGCGTTCCTGGAGCCGGTCCGCGTGGGCGACCTCGTCCATGCCAAGGCGCAGGTGAACTGGACCGGCCGGACCTCGATGGAGGTCGGTGTGCGGGTCCTGGCCGAGCGCTGGAACGAGTCGGCGCCGCCCACCCAGGTCGGCTCGGCCTATCTGGTGTTCGCCGCGGTGGACGCCGACGGCAAGCCGCGGGTGGTCCCCCCGGTGCTCCCGGAGACCGACCGCGACCGCCGGCGCCACCAGGAGGCCCAGATCCGCCGCACCCACCGGCTGGCCCGCCGCCGGGCCATCCGGGAACTGCGGGAGCGTCGGATCGCGGAGGGGTACGAGGACTGAGGTGCCCGGCCCGCCCCCGGACAGGTTCTAGAGCAGCCCGGCCAGCTTGCCGAAGGACTGGGTCCAGCCCTCCTCGTGCAGGGCGCGGCGCTGCTCGGTGGCGAAGTCACCCTGGGTGAGGGTCAGTTCGGTCGAGGTGTCGGCCAGTTCGCGGAGCGACAGCGTCACGACCGTCTCCCGGTCCTCCGGGTCGGGCTCCTCCCAGCGGAAGGTGCAGCGCAGGAGCCGCGGAGGGTCGACTTCGAGGAACTCCCCCGCCAGGTGGAACACGGCGCCTTCGGGGGGCCGCATCGCGATGCGGTACGCCCCTCCGGGACTCGGGTCGCTCTCCACGCTCGGGATGCCGAACCCGTCGGGGCCCCACCACCGGGCGAGCTCCTCCGGTTCCGTCAGGGCCCGGAACACGGCCCGGGGCGGTGCGCCCAGGACGCACCGCAGCCGCAGCACCAGCCCCTCGCCGGATGTCCTCACCCCTCCATCGTGGACCGGGCTCCCGCCGGCCACCACACGCGCCCGCCCTCCGGCCGGGAGGCGGACGGAGAGCGGGCGGGCAGGCGGGCGGAGCGGGGGGACGATGTGCCGGGCGGGTCCTACGGCAGGTTGCGGGCCATGACGATGCGCTGGACCTGGTTCGTGCCCTCGTAGATCTGGGTGATCTTGGCGTCGCGCATCATGCGCTCGACCGGGTAGTCCCGCGTGTAGCCGTAGCCGCCGAGGAGCTGGACGGCGTCCGTGGTGACCTCCATCGCCACGTCCGAGGCGAAGCACTTGGCGGCGGCGCCCTGGAAGGTGAGGTCGCTGTCGCCGCGCTCGGACTTGGCCGCCGCCGCATAGGTCAGCTGGCGGGCGGCCTCGATCTTCATGGCCATGTCGGCGAGCATGAACTGGATGCCCTGGAAGTCGGCGATTGGCTTGCCGAACTGCTTGCGCTCCTGGACATAGCCCTTGGCGTAGTCGAAGGCGCCCTGGGCGACGCCGAGGGCCTGGGCGGCGATGGTGATGCGGGTGTGGTCGAGGGTCGCCATCGCCGTCGCGAAGCCGGTGCCCTCCTCGCCGATCATGCGGTCCGCCGGGATGCGGACGTTGTCGAAGTAGACCTCGCGGGTCGGGGAGCCCTTGATGCCGAGCTTCTTCTCGGGGGCGCCGAAGGAGACGCCCTGGTCGGACTTCTCGACGACGAAGGCCGAGATGCCCTTGGAGCGCTTGGTGGGGTCGGTGACCGCCATCACGGTGTAGTACTCGCTGACGCCCGCGTTGGTGATCCAGCGCTTCACACCGTTGAGGATCCAGTGGTCGCCGTCACGGACCGCCTTGGTCTTCATGCCGGCCGCGTCCGAGCCCGCGTCCGGCTCGGAGAGGCAGTACGAGAACATCGCGTCGCCCTTGGCGAGCGGCGTCAGGTACTTCTTCTTCAGGTCCTCGGAGCCGGACAGGATCACCGGCAGCGAGCCCAGCTTGTTGACGGCCGGGATGAGGGAGGAGGACACGCAGGCGCGGGCCACCTCCTCGATGACGATCACGGTCGCCAGGGCGTCGGCGCCCGCGCCGCCGTACGACTCGGGTACGTGCACGGCGTGCAGATCGCTCGCCACCAGCGCGTCCAGCGCCTCCTGCGGGAACCGGGCCTCCTCGTCCACCGCCGCGGCGTACGGCGCGATCTTCGCCTCGGCCAGCGCGCGGATGGCGTCCCGGAGCATGTCGTGCTCCTCGGACAGGCGGTACAGGTCGAAGTCAGCCGATCCGGCCAAGGTTGCTCACGCTCCAAAGACGCTAGCGTTACCGACGCTAATTACCGTTAAGTAACTCAAATTTTAGAGGCCCCACCGCGCGTCTGACACGTGAGCTGGACAACAGAGGGAAGCCTGGGAGGGAAAGCGCCCGGTGAGGGGCTCCGACCCGCCCGGATATGCTCGGGCGCGCGCACCCCCGGCTTACTTTCCTGGAGCATCCATGAGCCTCAAGATCACCGTGATCGGCACCGGCTATCTCGGGGCCACCCATGCCGCGGCCATGGCCGAGCTGGGCTTCGAGGTGCTCGCCCTGGACGTGGTCAAGGAGAAGATCGAGAAGCTGGAGCGCGGCGAGACCCCCATGTACGAGCCGGGGCTCGAGGAGCTGCTGCGCCGGCACGTCGCCGGTATCGAGGGTTCCACCGGGCGGCTGCGCTTCACCATGGACTGGGCCGAGGTGGGCGCCTTCGGCGATGTGCACTTCGTGTGCGTGAACACTCCGCAGAAGCACGGCGAGTACGCCTGCGACATGTCCTACGTCGAGTCCGCGATCGGCTCGCTCGCCCCGCATCTGGCCCGGCCCGCCCTCGTCGTCGGCAAGTCGACGGTGCCCGTCGGCTCCGCCGAGCGGCTCGCCCGCACCATCGCCGAGCTGGCGCCCGTCGGCGCGGACGCCGAGCTGGCCTGGAACCCGGAGTTCCTGCGGGAGGGCTTCGCCGTGGACGACACCCTGCACCCCGACCGGATCGTGGTCGGGGTGCGCAGCGAGCGGGCGGAGAAGCTGCTGCGGAAGGTGTACGCCACGCCGGTCAAGGACGGCTCGCCCTTCGTCGTCACCGACTTCCCGACGGCCGAGCTGGTGAAGACCGCGGCGAACTCCTTCCTCGCGACGAAGATCTCCTTCATCAACGCGATGGCGGAGGTCTGCGAGGCCGCCGACGGCGATGTCGCCAAGCTGGCCGAGGCCATCGGGTACGACGACCGCATCGGCAAGAAGTTCCTGCGGGCCGGGATCGGCTTCGGCGGCGGCTGTCTGCCCAAGGACATCCGTGCCTTCATGGCGCGCGCCGGTGAGCTCGGCGCCGACCAGGCGCTGACCTTCCTGCGGGAGATCGACTCCATCAACATGCGCCAGCGCGGCCAGATGGTGGAGCTGACCCGGGAGGCCCTCGGCGGCGGCCCCTTCCTGGGCCGGCGGGTGGCCGTGCTCGGCGCCACCTTCAAGCCCGACTCGGACGACGTCCGGGACTCCCCCGCGCTCAACGTGGCCGGACAGATCCACCTCCAGGGCGCCCAGGTGACCGTCTACGACCCCAAGGGCATGGAGAACGCCCGCAGGGTCTTCCCGACGCTCGGATACGCCGACTCGGCCCTGGAGGCCGTACGGGGCGCCGACGTCGTCCTGCATCTGACGGAATGGCGGGAGTTCCGGGAGCTGGACCCGGTGGCGCTCGGGGAGGCCGCGGCGGCCCGGCTGGTGCTGGACGGACGCAACGCGCTCGACCCGGCGGTGTGGCGGGCGGCGGGCTGGACGTACCGGGCGATGGGCCGTCCCACGGCGTGAGCGGACCCGCGTGAGCGGGCGGGGCCCGGGCGCAGGGTGACGCCGGTTCGGCCGAGGCTCAGTCGGCCGAACCGGCGTCTGCGTGCATTCTGCCGTACCCGGGGGCCGTGTGCGGCGCGAACTCCCCGTACGTCTGCCTGTCGATCTCCTGTGAGTTAAGCGGGGCGGTCGTGCGGGCACCTGTCCCCCATGGCATCCGTCGTGCGTTTCCGTTCCGTCGTGCTGGACTGTCCCGACCCGCGCGCCCTCGCCGCGTTCTACGCGGGGCTCCTGGGCGGCACGCCCTGGGCCGAGGAGGGCGAGGAGGACTGGTACGTCCTCCAGGTGCCCGGCGGTCCCCGGCTCGCGTTCCAGGAGGTCGAGGGGTACACCCCGCCCGAGTGGCCGCGCCCCGACCGCAACCCCCAGCAGTTCCATCTCGACCTGGACGCCGGCGCCACCTGGGCGGAGGTCGACGCGGCGCACGAACGGGTCCTGGCGCTGGGGGCGCGGCCGCTGGACCTGGAGGACCGGGAGAAGAAGGACTTCCAGGTGTACGCCGATCCGGCGGGCCATCCGTTCTGCCTGTGCCGGATCGAGCATCCCTAGCATTTTTAGGGGCCCCTGCGGTCCTGGGCGGCGCGGGCGGCGAAGTCGGCGGTGCGCAGGGCGCGCTGGACGTTTCCCCAGGTCAGCAGGGCCACATCGGGCTCCGGCCAGCCGCGGTCGAGGAGTTCCGCGACGAGGTGGGGGTAGCCGGAGGCGTCGGCGAGGCCCTGCGGGTGCGCGGCGCCGGTGTCGTACGTGCCCGACAGGCCCACACTCGCGGGGCCCGCGACGGCCCGCACATGGTCGAGGTGGTCGGCGACGTCCGACAGGGTCGGTCCGGTCTGCTCGGCGGCCAGCGGCACCATGCACACGCCCCCGGCCGCGCCCAGCTCGGCGAGTAGGTCGTCGGGGAGGTTGTCGGGGTGCGGGCGCAGGGCGCGGGCGGCGGAGCGGGTGGCCAGCACCGGGGTGCGGGAGAGTGCCAGCGCACGGCCGATGGTGGCGTCGGAGGCGCCGGAGAGGTCGACGAGGACGCCGAGCCGGTTCATCTCCCGTACGGTCTCCTCGCCGAACCGGGTCAGCCCCGCCTCGCTCGCCCAGGGGGTGCCGGCGAGGGTGAGGACGCGCAGCCCGAGGGAGCGCAGGACGCGCAGGACGGCGAGGGAGCCGTCGAGGGCCGCCGCGGTCGCCGACCCGAGGACGACGGCGACCCGGCCGCAGTTGCGGGCGTCGAGGACCTCCCCCGCGGTCCGGGCGAGCCGCAGCCCCTCCGGGTGGGCGGCGACCACCGCGCGGGCGAGGTCGAGCTGCTCCAGGGTGGCGGCGAGAGCCCGGTCGGGGGCGAGACCGTCGGGCGGCTGCAGGGCGCAGAACAGCGCGCCGACCCGGCCGCGCCGCAGCCGGGGCACATCGGTGGCGACGGCGCTCTCACCGAGCTGGAGGTCGTACCAGGGCAACTCCCGCAGCACCCGGGGCAGCCCACTGCAGCCGTCGGCGACGGGGTACCGGGCAAGCAGGACATACGCCCGCTCGAGGGGGTCGGTGCGATCGGGGTCCGGGGCGGTGGCCCCTCGCGGGGACGGCGTGGGGCGCGGCGGGTCCGGGTGCGGGGCCGTGTGCGGGGCCGCGTGCGGGGCCGCGTGCGCGGAGGGCTGCGGGCGCGGCGGGTCCAGGTCCAGGGCCGCGTGCGCGGAAGGCTGCGGGCGCGGCGGGTCCGGGTCCAGGGCCGCGGCGGACGGCTGCGGGCGCGATGAGTCCGGGTGCGGGGCCGTGTGCGCGGAGGGCTGCGGGCGTGACAGGTCCGGCTCCAGGGCCGCGGCGGAGGGCTGCGGGCGGGACGACGGCAGCGGTTCTCGGCGCGGGTGTGGATCGTGGGGCGGCTTCGGTCGCGGGTCGGGGTCGGTGCCGGGGGCGTGCGGGTCGGTGTGGGGAGTGGATGGCTCGTGGACCTCGGGCGGGTCGTGCAGTTCGTCCTGGAGGTCGGCCATGACGGTCTCCGTACGTCGCTCGGCGGTACGGCCACCGTCGCACGGGGGCGGGGAGGCTTCCTGGTGGGCGGGGCGTTCGGGGGTACGGCCCGCCCACCGGGGTACGGCTCAGCCGTCGAGGGACTCGATCGTCGCGTGGGACGGGGCCCGCGTGGCGCGCAGCCCGCGGGAGACGTCCTCCGCCGCGCCCAGCACCCGCACGGCGTTCTTCCAGGTCAGCTTGGCGAGGTCGGCGTTCGACCAGCCCCGGTCGAGGAGTTCCGCGATGAGGTTGGGGTAGCCGGAGACGTCGTTCAGCCCGTCGGGGGTGAAGGCCGTGCCGTCGTAGTCGCCGCCGATGCCCAGATGGTCGATGCCGGCCACCGCGCGCATGTGGTCGAGGTGGTCGGCCACGGTCGCGGCCGTGGGGACCGGGCGGGGGTGCGTCTCCTGGAAGGCCTCGTGGACCTTCATCGCCTCGGGGGTGGTGGCCAGGTCGTGGAAGCCGTGGGCGCGCAGGTTCTCGCTCGCCGCCGCGGTCCATTCGACGGCGGCCTGGAGCACGAACTTCGGCACGAACGTCACCATGGCGACGCCGCCGTTGGCGGGGAGGCGTTCAAGGACGTCGTCGGGGATGTTGCGGGGGTGGTCGCAGACCGCGCGCGCCGAGGAGTGCGAGAAGATCACCGGCGCGGCGCTCGCGTCGAGCGCGTCGCGCATGGTGGTGGCGGCGACGTGCGAGAGGTCGACGAGCATGCCGAGCCGGTTCATCTCGCGCACCACCTCGCGGCCGAACGCCGTGAGACCGCCCGCCCTCGGCTCGTCGGTCGCCGAGTCCGCCCAGTCCACGTTGTCGTTGTGGGTGAGGGTCAGATAGCGCACGCCGAGCGCGTACAGGCCGCGCAGGGTGCCCAGCGAGTTGGCGATGGAGTGGCCGCCCTCGGCGCCCATCAGCGAGGCGATACGGCCCTCCCCGCGCGCGGCCTCCATGTCGGCGGCGGTGAGCGCGGCGCGCAGGTCGGCCGGGTGCCGGTCGATCAGCCGGCGTACGCAGTCGATCTGCTCCAGGGTCGCCGGGACCGGGTCGGGCAGGTCCGCGCGGACGTACACCGACCAGAACTGCGCGCCGACCCCGCCCTCGCGCAGCCGCGGAAGGTCGGTGTGCAGATGGGCGGCCTGGGAGACGGCGAGGTCGCGGGCGGCGAGGTCGTAGCGGACCTGCTCGCGCAGGGCCCACGGCAGGTCGTTGTGGCCGTCGACGACGGGGAAGGCGGCGAGGAGTTCCCGGGCTGCCTCGAGTGAGGTCAAGGCCGTCACTTCCCGAAGCCGAATCCGTTGCCCGCGCCCTCGACCTTGGTGCGCAGCCGCTTGCCCTTCTCGCTGGCCTGGTCGTTCAGCTCCTGCTGGAAGTCGCGCATCCGGGCGAGGAGGTCCTCGTCGTGGGTGGCGAGGATCCGGGCGGCGAGCAGTCCGGCATTGCGGGCGCCGGCCACGGAGACGGTGGCGACGGGCACGCCGGCCGGCATCTGCACGATCGACATCAGGCTGTCCATGCCGTCCAGGTACTTCAGCGGGACGGGCACGCCGATCACCGGGAGCGGGGTCACGGAGGCGAGCATGCCGGGCAGATGGGCGGCGCCGCCGGCGCCGGCGATGATCACCTTCAGGCCGCGGTCGGCGGCCTGCTCGCCGTACGCGATCATCTCGCGGGGCATGCGGTGCGCGGAGACGACGTCGACCTCGTAGTCGATCTCGAACTCGTCCAGTGCCTGGGCGGCGGCCTCCATGACGGGCCAGTCGCTGTCCGAACCCATCACGATGCCAACAACGGGGCTCATTCGGTGATCGTGCCTCTCAGGTAGCCGGCTGCGTGACGGGCGCGCTCGAGCACGTCGTCGAGGTCGTCGCCGTAGGTGTTGACGTGGCCGACCTTGCGGCCCGGCTTCACGTCCTTGCCGTACATGTGGATCTTGAGCTGGGGGTCGCGGGCCATGCAGTGCAGGTACGCGGAGTACATGTCGGGGAAGTCGCCGCCGAGGACGTTGACCATGACCGTCCAGGGCGCGCGCGGGCGCGGGTCGCCGAGGGGGAGGTCGAGGACGGCGCGGACGTGGTTGGCGAACTGCGAGGTGATCGCGCCGTCCTGGGTCCAGTGGCCGGAGTTGTGCGGGCGCATCGCGAGTTCGTTGACGAGGATGCGGCCGTCGCGGGTCTGGAACAGCTCGACGGCGAGGTGGCCGACGACGCCGAGTTCCTTGGCGATGCGCAGGGCCATCTCCTCCGCCCGCAGGGCGAGGGCGTGGTCGAGGCCGGGGGCGGGCGCGATGACCGTGTCGCAGACGCCGCCCACCTGCCGGGACTCCACGACCGGGTACGCGACGGCCTGGCCGTGCGGGGAGCGCACGACGTTGGCGGCGAGCTCGCGGACGTAGTCGACCTTCTCCTCGGCGAGGACGGGGACGCCGGCGCGGAACGGGTCGGCCGCCTCCTCGGCGGTCTCCACCACCCACACGCCCTTGCCGTCGTAGCCGCCGCGGACCGTCTTCAGGACGACGGGGAAGCCGTCGCCCTCGGCCGCGAACCGGACCACGTCCTGCGGGTCGGTCACGATGCGGTGCCGCGGGCAGGGCACGCCGATCGCGTCGAGCTTCGCGCGCATCACGCCCTTGTCCTGGGCGTGCACCAGCGCGTCCGGGCCGGGGCGGACGGGGATGCCGTCCGCCTCCAGCGCCCTGAGGTGCTCGGTGGGGACGTGTTCGTGATCGAAGGTGATCACATCGCACCCGCGCGCGAAGTCACGCAGCGTGTCGAGATCGCGGTAGTCGCCGATGACGACATCGCTCACGACCTGCGCCGCGGAATCCTGGGGGGTGTCACTGAGGAGCTTGAACCTGATGCCCAACGGAATGCCCGCCTCGTGTGTCATACGAGCGAGCTGGCCTCCGCCGACCATGCCGACTACCGGGAACGTCACGCCCCCAGGGTATCGGCCGCGCCACCTGGGGCGGAGCCCGCGCCCGCCGGGGCGGGCCTCCGGAGTTCTCACCGGTCTTTTCCCCGGCTCATACCGGCTGTTTGCCGCGTTCTTCCCGACCCGTTTCCGACCCGTGAGGCGGAGCACAGGAAACCGACAAGAGTGGTGGTTAGCATGGCTGGGTTGACGCAACCGAGACCCGGACGGGGGCCTGTACGACCATGGCGCATGGTTCCTCGGGGCAAGGACGGCTGCGGGCGGTAGCCCGTGAGCTGGTCAAATTCGGGGCTGTGGGCGGTGCCGGGGTGCTGGTCAACCTCGGTGTGTTCAACCTCGTGCGGCATCTCACGGACCTGCAGGTGGTGCGCGCGAGTGTCATCGCGACGGTCGTGTCGATCGTCTTCAACTACATCGGGTTCCGGTACTTCACCTACCGTGACCGCGACAAGAGCGGGCGTACGAAGGAACTGACGCTGTTCCTGCTGTTCAGCGCGGTCGGGCTGGTGATCGAGAACGGCCTGCTGTTCGCGGCGACGTACGGGTTCGGCTGGGACAGCCCGCTGCAGAGCAACGTGTTCAAGTTCCTCGGCATCGGGGTCGCGACGCTGTTCCGGTTCTGGTCGTACCGCACCTGGGTGTTCCGCGCACTGCCGGCGAAGGAGGCCGTGGCCAGCGCCGAGGCCTTCCTCGCGGAGGAGTCGCTGATCGGGGAGCAGCCCCGGCCACGCAAGGCGAAGGCCCGGCAGCGGGTCGGCTGAGGCAGCCGGCCGTTCCGGGGCGTACCGGATCCCAGGGGGTCGTACCGGGTACTACCGGATCTACCTGACCATCGGTTCCTCGTCGTGCGACGTCCTCTTCCGGGGCGCCGTACGGGAGAGGAAGAGCCCGAAGACCGCAGGCTGGGCCTGGAGCATCTCCAGACGGCCGCCGTCGGCCTCGGCGAGGTCCCGGGCCACCGCGAGGCCGATGCCGGTGGAGTTGCGGCCGCTGATCGTGCGTTCGAAGATGCGGGCGCCGAGGTCGGCGGGGACGCCGGGGCCCTCGTCGGTCACCTCGATGACGGCCTGGTTGCCGGTGACGCGGGTGCGCAGGGCGACCGTGCCGCCGCCGTGCATGAGGGAGTTCTCGATCAGGGCGGCGAGGACCTGGGCGACCGCGCCCGGGGTGCCCACCGCCCGCAGGTGGCGCTTGCCGGAGCTGACGATGGCGCGGCCCGCGCTGCGGTAGGCGGGGCGCCACTCGGCGAGCTGCTGCTGGATGACCTCGTCCAGGTCGAAGGAGACGGCGGAGCCGGTGCGGGGGTCGCGGGCGTTGGTCAGGAGGCGCTGGACGACGTCCGTGAGGCGTTCGACCTGGGTCAGGGCGATCGTCGCCTCCTCCTTCACCGTGTCGGGGTCGTCGGTGAGGGTGATCTCCTCCAGGCGCATCGACAGCGCCGTGAGGGGGGTGCGCAGCTGGTGGGAGGCGTCGGCGGCGAGGCGGCGCTCGGCGGTGAGCATCCGGGCGATGCGTTCCGCGGAGGAGTCCAGGACGTCCGCCACCCGGTCGAGTTCCGGGACGCCGTAGCGCTTGTGGCGGGGGCGGGGGTCGCCCGAGCCGAGGCGTTCGGCGGTCTCCGCGAGGTCGGTGAGGGGGGAGGCCAGTTTGTTCGCCTGGCGGATGGCCAGCAGGACCGCCGCGACGACCGCGAGCAGTGCGACCAGGCCGATGATCAGCAGGGTGCGGCCGACCTCGCGGGTGATCGTGGAGCGGGGCTCCTCGACCCGGACGGTCTCGCCGCCCTCGCCGCGCTCCTCGGCGTGGATGACGTCACCGCTGGGCTTCTCGCCGACCGCGATCGGCTTCTGTCCCGGGATGCGGATCACGGCGTAACGGTCCTGGGTGACCTGGTCGCGCAGGATCTCCGCGGTGACGTCCTCGCGGCCGAGCAGCCGGGTGTCCACGATGCCGACCAGCCGCACCGCCTCGGAGTCCACCCGCTCCTGGGCGCTGTTGCTGATCGTGCGGCTCTCGACGATGACGAGGGAGACCCCGAAGACGGCGATCACGACGAGCACGACGGCGAGGGTGGACTGGATGAGACGGCGACGCAAGGGAGCCCTCCGGACAGCGGCTTTTCAACGACCAGTGTGCACGCACCCCGAAGGGGCGCGGGGTACTGCGCGACCGGTCCCCGACGGCCCGCGGCCGCGCACCCGGCACAGGCCACGCCGGCCGGATGCGCCTGGTCGGTCAAGCCCCGGCGGCAGCCTTCAGCTCTTCTCGAAGCGGAAACCCACTCCGCGCACGGTGGCGATGTAGCGGGGGTTCGCCGCGTCGTCGCCGAGCTTCTTGCGCAGCCAGGAGATGTGCATGTCGAGCGTCTTGGTGGAGGACCACCAGGTGGTGTCCCAGACCTCGCGCATCAGCTGGTCGCGGGTGACGACCCGGCCCGCGTCCCGTACGAGGACCCGCAGCAGGTCGAACTCCTTGGCCGTCAGCTGGAGTTCCTCGTCGCCCATCCAGGCGCGGTGCGACTCGACGTCGATGCGCACCCCGTGGGTGGCGGGCGGCTGCGCGGGCTCCGCGGCGCCGCGCCGCAGCAGGGCCCGTACGCGGGCGAGGAGTTCGGCGAGACGGAAGGGCTTGGTGACGTAGTCGTCCGCGCCCGCGTCGAGACCGACGACGGTGTCCACCTCGTCGGCGCGCGCGGTCAGGATGAGGATCGGCACGGCGTGGCCCTCGGAGCGCAGCCGGCGGGCGACCTCGAGGCCGTCCATGCCGGGCAGGCCGAGGTCGAGCACGACCAGGTCGACGCCGCCCTGCATCCCGGCGTCGAGCGCGGTCGGTCCGTCCTCACGCACCTCGACCTCGTACCCTTCCCGGCGCAGTGCGCGGGCCAGCGGCTCCGAGATGGACGCGTCGTCCTCGGCGAGCAGTACACGGGTCATGAGCTGATGGTAGTCCGCGGCGGGCACGGCCCGAAGTGTGATCGGCGCTGCTGTTTCTTACCCAGGGACATGCCGGACAATCGGCCCGTCGCATCGGTGACGATCTTGGTACGTACCTATGGTCGACGAGTGGCAGGATAGTACAGACCTTCGAAAGCCCGTCGCGGCTCCTTGATCACCTGTGATTCGTATCTCAAACCTATTCATTTCCGACACTCTCCTGACGTATGGTGAAACAACGCCTGTAGCACCGCGGGGACCTTTGGCGCACTTGACGCCGAAGGTCTCTTTTGCGTGCGGGCCGGTGCGGGACACGTCCCCGCCGGTCTCGACAAGGAATGACCTCTGGCCGGGCCCCTGCTCGCTCAACGCGCGTAGAGGCGTGGATCCCGGTGGTCGCCGTCCACCGCCCCGCGACCCGGGGCGGGCTCCCCGAGGGCGTGGGGTGGACGGACCGACCCGCCGGTGCCGGCCGTCCCCACCGGGCGCGTGACCGCTCAGGCAAGCCCGCTGAAGCAGCGCGTCCCGACCAGCAAGGAACGACCATGGCGTCCAGCCTGACGAAGGACTCGGTCCGTCCGGCCACCCCCGGCTCCGGGAAGACCTTCTTCGGCCACCCCCGCGGACTGGCCACTCTCTTCATGACCGAGATGTGGGAGCGTTTCTCCTACTACGGCATGAAGGCCCTGCTCACCGTCTACCTGCTCTCCGGCGGCCCCGGCGCCGGCAAGGGGAGCATGGGCGGCGGCCTGGCCATGGACGTGGCCACCACCACGGTGATCGTCTCCGTCTACTCGGCGATGGTGTACCTGCTCGCGATGCCCGGCGGCTGGCTCGGCGACCGCGTCTGGGGCCCCCGCAGGACGGTGACCATCGCGGCCGTCACGATCATGGCCGGCCATGTCACGCTGGCGCTGCCCGGCGGTCAGGCCCCGTTCTTCGCGGGCCTGGCACTCGTCGCGGCCGGCTCCGGTCTGCTCAAGGCCAACATCTCCACGATGGTGGGCCACCTGTACGACGGCCCGGACGACCCGCGCCGCGACGGCGGATTCACGATCTTCTACATGGGGATCAACGCCGGCGCCTTCTTCGCCCCGCTGGCGATCGGCACCGTAGGCCAGGAGGTCAGCTGGCACCTCGGCTTCGGCATGGCCGCGGTCGGCATGGCGATCGGCCTCGCCGCGTTCCTGATCGGCACCCGCAACCTGAGCCCGAGGAGCAGCGTCGTCCCCAAGCCGCTGGCGGCCGAGGAGCGCGCCGCCTGGCTGCGCAAGGGCCTGACCTGGGTGGCCGTCGCGGCCGTCTTCTACGGCGTCGTCGGCGTCACCGGCCACTTCACCCTGAACTGGGCGATGATCCCGCTCACGGTCATCGGTCTGGTCGTCCCGGCGGGCGTGCTGATGCGCATCAAGCGGGACAAGGAGCTCTCGACCGCCGAGCAGTCGCGGATGACCGGCTACATCTGGTTCTTCGTCGCGGCCGCCGTGTTCTGGATGATCTACGACCAGGGCGCCTCCACCGTCCAGGCGTTCGGCGAGGGCAAGGCCTCGGGCTCGCTGCTCGGCTTCGACTTCCCGTCCTCCTGGTACCAGTCGCTGAACCCGCTGTTCATCATGGCGCTGGCCCCGGTGTTCGCGTTCGTCTGGGTGTGGCTGAACCGCAAGGGCAAGGAGCCCAGCACCATCGTGAAGTTCGCGATGGGCCTGGTCCTGATCGGCGTCTCGTTCTTCTTCTTCCTCCTCCCCCTGGGCATGGCCGCGAACGGAACCGCCGTCAGCCCGATGTGGCTCGTGGGCATCTACTTCATCCAGACCGTCGGTGAGCTGTGCCTGTCGCCGGTCGGTCTGTCGGTGACCACCAAGATGGCCCCGGCCAAGTACGCCAGCCAGATGATGGGCGTGTGGTTCCTCGCGGTCACCGCGGGCGACTCCGTCACCAGCCTGCTGTCCAACCCGGCGATCGCCGGCGTCGACCTCGGCGGTACGCCCGCCGTGTTCGGGGAGGCGGCCCTCGCCGCCCTGGCCGGCTTCGCGGTCTGGATGTACCGCCGCAAGGTGAAGTCGCTGATGGGCGACGTCCACTGACGGACGCGCTCGAACGCGAGGGCGAAGGCCGCCGCACCCACTCGGTGCGGCGGCCTTCGTCGCTCTCGGCACGGGGACCGGCCCCTCAGGACTCTCATGCCAGAGTCGGTCTTGGAAGCAGACGCGCCACGCGGCCTCAGCGCGTCCGGCGCCCCGGCATGAAGGTGAAGACCGCCGCGCCCAGCAGGACCGCCGTGCCGGCCACCAGGCCCAGGGCCTTCAGGGAGGCGTGGTCCTCGGCGCCGGTTTCCGCCAGACCGCCGCTGGTCGACGTGCTCGACGAGGACGAGCCGCTGCCGCCGGAGGCTCCGCTCGCCTGTTCCTCGGTGTCCAGGGTGAGGGAGACGGCCGTACTGTCCGGCGTACAGGTGGTGGTCGTGCTCATGGCCTCGATGGTCAGGACGCCCGGGGAGAGCGTGGACTCGCCGGTCGCGCCCGGCTTGTAGGTGCCGACCAGGTCCGGGATCTCGATCGGGTCGCCCTGCGGGATCGCCGCCGCGTTCAGCGGACCCTCCACCGCCACCGAGCCCGAGTCCGAACCGCCCAGCACGACCTGCATGGTCGGCTTCACCTTGCCGGCCGGGATGTCGATCGGGCTGTCCATCACCGACTTCTTGAACTGCACGGTGAGGTCGTAACTCCCGCCGTCCTTCTTGGCGTTGATCTGGATCGGCGAGGTCGCCTTCTTCACGCCGAGCGGGGAGTCGCAGGTGTAGGGGATGTCCACGACCTTGCCGGTGAAGTCGGTCTGACCGTCGTCGCCGGTCGCGCTCGGGGACGTGCTCGGGGACGCGGACGTGCTGACGGACGTACTGGCGGACGGGGACGCGGACTGGCTCGCGCTCGCGCTCCCCGACGGATCGGGTGACGCGCTCGAACTGCCCTCTCCCGCCGTCACCGTGATCGTCGCGGCCGGCTGCACGGTCTGCGACGGCGTGCAGGTGGTGTTCGTCCCCAGCGCGTTGACGACGTACGCGTTCGGCGTCAGCGTCACCTGGCCCGCCGCCGTCAGTTTCAGCGTGCCCTTCATGTCGGACAGCACCATGGCGCCGCCCTTGGGGATCGCCGGGTTCTCGCGCGGCCCGGTCATCGCGATGTCCGCGCCCTGCGCGCCGGCCGCCTTCAGGGTGCCGGACGGCTGGACCGAGTTCGCGGGCAGGTCGATGATGTCGGGGTTCTTCGACGCGGCCTGGGTGAACTTCCAGACGATGTCGACGGTGTCGCCCACCTTCGCCGTGGCCGGTGCGGTGATGTCGACCTTGGTGGTGCCGTCGATCTCGGGCAGGCCCACGCCCGAGGGCGGCACGCAGTGGGTGGCGTAGGAGACCTCGGCGGCCTGGGCCTGCCCCGCGGTCACACCGAGCAGCGCGGCGGCCCCGGCCAGCAGCACGGCGGCGCCCGCCGCGGCCGCGCTCCTGCGCCCGGCCCCGCGCGGGGGTGGTACGGCTCTCTCACTCACTTGGTTCCCTTCCTGCCGGGAGTCGAGGACTCGTCGGATGGTCGTCATGCGGTGCGGAGAGCCGGTCCGCCGCGGGCGGAACGGGGTCCGGGAGGGCCGGAGCGGTGTCCCCGTTGACCGGAGTCGAGTCCGGGACGGCCGGAGCGGAGTCCGGCGTGCTTCGAGCGGTGTCCGGGACGACCGGAGCGGGGCGAGCGGTGTCCGGGGCGGGGCGAGCGGGGTCCGGAGCGCCCGGAGCAGCGTCGGCGGTGACCGGAGCGGAAGCCGGGACGGCCGGAGCAGCGTCGGCGGTGACCGGAGCGGAAGCCGGGACGGCCGGAACCGGGGCCGGGGCGGGGCGAGCGGTGTCCGGGACGGCCGGAGCGGTGTCCGGGGTGAACCACGGCAGGATCGCGGAGGTGCTGGCGGGGACCGGTGAGGGGTCCTGGTGGCCGTACCCGTCCGGTGCGGGTTTCCGTTGACGAGGGGTTCGGCGTCCGTGGCGGGTCCGTGGCCGTACCCGGTCCACCACCGCCATCCCGATCCGGAACACCGCGGCCGGCACCACCAGGCACAGCAGGATCCAGAACAGGGTCACGCCCCACGGGCGCCCCACGCCCCACGGCTGCTCCGCTAGGGCCTTGCCGCCGTACTTCAGGGAGACGGTGTAGTCGCCGTGGGCCCCGGCGGAGAGTTCGACGGGCAGCTTCACGCGCGCCTTCCCGCCGGGCGGGATCGTGCCGCGCCACTGCTGCTCGTCCCACTGCGGGGCGAACACCCCGTGCGCGGTCCCGACCCGGAACACCGGGTCCTTCACGGTCGTGGTGCCGAGGTTGCCGACGGTGAGGACCAGCGTGCGGGCGGGCGGCGCGCCGAACCAGGTGAGCAGCCCGCCGGAGCCGTCCAGCCGGGGGGTGGTGAGCACGGCGAGCCGTCCGGCGGCCGAGGACTCGGCGGGCAGCGGTTCGACGGGGTGCCCGGCCACCTGGAAGACCACGTCGACCTGCGCCTTCGCGCCGGTCGCGGTGGCCACGTGCACCACACAGGGGCATGGATCGGGCGGCGCGGCCACTGGGAGCGCGCGGGTGAAACGGCCCTCGCCGTCGGTGGTGACGGCCCTGCCGTCGGCGTTGGCGCAGGAGTTGGTGCCACCGGTCAGCCCCCGGGCCGGGCTGGCCCGACCGCAGATCAGCAGCATCAGCAGGGTGCGCGGACGCCAGCCGCTGCCGCTGACGGTGACCGCGGCACCGGTCGCGGCCCGGGCGCTGGAGAGGGTGACGGCGGGTTTCCCGGCAGCCGACGCCGGGACCGCGCCCGCGAGCGGGAGCAGGAGAAGGACCAGGCACAGCGCCGCGGTCCGGAGTCTGCCGTTCACGTCGTACCCGCTCCCCTCGCACCGGCCGCGCGCCTACGACGTCGTACGACCGCCGGGGCCCCCGCCGCACCCCACGGCACGAACCGCGCCTGCGTACGGCGGGTGGCGCGGGCCGCACCGGGGACGATGACCGTCATGCGTACGGTGAGCGGCCGACCACCCGGGGCGGTGACGGCGACCGCGTCCTGGAGCACCGCGCCGGGCGCGGCCGACCGGCCGCCGGCAGTGGCGGCGGGAGCGGCGGCAGGAGCGACGGCGGGAGCGGCGGCCACAGACGGCGGCAGGGTCGGCAGCACGGTTCTGGCGGCACGGGCGTACGGCATCGGCGGCTCCGGTGACGAGGGGTGGGCGTGGCGGCGGTCAGCTGGGCTGCTGTCGGCGCCGGGTCAGCCACAGGACGCCGGCCGCGCCCGCGAGCAGCACGGTTCCGCCGAACGTGCCGAGGGCGATCGCCGAGTCCTCGGGCCCGGTCTGCGGAAGCTCGTCCCCACTGCCGCCGCCCGACGCCGTCACGTCGAGGGTGAGGGAGGGGCCGGGGCTGTTGGTGGGCGTGCAGGTGGTGGTCGTACCGAGCGCCTTGATGGTGAGGACCGCGGCCGTGAAGGTGACCTTGCCGGTCTTCTCCGGGGTGTACGTGCCGCTCAGATCGTTGATCTTGATGGGGGTGTTCTCGGGGATCGCGGCCTGGTTGGCGGCGCCGGTGACGGTCATCGTGCCGCTGTCCGCTCCGCCCAGCTTGATGGTGGCGCTGGGTTCCATCGAGCCCGCGCCGAGCTCCACCGGGCTGGAGGAGACGCCCTTCTGCCAGGACATGGTGATCTTGTAGCCGCTGCCGCTCTTGACGCCCTTGATGTCGATCGGCGAGACCGCGCTCTTGTCGCCGATGGGCGTCTTGCAGGAGTAGTTGACGTCGACGACCTCGGCCATGGCCACGGGGGCGGACGCCCAGACCGCCGCCCCGGCCAGGGCCGCGGCAGTCGCGAGCGCGGCGCTTCGCTTCCGGTTCGACACGGTCCCCTCATTCCTGCCAGTCGCCTGCCGGCCATTTCCTGACGAGCCATCAGATCGAGCCGTCAAGGTACGCCGGGCAGGTTGAGGAGGGAAGAGAAGGGGAGGGCCGGAGTTGTGGGGATCCGGGGGTGGGCGTGAGGGGTTCGGGGGTGGGCGTGCGGGGTTCGGGGGGCAGGACCACCCACCCCGCAAAGGCCCTGCGCACGGGCCGGCCGTCCGTGGCGTCGGCGTCGACGTCAGGACGGGGCGCCCAGTTCCGCCCAGACCGTCTTGCCGGCCAGGCCCGGCGTGCGGACGACGCCCCAGTCCAGGCAGAGCCGCTGGACGATGAACATGCCGTGCCCGCCGGGGCGTCCCGAGCGGTGCGGGGTGCGCGGGGCCGGCTGACCCGCGCCCCGGTCGGAGACCTCGACGCGGATCACCTTCTTGTCGCAGCCCAGGACCATCCGCTCCGGCCCCTCGGCGTGCAGACAGGCGTTGGTGACCAGCTCGGAGACGACGAGCAGCACGTCCTCGGCGGCGGCCCGCTGGTCGGCGGTGGCCGCGGGCAGCCAGCCCCACGCGTACAGCGCCTGCCGGGCGAAGTCGCGGGCCGCCGGGACGACCCCGCTGACGCCGTCGAAGCTCAGCCCGCGGACCTGGCGCCCCGCCGAGCCTCCGGAAGCGCCGCCGGCCTCCGGCTCCTGCTCCGGACCGCGGTCGCCCGGCGAGTAGGGCCGGGTGGTGCTCATCAGCGCTTCACCTCACCGATTCACCGGTTCACAATGCAACATTCAACATTCACTTCAGCACAGAGTGCCGTACGGAGTTCAGTACGTGGCGCGTCGGCGTTTCCGTCGACCGTGCCGCCGACATGTTCAGGTCCAGGATGTCTCCTGCCCGGCGGAACCGGGGGAACACCCCCCGTTCGCCTCGCACCGGGCGCGGCGGCGATCTCCGGCCGCCCGGGGCCGCGCCGGCCGTGTCCGGCCGCAACGGGAGCGTCGTACCGGGCCCCGATCGGAGCGCCGCACCCGGCCGTCTCAGCCGTCCTCGTCGGCGAGTGCCGCCGCGAGGCTGTCGTGCACGGTGAAGACCGCGTCCGCTCCGGTGATCTCGAAGACCCGGGCCACCACGGGCTGCATCCCCGCCAGATGGACCCCGCCCCCGGCCGCCTCCGCCTTCAGTCGGGCGCCGAGCAGGACGTTCAGCCCGGTGGAGTCGCAGAACTCCAGCCGTGAGCAGTCCACGACCAGCCTGCTGAACCCCCTGGAGAGGCAGTCCTCGAGTGGTTCACGCAACAGATCGGCGGTGTGGTGGTCCAACTCACCCGCCGGAGTCACGACGGCACTGGAGCCCTCTTCCCGCACCTCGACCAGAAGCCGGCCCGACTGTGCGCTGCCGACCGTCCCGCGGTCCATGCGTCTCTCTCCCGGGTTCGCTCACTGCTTGGTGATGGCCTGCGATCGCCTGCCGACAGCCTGCTGGATTCCCCGTCGGCCGCCCTCGCACACTACGCCTTCGTCACGTGCTCCAACACCCAAACAATCACACACAAACGGACATAAGCCACCAATTCGCACTTGCGGATGGCTCAGTGCAGCCGGTAGGGCTAGTAAGGAACACGCAACCGACACGGCCGGCTTTGGAGGCGCCGCACACCGTAGTGCGCTCACTGGCTTCGGCAGCCTTATGCCGAGAACGATGGAGGACATCATGTCACCCCGGCTCGACGCATCGCGTACCCCGACTGCGACGTCGACACCCCCACCGGTTCAGGACCATCTGGATCCCATCGCGGAACTCCCCGGGATTCCCCCGTACGAGGAGTTCGGACAGATCGGCGCCGTCGACGCGCGGGCGTTGTCCAGGACGCTGTTCGAGCGGCTGGAGTCACTCGAGGAGGGCACGCACGCGTATGCGTACGTCCGCAACACCCTCGTCGAACTGAACCTCGCGCTCGTGAAGTTCGCCGCTTCCCGCTTCCGCTCGCGCAGCGAACCGATGGAGGACATCGTCCAGGTCGGCACGATCGGCCTGATCAAGGCGATCGACCGGTTCGAGCTGTCCCGGGGCGTCGAGTTCCCCACCTTCGCGATGCCGACCATCGTCGGTGAGATCAAACGGTTCTTCCGTGACACGTCGTGGTCCGTGCGCGTCCCGCGCCGGCTCCAGGAACTGCGGCTCGACCTGGCCAAGGCGGGCGACGAACTCGCCCAGAAGCTGGACCGGGCGCCGACGGTGGCGGAGTTGGCGGAGCGCCTGGACCTCACCAACGACGAGGTGGTGGAGGGCATGGCGGCCGCCAACGCCTACACCGCCTCCTCCCTGGACGCCCAGCCGGACGAGGACGACGCGGAGGGCGCCCTCGCCGACCGCATCGGTTACGAGGACCACGGTCTCGAAGGCATCGAGTACGTCGAGTCGTTGAAACCCCTGATCGCCGAACTCCCGCCGCGCGAACGCCAGATCCTCTCCCTCCGCTTCGTGGCGGGCATGACCCAGTCGGAGATCGGCGAGGAACTGGGCATCTCACAGATGCATGTGTCACGGCTGCTGTCGCGGACGCTGGTGCGGCTGCGGGAGGGGCTGACGGTCGAGGAGTAGGCCATCTGAAGGAGTGACCCCGTGAGGCTGAGGCAGGACCGGGGCCGCTCCTCCTGCGAGGTCACCTGTTCCTGCTGGACACCAGCGCCGTCCGCGTCCAGGCGATCAGCTGCTGCACGATCGCCCGGGCGCGGACGCTTGCGTGGGGAAAGAACGGCAGCAGGACCAGAGACGGCACGGACGCCAGCGTGACGATCAGCAGGGGTACGAGCGCAAAGAGCACGATCAGGGCGCGCTGTGCCCAGCGAGCGCCGGCGACCATGGCGGACCACGACGGCGACGATGACATGGCGGAGTTTCCCTTCAGAACGGGACGGGGATCTGCCGTTCACCGTCGGTGGTGTCCGCCGTGTTGCGACAGCGGCACCGGTTGCCGACCGCACGTCAACCGACCTAGGGAGTCCAGGTGACCGAAACGGCGCCCGTACCTCGGAGTTCGTCCGAAGTGGAGCGTGGCGGAATCCCGGAGGTTGCCGCCCTGGGCAACGCGTTGACCGCCCTGTTCAACACGCTGGAACTCTCGCAGAACGCGTACGCCGTCCGCATCTCCATGGACAAGTCGGCCGTCTCCCGCTACCTCCGGGGCCGCCGGATCGCGCCGCAGGACTTCGTCGACCGGCTGCTCCGGGAGGTGGAGACACGACGGAGAACGCCGGTGACGGACCAGGTCAGGTCCCGCCTCGTGGAGCTGCGGCTGAGCGCTCTGAAGGTCGTCGACCCGGACGCCCATGAACTGGAGTCGCTGCGAGCGGAGAGGGAGCGGTCGCAGCGGAAGGTGGAGGTATTGGCCCGCCACCAGGAGGCGTTACACGATCTGCTGGACAAGAAGGAGGCCCAGGTTCGCTCGCTGCGAGGGGAGTTGGAACAGCTCCGGCAGGACTGGGTGGCGGATCGGATGCAGGGCGGCGCAGAGGAGGGTGGGCGGGAGCGGCTGGAGCAGCAGATCGCCGAGTTGAAGGCCGAACTCGACCGGCTCGCCGACCTGCGAGGAAATGCGGAGCGGCGGTGTGAGGAACTGGAGGCACGAGTTCTGGACCTCGAGGAGGAGCTGGCACAACGGGATGGTGAGGGGGTGGGGGTTCGGCTACCCGTCGCGGTGCTGACGGAACAGCTCGAACTGGAGGCCGCGGACTACCGGAGCGTGGGGCGTGAGCTGACGGAAGCGGCGCTGGAAAGGCCGGTCGACGAACTGAAGCAACTCGTACGATGGCTCAGTGGTCGGGATCTGCTGCACCTGCGCCGAAGGCTCCTGGAACAAGTCGTGCGGACACGGGGCATCGACGAGGTCACCGCGTTCGCCGCAGGACTCCAGCCCCAGGAAGGCTTGGATCATCTGGTCGCGGAGGTGTGTGACAGTCTCGTCCCACAGGACATCGCGTACTTCTACTCGACGAGCGACGGGGCTCCCGCCGAAAACATCATCCGGCATTTGATCATTTCGGCTGACCCGGTCCACACCGCGTTGATCCTGTCCCAGCTTGACCCTCCCGACTCTCGTCTTGAAGCGCACTTCCGCGAGTGTGTCCGGAACGGCCTTCCCAGCAGCATGCTCAAGATCGTGGGTGAGTTGTGGGCGTTCAAGCTCCGCAGGACTTCGGCGTTGTTGTGCTCGGTGATCGCGAAGCAGATTGCCTGGGGAATGCAACCCATCCCCACGTTGGCGGTCTCGGACACCGTGCGGCACGGTCATCTCGTCGACGCGCTGTTGGCCACGTTGCCGCCCGAGTCGGTGGTGCTCGTCCTGTCCGGCGCTTACTACGATCCTTCCGGCAGAGCACCCTACGACAGCGCCCTGAAACGCCTCGCGCAGGCGGGGAAGCTGGCTGAGATAACGGCCCTGGCCGGAAACAGGGCCAGACCGATCGGGAGTTCGGAGCCCCTTCAGCTGAACGTACGGCGATGGGTGGGCGCGTTCCACGAAGCCGCGAAGACGTGGGCCTCGGCGAACCTCTCGTAGTCCCATCCCGTTACCTCCGGAAACCTCCCCACGGCACCCCTCTCGCCACTAAGGTCACCCCCACCCCAGACTGACCGGTACGTCAGCAACGGCGAGGAGGCGGGGACCGTGGTCCGTGCGGATGGTGAGAGCGGCGAGGATCCCACCGCTCCAGGTGACTCCCGGGCTTCCGGCGACTCCCATGCCTCCGGCAATGCCGATGCTTCCGGTGATTCGGGGGATTCCGACGCCCGTCTGACCGACCTGCTGCGCGGTGCGCCCGCCCGTGCCTACCCGGCGCTGCGCGCCCTGCGCGCCCGCCACGAACCCTCCGTCCTGGCCTACGCCCGCCTCTGCACCACCAGCGAACCGGCCACGCGCCGGCTGGCGGCGGAGGCGTTCACCCTCACGGCCCGCGCCACCGCGCGCGGCAGCGAGCCGGGCGGCGCCTGGCGGCACCTGCTCCTGCTGCAGGTGGGGCGGGTGGCGGCGGACTGGGCAGCGGACGACCGGGCGAGCGGCCTGGACGCGGGCCTGTTCCTGGTCCTCAACACGACTCCGGCCCCCGACGGCCCGGTCCCGCCCCTGCTGGCCGCCTTCCACTCCCTCCCGCCCCGCGCGCAGGGCCTGATCTGGTACGCGGTGGTGGAGCGCGAGACACCGGCGCGCATCGCCGTACTCCTCGGCCTGACGCCCCAGGACGTGATCTACGGAACAGCCCCCGCCCTGCACTCCCTGGCCGGGGCGGCTCTCCGCCTGCGCCTCGCCGCTTCCGACGACCCGCGCTGCGGGGACTTCCGGCGGCTGATCGAGGAGGCCGTACGCCCGGAGGGCGCCCGTCGCAGCCCCGACCTGGAGGCCCACCGGGCGCACTGCCCGCACTGCGCGACGGCGTACGAGGAGCAGCGCGCACTCCGGGACGCGCCGCGCACGGCGCTGGCGGAGGGGTTGTTGCCGTGGGGCGGGACGGCGTACGTGAGGGAGGAGCGGGAGCCGGCGGGGGTGGCAGCGGCGACGGCAGGGAAGCCGATACGGCGGTTTCCGCGCCCTCTGATCCTGGCGTCGGTGGTGGCAGGGGTGGCCCTGGTACCCCTCTGGCTGGTCCTGATGCCCTCGGACGACCCGGGAGTCCCGACGGTCGCGGCGGCGGCAGCCCCGTCGACGGCCCCTCAGGTGACGGTGACAGCGACGGTGTCGGTGCCGGCACCCACCCCCACACCGAGCACCGAGTCCCCGACGCCGAGCGCGACTCCGTCCCCTTCGCGCACCAGCCCGTCGCCGAAGCCGACCCCGTCCCCCTCTCCGACGCGGGCGCCGGGTGGGACGTACGCCCAGGTCGTGAATGTCGCCACGGGCCGCTGCCTGGAGGTGGCGGGCGACTTCGGCAACGGGACGGATGTGGTGACCGTGCCCTGTACGTCCTCGCCGAGCCAGCGTTGGCGGGTGGACGCGGACCGAGGAGTGCTCCAGTCGGCCGCCGACACCGACTTCTGCCTGGACAGCCGGGGGTCCGTGGACAAGGGGGTCGGCGTCTGGCAGTGCGCCTCGGTGGAGGGCGACAACGGCGACAACCTCCGCTTCACCGTGGACACCGACGGGACGATCCGCCCGCGGATCGCGATCCTGACGGGGCTGACGGCGGACGCGGGCGGCGGGGTGTCGCTGGAGCCGCTGGACGGGGGTGGGGATCAGCGGTGGCGGGCGGGGGCGCGGTGACCCGCCCGCCGTGGTGTGTCAGGAATCTTCGCGGAAGAGGTCGTACGCGTCGGTGACTTGGTACGACCGGTCGAGCCACGTCCCCAGCTCATCGAGGTCGCCGGAAGCGAGGACCCGCTCACGAACCTCGTCGGTAACATCGATCTCACGCCAGCCGAGCATCCGCACAATGGTCTCGGCCCGCTCCTGGGCCCGGCCCTCCTCCCGCCCTTCCGCGCGGCCTTCCTCCCGGCCTTCCTCGGCGAACGGGTGCCGCCAGAAGTACTGCATCGCCGTCATCATGTCCCTCCACATCTGCCGGGCCCGGGGGTCTGCCAGGCACGAATCGACGAACTGCGCGAGCACCGCGAGCTACGCCGCGGGAAGTTCGCACCACACCAGCTTGCCGCGCAGTCCGAGCCGGGAGAGCGGCTGCCATCCCCACAGGTCGGAGCAGGACCGTACGAGGGCGAAACCGCGCCCGCTCTCGGCGTCGGCGAGCTCGGTGAAGTCACCCGGGGGCTCGGGAGGTGCGGGGTCGGCGTCCCAGGCACCGATCTGCAGCACACCGTCGCGGTGACGGATCCGCAGGCAGGCAGGCCCCTTGGTGTGCAGGACGGCGTTGGAAACCAGCTCGGAGGCGAGAAGCTCGGCGGTCTCGGTGAGGTGGGCGAGATCGTGGAGGGTGAGGATCAGGCGGAGCGTGTGACGGGAGACCGTGACCGATCTGGGGTCGGTGGGGATGTAAAGGGAGCACTCCCAGGAGTCGGGAGTGGGGGCGGGGGCGATTTCGGGCATGGGGCAGCTCCGATCGGGTGAAGGGGTTCGAGGGGCGGTGGCAGTGCCGCAGCCGTCATGACAGGACGGAGCGGTGCGCTTCCGTTACGTAATGCTTGCGTCACCGACGGTAGGGCAGCAAATTATTCCTGCGCAATCTGCTGCCGTAATCTGGCACCCGAAAGAGGCACGACAACAAGGACGTTGGGGAGCGCATGGCACCGAGGATCCACCCCACCGCGCGGCAGATGCGCTTGGGAGCGGAGCTACGCAAACTGCGCGAGGCGGCAGGACTGAAGGCCCGCGAGGTGGCAGCGTTCCTGAACTCGACCTCGGTCCAGATGAGTCAGATCGAGGCGGGAATCGCAGCCGTCAGCGCGGAGCGCATCCGTCGCCTTGCGGCCCACTACGCCTGCGCAGACGAGCCGTTGATCAATGCACTGGCAGCCATGTCAGGGGATCGCACACGCGGCTGGTGGAACGACTATCGGGGAGTCCTGCCTCAGGTGAACCTGGACGTGGCGGAGGCGGAGCACCACGCAGCGTTCCTGCACGAGGTCGTCATCACGCACGTTCCCGGGTTACTCCAGACATCTGACTACGCGCGAACGATCTTCCGCTACATGCGCCCGGAGTTGCCTGAGAGCGAGGTGGAGTCCCGGGTGGAACACCGAATGCGGCGACGCGTCGTCATCGAAGGCGCCAACCCAAAGCCGTACGAAACGATCGTTCACGAGTTCGCGCTCAAGGTCCGAGTGGCCGACCGCCAGACCTCACTGACTCAACTCCGATGGATCCTGGAGCAGATCGAGCAGGGGCATACGACCCTTCGCGTCATCCCCATTGATCAGGACGGGTTCGCCGGCGCCGGGGCCTCGATGATGTACATGGGCGGCCCGTTGCCCCTGCTGGACACCTGCTTGAGGGATACCCCCACGGGCACCGCGTTCATCGACACCGAACCCCAACTGGCCCAGCTTCGAACACTCTTCCATAAGGTGAAGAAGGCAACGCTGGACCCTCTGGCGTCACGGGATTTCATCCACAGTCTGACAAAGGAGTTGTGAGGCATCCCATGGACCACACAATGCGCTGGCAGAAGTCGTCTTTCTCCGACGGCGGAGAAGGCAACACCTGTGTCGAACTCGCCGCCTACCCGCCCCCCACCACCCTCCACCTCCGCGAATCCGACACCCCCGCAACCGTCCTCACCACCACCCGCACCCCTCTCGCCCACCTGCTGCGCGCCATACGGACCGATTCGCTCTGAGGGCCCGCCATGAAGGCCCCCCTCAGACCACCCGCACCCCCCTCTTCCACACCCCCGACACCAGCGGCACCCCCGGCCGGTAGGCCAGGTGGACGTGGCTCGGGGCGTCGAGGAGCGTCAGGTCGGCGTGGGCGCCCGGGGTGAGGCGGCCCACGTCCGTGCGGCGGAGGGCCGCCGCTCCGCCCGCCGTCGACGACCAGACCGCCTCGTCCGGGGTCATGCCCATGTCCCGGACGGCCAGGGCGATGCAGAAGGGGACGGAGGAGGTGAAGGAGGAGCCCGGGTTGCAGTCCGTCGACAGGGCCACCGTGACGCCCGCGTCCAGGAGGCGGCGGGCGTTCGGCCACTCGGCGCGGGTGGAGAACTCGGCGCCCGGGAGGAGCGTGGCGACGGTGTTTCCGCCGGCGAGGGCGTCCACGTCCGCGTCCGTGAGGTGGGTGCAGTGGTCGGCGCTCGCCGCGTCGAGTTCGACGGCGAGCTGGACGCCGGGGCCGTGGGAGAGCTGGTTGGCGTGGATGCGGGGGTGCAGCCCCTTCGCCTTGCCGGCGGTGAGGATCGCGCGGGCCTGGTCGCCGTCGAAGGCGCCCTTCTCGCAGAAGACGTCGATCCAGCGGGCGTACGGGGCGCAGGCGTCCAGCATCTCGCCGGTGACCAGGGCGACGTACGCGGCCGGGTCCTCGGCGTGGTCCGGGGAGACGATGTGGGCGCCGAGGTAGGTGACCTCGTCGGTGTGCTGTGCGGCGATGCGCAGGGCGCGGGCCTCGTCGGCGACCGTCAGTCCGTAGCCCGACTTGGTCTCGAACGTGGTCGTGCCCTGGTGGAGGGCCTCGGAGAGGTAACGGGTGAGGTTCGCCTCGAGTTCCTCGTCGCTCGCGGCCCGGGTCGCGGCGACCGTCGTACGGATGCCGCCCGCCGTGTAGCCGCGGCCGGACATGCGGGCGTTGAACTCCTCCGTGCGGTCGCCCGCGAAGACCAGGTGGGAGTGGGAGTCGACGAAGCCGGGGAGGGCCGCCCGGCCGTCGGCGTCGACCCGATTGTCAGTGGCGGGTGCTTTGCTTGAGTCACCGGTCCACACGACGCGGTCGCCCTCGATGACGACGGCCGCGTCCCGGACCAGACCGAGGGGAGAGCCGTCACCCAGGGAGGGGTCGTTGGTGACCAGCGTGGCGATGTTGGTGATGACGGTGCTGCTGCTCATCGTCGTGTCCTCGGGGCTGACGGGGGCGGGTGCGGGGGCAGGGGCGGGCCTGGGGGTCACGCGCGCAGGGCTTCGACGGCCCGCGCCAGCGCCTGCGGCACATCCGGTACGAGTGTGTGGGCCCCGTCGCGTACGACGTGCCGGCCCGCGACGACCGTGTGCCGTACGTCCGCCGCGGTCGCCGCGAATACGGCGGTCTCGGCGCCGAGCCGGGGCAGCGGGCCCGCTGTCCTGACGGAGTCGAGGGCGATCGTCGTGAAGTCGGCGGGGGCGCCGGCCTCCAGGGTGCCCGCGTCCGGGCGGCCGAGGGCCGCGTGGCCGTCGGCGGAGGCTGCGCGCAGCAGGGCGGCCGCCGTCCAGTGACCGCGGGTGCGGCTGCGCAGGCGTTCGTTCAGCTCCATCGCGCGGGCCTCCTCCAGGAGGTCGATGACGGCGTGGCTGTCGGAGCCGAGGGAGAGCGGTGAGCCCTCGTTCTGGAGGGCGACGGCCGGGCCGATGCCGTCCGCGAGGTCCCGCTCGGTGGTCGGGCACATACAGGTGCCGGTGCCGCTGCCGCCGAGGAGGGAGATGTCCTCGGCGGTGAGGTGGGTGTTGTGGACGCCGGTGGTGCGGGGGCCCAGGACCCCGTGCAGGGCTAGGAGCTGGGTCGGGGTGCAGCCGTGGACCTCGTGGCAGGCCTCGTTCTCGGCGGTCTGCTCGGAGAGGTGGACGTGCAGCGGCGCGCCGCGCTCCCCGGCCCAGGCCGCCACGGTCGCCAGCTGCTCGGCGGGCACGGCCCGTACGGAGTGGATCGCGGCCCCGATCCGTGCGTGATCCCGTTCCTTGAGAAGTGAACAGCGTTCGGCCCAGGCGTCCGCGCTCCCGTCGGAGAAGCGGAGCTGGTGGGTGTTGGGGGGCTGTCCGAAGCCGGAGGAAAGGTAGGCGGTGTCGAGGAGGGTGATACGGATACCGGCGTCGGCGGCGGCCTCGATCAGGGCCTCGCCCATCGCGTTGGGGTCGGCGTAGGGGGTGCCGCCGGGGGCGTGGTGCAGATAGTGGAACTCGCCCACGGCCGTGATCCCGGCCAGCGCCATCTCGGCGTACACCGCGCGGGCCAGGGCGTGGTAGGTGTCGGGGGTCAGCCGGTCCGCGACGGAGTACATGGTCTCGCGCCAGGTCCAGAAGGTGCCGGAGCCGACCTGGACGGTGCCGCGCAGGGCGCGGTGGAAGGCGTGCGAGTGGGCGTTCGCCAGGCCGGGGAGGGTGAGGCCGCGCAGGATCTCGGCGCCCGGGGGCGGGGAGTCGACGCCCGTGCGGACGGCGGCGATCCGGCCGTCCGTGACATCGAGGGCGACGCCCGGCTCCACCTGCGGGTCGAGCCAGGCGTGCTCCAGCCAGTAGGTCCGTGTCCGCTGCGTGGAGGTCACCTGCAGGCCAGTCCTTCCAGTACGTCGGCGAGGGCGTGCACCCCGGCCACGCAGTCGTCCTCGGCGGCGAACTCGGCCGGGGAGTGCGAGACACCCGTGGGGTTGCGCACGAACAGCATGGCGGTCGGGACGCGTCCGGAGAGGATCCCGGCGTCGTGTCCGGCGCCCGTGCCGAGGACGGGGACCTTGAGGTCGGTGTCCCGGCCCAGGATGCGTGAGAGTTCGTCGCGCAGGGCGTGGTCGAACTCGACGACGGGGGTGAAGGACTCGCGGACCACGTCGAGGTCGACGCCGTGGGCGGCGGCGTACACGCGGGCGGCCTTCTCCACCCCGCTCACCACGGTGTCGAGGGTGGCCTGGTCCTCGGCGCGGGAGTCGAGCCAGCCGCGCACCAGGGAGGGGACGGCGTTGACGCCGTTCGGCTCGACGGAGATCTTGCCGAAGGTGGCGACGGCACCGGCGAGTTCGGCCTCGCGGCGGGCGGCGAGGACCGTCTCGGCGTAGGACAGCATGGGGTCGCGGCGGTCGACGAGACGGGTGGTGCCGGCGTGGTTGGCCTCGCCGCGGAAGTCGAACCGCCAGCGGCCGTGCGGCCAGATGGCGCTGGCGATGCCGACCCGGTCGCCGGACAGGTCCAGCGCGCGGCCCTGCTCGACGTGGAGTTCGACGAACGCGCCGATGCGGGCCAGCCGCTCCGGGTCGGGGCCGATGGCCTCGGGGTCGTGGCCGGCGGCCTCCATGGCCTGCGGGAGGGTGATCCCGTCGCCGTCGGTGAGGCGGTGCGCCTGCTCCACGGTGAGCGCTCCGGCGGTGAGGCGGGAGCCGACGCAGGCGAGACCGAAGCGGGCGCCCTCCTCGTCGCCGAAGTTGACGACGGCGAGCGGCTTGGCGAAGTCGGCGTCCCTGGCGCGCAGTTCGTCGAGCGCGGCGAAGGACGACACCACTCCGAGCGGCCCGTCGAAGGCGCCGCCGTCCGGCACGGAGTCGAGGTGCGAGCCGGTGACGACGGCGTCCCCGGCGGCCGGGTCGCCGAGCCATGCCCACTGGTTGCCGTTGCGGTCCACCTCGTAGGCCAGACCGCGCGCGGCGGCCTGCTCCTGAAACCAGGCCCGGCAGTCGGCGTCGGCGGCGGTCCAGGCGAAACGGCGGTAGCCGCGGGAGGCGGAGTCACGGCCGACGGGCAGCAACTCCGCCCACATGCTGTGGAACGTCACGCGTCGTCACCCTCGCGCATCGGCACCCGCACGCCGCGTTCGTCGGCGGCGGTCTCGGCGATGTCATAGCCGGCGTCGACGTGGCGGATGACGCCCATGCCGGGGTCGTTGGTCAGGACGCGGCGGATCTTCTCGCCGCCGAGCTTGGTGCCGTCGGCGACGGTGACCTGGCCGGCGTGGATGGAGCGGCCCATGCCGACGCCGCCGCCGTGGTGGAGGGAGACCCAGGAGGCGCCGGAGGCCACGTTGACCATGGCGTTGAGCAGCGGCCAGTCGGCGATCGCGTCGGAGCCGTCGAGCATGGCCTCGGTCTCCCGGTAGGGGGAGGCGACGGAGCCGCTGTCGAGGTGGTCGCGGCCGATGGCCAGCGGGGCGGCCAGCTCGCCGCTCGCGACCATGTCGTTGAAGCGCTCGCCGGCCTTGTCGCGCTCGCCGTAGCCGAGCCAGCAGATCCGGGCGGGCAGGCCCTGGAAGTGGACCCGCTCCCCCGCCATCTTGATCCAGCGGGCCAGGGACTCGTTCTCGGGGAAGAGGTCGAGGATCGCCTTGTCGGTCTTGGCGATGTCGGCGGGGTCGCCGGACAGGGCCGCCCAGCGGAAGGGGCCCTTGCCCTCGCAGAACAGGGGGCGGATGTAGGCGGGGACGAAGCCGGGGAAGGCGAACGCCCGGTCGTAGCCGGCGAGCTGGGCCTCGCCGCGGATCGAGTTGCCGTAGTCGAACACCTCGGCGCCGGCGTCCATGAAGCCGACCATGGCCTCGACATGGCGGGCCATCGACTCACGGGCGCGGGTGGTGAAGCCCGCCGGGTCCTTGGCGGCGGCGTCCGCCATGTCCTCGAAGGCCACCCCGACCGGCAGGTACGCCAGCGGGTCGTGGGCCGAGGTCTGGTCGGTGACGATGTCGATGGGGGCGCCCATCGCGAGGAGCTGCGGGACCAGCTCGGCGGCGTTGCCGAGGACGCCGATGGACAGCGGGCGGCGGGCGTCACGGGCCTCGACAGCCAGCTGGAGGGCGTGGTCGAGGGAGTCGGCCCTGACGTCCAGGTAGCGGTGCTCGATGCGGCGGTCGATGGCGCGCGGGTCGCAGTCGATGCAGAGCGCGACACCGTCGTTCATGGTGACGGCGAGGGGCTGGGCGCCGCCCATGCCGCCGAGGCCGGCGGTGAGGGTGATGGTTCCGGCGAGGGTGCCGCCGAACTTCTTCGCGGCGACGGCGGAGAAGGTCTCGTAGGTGCCCTGGAGGATGCCCTGGGTGCCGATGTAGATCCAGGAACCGGCGGTCATCTGGCCGTACATGGTCAGGCCGAGGGCCTCCAGGCGGCGGAACTCCTCCCAGTTGGCCCAGTCGCCGACGAGGTTGGAGTTGGCGATGAGGACTCGCGGGGCCCACTCGTGGGTCTGCATGACGCCGACGGGGCGGCCGGACTGGACGAGCATCGTCTCGTCCTGCTTCAGCCCCTTCAGGGTGCGCACCATGGCGTCGAAGGAGCGCCAGTCGCGGGCCGCCTTGCCGGTGCCGCCGTAGACGACGAGCTTGTCGGGGTGTTCGGCGACCTCGGGGTCGAGGTTGTTCTGCAGCATCCGCAGTGCGGCTTCCTGCTGCCATCCCAGGGCGCTGAGTTCCGTACCGCGCGACGCTCGTACGGGGCGGGGTCCTGACATGGTCTGCCTCCTTGCGGACGGTTCGTCCCGACGGACTGTTGCTCTCTCTATTCACATCCTGGACCTCTGAATAGAACTAGTCAATACATCCGCACGACGACTGCACCCGCCAGGGGAGGGGTGAAGCGAAGGAGAGGAGGCACGTGAGGCGAAGGACGGGCGCACGGCGTCGCGCTCACCACCCCGACAGGCACGCACGCCGTTGACGCAAACCGTGGTCAGGGTGTTGATAGGGACGCATGGGACGTCCCGCTCCCAAACGGGGCCAGCCGACCCACGTTAGCCAGTCGGCCGCATGTTCCGCTGGAAAATGCCAGATCCCTCACCCGTAGCGCATACGTTGCGTAGCGTCTCCCTCACTCATCCGAACCGCGGGCGGGAGGGGAGCCGAACGGTGCCCGGAATCGACGAGTGCCTACTGGAGGCCATGCGGCTGCCCGGGGCCCGGGGAGCAGCGCTGGTCGACTGGACCAGTGGGCTGGCGCTGGGCGCCGTCGGGGAGTTCCCGGGCGGCGACCACGAGGCGGCCGCGGCCGAGGCCGCCGAGGTCGCGCGGCTCACGGCCGAGCAGCGGACGTTCACCCCCGAGGGCTACGACGCCGCTCGCGAGGGCGACGCGGAGGGGGCGGCCGAGCCCCCGGTGGAGGACCTGATCATCAGCAACCGGGACAGTTACCACCTGCTGCGGTTCGTACCGACGTCCTTCGACAGCAGTGTCTTCCTGCATGTGTGGCTGGGCCGGTCGGACGGCAATCTCGCGCTGGCCCGGATCCGGCTGGGCGAGATGGCCGGACGGCTGGTGCTGGGATGACGCTCGTGGGGACGACACCGCAGAACACGACCCCGCCGCCCCGGCTGCCCGTGCGGGAGAGATCGACGGCCCGGGACGCGGGAGGCGGGCTGTCGCCGATGCTGACCCGGCTCGCCGCCGACCGGGCCACCGGCGTCCTGGAGCGCGAGCGCGGCTCGCTCTACCTCGCCGAGGGCCGTGTGGTGCACGCCGAGAGCCCCCTCGCCCCGGGCCTCGACGTGCTCCTCCTGACCCACGGCACCCTCGACGACGCCTCCTGGCGGCAGGCGCTGGAGCGGGCCGACGCGGAGCACGGCGCGCTGCGGCTGCTCCTGGACGCCGACCGGATCCCGCGCGGCGCGCTGGAGCTGTGCCATCTGGCGGCGCTGTACGACGCGGCGTACTTCGTGCTCGCCCCCAGCAGCACCCCGGGCCGGTTCCGCTACGGCGCGGGGCATCCCCTCGGCGGGCTGCGGCCGGTGCCGGTGGGTTCGCTGGAGCGCGAGACGCTGCGCCGCCGTGAGCTGCTGGACCGGTTGTGGCCGGACCCGCTGCCCGACGGGGCGCCGCTGGTGCGGGCCGAGGCGTTCGCCGCACCGGCGCCGACCGCGCGGCAGCGCGCCGTACTGGCGCTGGTGGACGGGGTGCGCACGGCGTCGGACATCGCCCGGGAGCTGGGCCGGCAGGCGTTCCACACCCTGGTGGACGTCCGTCGGCTGGCCGCGGCGGGCCTGCTGACCGCACTGTTCCCGCCGCCGCCACCGCCGCCACCGCCGTCCGTCCCGACCGGAGCGCAGGGAGCGGCCGGGGCGCCGGGAGAGCCGTGGGCGGCGGGCGCCCCCGCCGGGACGGACGCGTCCGGTACCGCCGGGGCGCCGCCCACCGCCAACCCCCCGCCCGCCGCCTCCCTGCCCCGTGTCAACGACCCCGACATCACCTTGCTGAAGAGGCTCAGAGATGCGCTGGAGGCCCTTTGAGCGGCAGCGACCGCGCGACGGGAGGAGCGAGCTGATGGCCGCCGGGCCCGAGATCCTCGACGAGCTCCGCCGACTGCGGGCCCGGCTGCCGCAGCTGACCGGCGCGCTGGCGGCCGGGGTGGACGGCCTCGTCCTCGCCCACGACACGCCCGGCGTGGAGCCGGAGGGGGTGGCCGCGCTGACCGCCGCCGCCCTCGGGGTCGCCGTACGGCTGACGGACAGCACCGGCCAGGGCGATCTGCGCGAGCTGCTGGTGCGCGGGCGGTACGGCTATGTCGCGACGTACGCGGCGGGCGGCCACGCCGTGCTGACGGTGCTCGCGCAGGACCGCGTCAACGTCGGGCGGCTGCACCTGGAGGGCCGCCGGGCCGGGGCCCGGATCGGGGAGCTCGTCGACGCGTACGAGGCGAAGGCGCGCGAGGCGCGGGCCCGCGAGCCGAAGGCGCTGCCCGCGAAGCCGCCGGCTCAGCCGCCCGTGCGGACGCCGGCCAGGCCCACCGCCGCCCCCCTATGGACCAGATCGGCGCGCGACACCACCACGGACGCGCGCACCACCACGGAAAGTCGAGAGGAACCGAGGAACACGTCATGGCCAACACCGAAACCGCACTGAAAGAGGCGCTCGCCACCATCGAGGGCGCGTCGGCCGCCGCGCTCGTCGACTACACCAGCGGTATGGCGCTGGGCACGCTGGGCGGCAGCAAGACCTTCGACCTCAACGTGGCCGCCGCCGGCAACACCGACGTGGTGCGCGCCAAGATGCGCACCATGGAGCACCTCGGGTTGAAGGCCCAGATCGAGGACATCCTGATCACGCTGTCCGACCAGTACCACCTGATCCGTCTGATCAGCGGGCGCGGCGGCAACGGGCTCTTCCTGTACCTCGTCCTGGACGCCAAGCGGGCCAACCTCGCGATGGCCCGCCACCAGCTGCGGAAGATCGAGGAGGACCTGGAGGTCTGACTACGCGTACGTCTCTGCGTGGCGGCGGGCCCCGCCCGGGGCCGCGTCGCCCGCTCCGATGCCGGTGCTGCGGTACGCCTTGACGGTCTTTCCGGCCGGACGGCCGCCGTACCGGCCGAGCCAGTCGACGCGCACCCACAGCAGCGCGTCCCCGGCCCGCTCGCGCCGCCCGAGCCAGGCGGCCTTCAGCCGGAGCCCGGTGCCGCAGCCGGCGAGCAGCATGCCGACGGCGGCGGGCACGGCGAAGGAACCGCCCAGCCCGGCCGCGAAGGCGAGCAGCAGCCACCAGCGGTGGCCGCGTCGCCAGGTGCGGACGGTGACCGCCCGGTCCTGGAGCACATCGTGCTTGCCGGCCCGGGCGGCACCGCCCGCGAGCTTGATGTAGCGCTTGCGGCCGTACAGCGCCACCACGGCCGCCGCCATGAGGAACAGGGCGGCCCCGGCCATGACCCCGATCCGGCGGCCGGTGAGTCCGGGCGGCAGCACGCCGACCCCCGCCGTGAACACTCCGCACCACCACAGCGGTGCGGCCCCGGCCCGTACGACGACGGCCACCCGGGCCAGCCCCTGACCTCCGCGTGCCACGTCCGCCTCCTCGTCACTCCGGCACAGTTGTCGTTGGCCGTTCAGAGTAGGGAGCGAACGTGAGACGAGTCTGAGAGCGGCGTCCCCCGAAGATTCGGGGGTCTACTCGACGAACAGCCCGCGTGCCGCCGCCCGCGCGTCGAACTCCTCCAGGCGGGCCTGCGCTTCGGGCAGGTCGTCGCACATCGCCTCCAGCAGGACCCGGCCCAGCAGCATCGGCGCGCACGCCGTGTCGAAGGCGAGCCCGGTGCCGACGGCGGCGGGCAGCAGCAGGTCGGAGACCTTGGCGACCGGGGCGAACGCGGAGTCGGCGACGGTGACGACGGTCAGCCCGGCCTGCTTCGCGTAGGTCAGCGTGTCCAGGACCTCGCGCGGATGCCGGGGCAGCGCGAAGCAGAGCAGCGCGGTGGCGCCGGCCCGTACGGCGGCGTCGATCCGGTCCTGGATCATCGTGCCGCCCTCGTTGAGCAGCCGTACGTCGGGGTGGACCTTGGCGGCGAAGTACGCGAAGCCGTACGCCTGGGAGGCGGCGGCCCGCAGGCCCAGCACCGGAAGGGGCCGGGAGGCGGCGAGCAGCCGGCCGGCCCGGTGCACCGGGCGCGGGTCGGCGAGGAGTTCGGCGAGGTGCCGCAGGTTCTCGATCTCGGCCTCGACGGCCTGCTGGTACTCGTTGTACGAGGCCGAGCCGGCCGGCTGTTCGGCGGGGGCGACCTCGCGCAGGTGCTTGCGCAGGGCGGGGTAGCCGTCGAAGCCGAGGGCGACGGCGAACCGGGTCACGGAGGGCTGGCTGACCCCGGCCAGCTCGGCCAGTTCGACGCTGGAGAGGAAGGGCACGTCGGCGGCGCGGCGCACCATGCTGTGGGCGATGCGCCGCTGGGTCGGCGTCAGCCGGTGCCCCTCGAAGAGCGCCTGCAGCCGTCCGGCGGGTGTGTCCGCCGCCCCCGTGCCGCCCATGTCGGTCTCCGCGCTCATGCCCCGCTCCCCCTCCAGATCTCCGTGAACCGGTCCAGCAGCCGGGCCGCCGCGCCCACGTCGTCCGTGAGCGGCCGGTCGGCCTGGTCCGCGTCGAGCACCGCCTCGGCGAGCTCCAGCGCCCGCCCGGCCGGAACCCCCGGCTCGGGCCGGAGCTCCCGCTGGCGCAGCGCCCGTACGGCGGCGACGAGTTCGCAGCCGACCACGAGACGGTACGCGCCACAGGCGCGCAGTGTCTGCCGGGCGGCGAGCGAGGCGAAACTGGCCTGTTCCTCGACGCCCCGGGAGAGTACAGCGTGGCCGAGCGACGCGGGGGCGGAGAAGGCCCGCAGGTCACCGAGGGCGGCTCCGGCGGCGTACTCCAGGATCATCACGCCGGAGGAGGCCGGCCGGTCGTCGGCGAGGAAGGGGCGCAGCCGGGTGTAGGCGGGCTCGTTGAGGGTGGAGAGCCGGGAGGTGGACAGCCGGGCGACCTGGGTCAGCGAGAGCCTGAAGTGGTCCAGGGCGAGGGCGAGTTGGGCCTGGTAGAAGCCGCCGTGGTGGTAGGCGGTCAGGTCCTCGGGGGAGATGAGGGGATTCTCGGCGGCGGCGTTGATCTCGATGCCGAGGACCTCCTCCAGGGCGTCGGCGGCGTCGTGCGCGGGGCCGTGGATCTGGGGCAGGCAGCGGAAGCCGTACGGGTCCTGGATCCGGCCGAGCGGAGGGGCGGGCCGGTCCTCGGCGCCGATCAGCTCCCGCATCCGGCGGGCGACCTCGGTGGAGCCGCGGTGCGGGCGGGCGGCGTGCACGGGGGCGGCGTAGGCCTCGTGCGAGCCGTCCACGGCCAGCAGGGAGAGGGCGGCGACCACCTGGGTGGCCTCGATGAGCCCGCGCAGCTCGTGCAGGGCGAGGGCGGACTGGCCGAGGGTGAGGGCGTTGCTGCTGATGAGGGCGAGGGCGTCGTTGTTGTCGAGCGACTGGGGCTCGGGGGCGCCGTCGCCGCGCCAGGGGTGCTCACCGGCCAGCGCCAGGCCCACCTGGGCCAGCGCCGCCAGGTCTCCGGTGCCCACGGATCCGAACTCGTTGACGACGGGGTGTGCGCCGCTCTCCAGGGCCTCGCACAGGGCGGTGACGACGCCGGGGCGCAGTCCGGCGCCGCCGGCGAGGAGCTGGTTGGCGCGGACGGCGAGCAGGGCGCGGACCTGCCGGGCGGGGAGTTCCTCGCCGATGGCGCCGGCATGGCTGCGCAGCAGCCGCAGTCCGTGGCCCGCGGCCTCCTCGGTGGGCACGTCCTCGTTGCGGTTGGCGCCCACGCCGGTGGAGCGGCCGTAGACGCGTCCGGTCGCGGCGATCTGCCGGGCGGCGTCCCAGACCTCCGTCATCCGCCGCATCGCGTCGGTCCCGGGGACCGGCCGCGCGGTGCCGTCGGCGAGGCGGACGACGTCCTGGACGCCGAGGGCGACTCCGTCGAGCACGACGAGGCCGCTGTGCGCGACACCGGAGGTGTCCACGATTCGAGACGACATCACCCTCAAATCCTCCTCAATACGGACACTCGATCTTGCCTTCCGGTCATCCGTTACAGCGGATTAACACCGAACCGTTGACAAGTTATTCAGCTACCAAGAACTCTGCATGACGTTATACAGCCGGGCAAGGGACATCTCATGATCCAGTTCGACGCGGTCCACAAGCGCTTCCCCAACGGCACGACAGCAGTCCACGACCTCACCCTGGAGATGCCGGAGGGCGGCGTGACCGTCCTGGTCGGGTCCTCCGGCTGCGGCAAGACCACCACCCTGCGGATGGTCAACCGCATGGTGGAACCGACCTCCGGCACCATCCGCGTCGGCGGCAGGGACGTCACCCGTCAGGACGCGGCCGAGCTGCGGCGTTCCATCGGGTACGTCATCCAGCAGGCCGGGCTCTTCCCGCACCGCACGGTGCTCGACAACATCGCCACCGTGCCGCTGCTGCTGGGCCACGGCCGCCGCCGGGCCCGCGCCCGCGCCGCCGAACTCCTCGAGACGGTCGGCCTCTCCACCGACGCCGGCCGCCGCTACCCGCACCAGCTCTCCGGCGGCCAGCAGCAGCGGGTCGGCGTGGCCCGCGCGCTCGCCGCCGACCCCCCGGTGCTCCTCATGGACGAGCCGTTCGGCGCGGTCGACCCGGTGGTGCGCACCCAGCTCCAGGACGAACTGCTGCGGCTCCAGAAAGAGCTGAACAAGACGATCGTCTTCGTCACGCACGACATCGACGAGGCCGTACGGCTCGGCGACCGCATCGCCGTCTTCCGCACCGGCGGCCATCTGGTGCAGTGCGCCGAGCCCGCAGAACTGCTCGCCCGCCCGGCCGACGACTTCGTGGCCGACTTCCTCGGCGCCGAGCGCGGTCTGAAGCTGCTCTCGCTGAAGACCCTCGCGGACCTCCCCCAGGGCCCGGCCCCGGAGGGCGGCGCCTGGACCCTCGTCCTCGACGCGGCGCGCAGGCCGCTGCACTGGGCCTCCAAGGACGCCGAGGTCCCCGTACGGCCGCTGAAGGACACCGACTCGCTGCTGTCGGCGCTCAACGAGTCCGTCGCCTCCCCCACCGGCCTGGTCGCCCGCGTCGACACGGACGGCGCCCTCACCGGCGTCACCTCCCGCGACGACATCCACGAGCGGGCCGGCCGGGCGCACGCGGAAGCCCGGGTGGCCGCATGACCATCGACTGGTCCTGGATCTCCGGACACACCGACGACCTGACCGCCCTCACGATCTCCCACCTCCAGGCCGCCCTCACGGCCGTCCTCCTCGGCCTGCTGATCTCGCTGCCGCTCGCCGTGGTCGCCCACCGGATCCGCCCACTGCGCGGGTTCCTCCTCGGGCTCTCGAACGTCCTGTTCACCATCCCGTCCATCGCGATCTTCGTGCTGCTGCTGCCGGTCAGCGGGCTGACCCGCACCACCACCGTCATCGGCCTGACCGTCTACACCCTGGTCGTCCTGCTGCGGAACACCGTCGAGGGCCTCGACTCGGTGCCCGCGAAGACCAAGGAGGCGGCCAAGGCGATGGGCACGCGCCCCCTGCGCACGCTCCTCACCGTGGAGTTCCCGCTCGCGCTCCCCGTGATCATGGCGGGGGTCAGGATCGCGACCGTCATGTCGATCTCGCTGGTCTCGGTCGCCACCTACATCGGCGACGGCGGCCTCGGCCAGCTCTTCACCGACGGCTTCCAGCGCGACTTCCCGACCCCGGTGATCGCGGGCGTGGTCCTCACGATCCTCCTCGCGGTCGTCGCGGACGCGCTGCTGGTCGCCCTCCAGTACGTCCTCACTCCCTGGCAGAGGCGGCGAGCCTGACATGTACGAACTCTTCGAGAACCTGGGCGCGTGGCTGACCGGCGGCGACCAGTGGACCGGCCCGGACGGGATCGCCCACCGCCTCGCCGAGCACCTCCAGTACTCCCTGCTCGCCACCCTCGTCGCCGCCGCGATCGGCCTCCCGATCGGTCTGCTGATCGGCCACACGGGCCGGGGCGCCTTCGTCGCGATCAACCTGGCCTCCTTCGGGCGGGCCCTGCCGACCGTCGGCCTCGTCGTGCTGGTCTTCCTGGTCAGCGGACTGTCCATGTGGCCGGTGTACGTCGCGCTCGTCGCCCTCGCCGTCCCCGCGATCGTCACCAACACCTACGCGGGCATGAAGGCCGTCGACCCGGACGTGAAGGACGCGGCGCGCGGCCAGGGCATGCGCGGCCACCAGGTCCTGCTCCAGGTGGAGCTGCCCCTCGCGCTCCCGCTGATCATGACGGGCCTGCGGCTCGCCCTCATCCAGGTCGTCGCCACGGCGACCATCGCCGCGTACGTCTCCTTCGGCGGCCTCGGCCGCTACGTCTTCGACGGCCTCGCCCAGCGCGACCTCGTGCAGGTGCTGGGCGGCGCGGTCCTCGTCGCCGCCGTCGCCGTCGTCCTCGACCTGCTGCTGAGCGGCCTCCAGCGCCTCCTCTTCCGACACCGCACCGCCTAGGGGCACTCCATGAACCGACGTACTCTCCTCGGCGGCCTGTTCGCCGCGGCCTCCGTCCCCGCGCTCTCCGCCTGCGCGGGCGGCATCACCTCGCTGGACGGCCAGGGCTCGGACACCTCCGGCGGCGGCTCCAGCAAGGGCGGGGTCACCATCGGCACCGCCAACTTCACCGAGAACCAGGTCCTGGGCTATCTGTACGCGGCCGTCCTCACCCAGGCCGGCGTGAAGGTGAAGGTCCGCCCCAACCTCGGCACCCGCGAGATCGTGATCCCGGCGCTGAAGGGCGGCGACGTCGACCTGCTGCCGGAGTACCAGGGCGCCCTGCTCGACTACCTCGACCCGAAGGCGACGGCGACGGAGGAGGGCGAGATGCAGAACGCCCTCACCATCGCGCTCCCGGCCGGCCTCCAGGTCCTGCCGTACGGACTGGCCGAGGACGCCGACGCGTTCGCCGTCACCCGCGCGACCGCCGAGAAGTACGGGCTGACCTCGCTGGCCGACCTCAGCAAGCAGAACGGCAAGCTGATCCTCGGCGCGGCGCCCGAGGTGAAGAAGCGTCAGGTGGGCGTGGTCGGGCTGAAGGAGGTGTACGGCGTCGAGTTCAAGGAGTTCAAGTCGCTCGACTCCTCCGGTCCGCTGGTCAAGGGGGCCCTGAAGAAGGGGGACGTGGACGTGGCGAACCTCTTCACCACCGACACGGACATCGAGGACAACGACTGGGTGGTGCTGAGCGACCCGAAGAACCTCATCCCCGGCCAGCACATCGTCCCCCTGATCGCCGACCGCAAGGCCGACTCCACCGTCCGCAAGGCCCTCGCCCGGCTCGGCAACGTCCTCACCACCGCCCATCTCACCGAGCTCAACCGCCAGGTGGACACGGACAAGAAGGACCCGGAGGACGTGGCGAACGCGTACGCGAAGCAGCACGGCCTGGCGGCCTAGGTCTAAAACTGACGGACCCGCACTCGGCCCCCTCCCCGGCGGACCCGACCCCGAAGAGGGGGGCTATCCCCCGTGCGGGGGCCGCTTCCGCTGCCTACCGTGGATGTCCATGACGGGATGGGAGACCACCATGGACGCGCGCGACAGCGACCTGAAGAAGGAACTCGACGCCACTCTGCAGACCCGCAGGGAGCTGGGCGAGGAGTACGAGTCCGCGCTGGTGGAGTCGTTCCTGGAGAAGGTCGACCAGCGCATCGACGCTGCGGTGGAGCGCCGGGTGCGCCGGGGGTTCGCGGAGGCGCAGACGGCGACGGCCCGTGACTCCCGCTCCCCGAGGGCCACGGACTCCTGGGGCGAGCGCTTCGGCTTCGGCATCGTCTCGCTGGTGCTGGCGGTCCCGCTGTCCGCGATCGGCGCGGGCACCGCGCATCTGCCCGGCCTGATCGTCACCTGGGCGGGCATCGTCGGCGTCAACGCCGTCCAGGCCGCCCGCAGCAACCCGGGCCTCTTCGGCTCACGCCGACGCTCCTCGAAGGACAGCGACTGGGAGGGCTGACGGACCCGGTCGGACCTCAGCCGTCCCAGCCGCGGAACGTGCCCGTGGCGTCGGCGCAGTCCGCGAAGTCCGCGAAGTCAAGGTCGGCGATCGAGAGGTTCGCGGACATGTCGGGGAACCACACCGGCGGCACCCGGACCGTCCGCCCCGGCTCGTCGTAGAGGTCGACGGCGAGCAGAAAGCGCTCCGGGCCGTCGGCCGGCGCCTTGGCGTCGGCGAGGAACACATAGGTGAGCTGCTCCTCCTCGTCCGCGGCGTCGAACGCGGCGCGCAGCGCGTCCCAGGCCGTGTCGTCGGAGAGGTCGGTGCGCAGGACGAGCGAGGTCAGGTCGTCGGGCCGGGGCAGGGCCATACGGCGATGATCCCACCCAGTGCCGGGCCGCCGGGAAAAGCTGTGCGCGGGGACCGCCGCACCCCCGTTACCGGGGGGCGGGACGACGGCGGTCCCCGCGAGGGACGCGGGCCGGGTCAGGCCGGGCTGGCGCGTCCGTGGCGCCGGTGGAGGTCCGGGAGCCGCTCCGGAGGTCCGTGACGCCGTTCGGTTGCCGGCCGGGGCGGGGAGCCGCTCCCGCCCTGCCGACACCCACTAATCTGCCGGACCCGTGTTAAGCGTGTGCTGCGCGGACGTGACGCGCTCGTACCACTTCCGCGAAGTCCACCACTTCGGTAGGTAAACGGAACTTCCGCTCCGGCACCGGCGGTTCACCGGACGTTCGCCGTCACTTACCGCCCTTGGCCAGGAAGGCCAGCAGGTCCTGACGGCTCACCACGCCGGTGGGCTTGCCCTCGACGAGGACGATCGCGGCGTCCGCCGTGCCGAGCACGGACATCAGGTCGCCGACCGGTTCACCGGAGCCGACCTGCGGCAGCGGGGCCGACATGTGCTTCTCCAGCGGGTCGGTGAGCGAGGCCCGCTGGGTGAACAGCGCGTCGAGCAGCTCGCGTTCGACGACCGAGCCGACGACCTCCGCCGCCATGACGTCCGGGTGACCGGCGCCCGGCTTCACGATCGGCATCTGCGAGACGCCGTACTCGCGCAGCACCTCGATGGCCTGACCGACCGTCTCGTCCGGGTGCATGTGGACGAGGGACGGCATGGCGCCGTGCTCCTTGTCGCTCAGCACGTCACCGACGCGCGCGGACGGGCCCTCGTCCTCCAGGAAGCCGTAGTCGGCCATCCACTCGTCTAAGTCAATCGGCAAACATGTATGTTGCTGCTAGAGTCCCCCGAAGCAACTCTCGAAGCAACTACCTGGAGGCTACTTCATGGCTGGCACCTCGCGCAGCTACCTGAACCCTGACCTGGTCAGAGCCCTGTCGGAGGGCGAGACCTTCGAGCAGTGGCTAGGGGACCGGATACCCGGCATCGACTACGCGCGCATCAGCGGCGACCAGGCCGTAAGGTCCAGCACGAAGGCCAAGTCCCGCGAGAAGGGTGTCGGTGTCCGGCACCAGCACGAGGGCAACGAAGAGGCGGCGGCAGAGCACGGCATCGCCATCGTCCGGTACTACGAGGACAACAACATCACCGCGGCTGACCCGGACATCGTCCGCCCCAGCTTCCGTGAGATGACCCGAGCCATGCTCCACCGGAAGGTCCCCGAGGGCTTCCCGATCCGAGCCGTGGTCGCCACCGAGTACGAGCGTGTCTGGCGACTGCCCGAGGACTACATCCGCTTCCGCCGTGCCGTGATCTCCGAGCCTGACGGCGTCTTCGTGGAGCGGGGCAAGCCCTACGACATTCACAGCGTCGGAGGCAACATCGTCGGACTCGTCAACTCGGGTGTCTCCGAGGGCGAGGTCTCCAAGACGAAGGAACGTATCCTGCGCAACATGCGCAGGCGTGCCCAGGACGGCACCACTCCCGGAGGGCGACGCCGCTTCGGCTGGCTCGCCCAGGACCCCAGGGAGGGCCGGGCGGTGAACATGGAGCTGGACCCGAAGGAAGCCCCCTACGTTCGCAAGATGATCGACTGGGCTCTCGAAGGCCGGGCCTGGAAGACGATCGCCCGCGACCTGAACGAGCTGGGCTCGGTCGGAGCCTCCGGGAAGCCTTGGTCCGGGGAAACCGTCCGCCAGCTCCTCGTGAACCCCGTCATCTGCGGCATGCGCCAGGTGAAGGGAGAGATCGTCAAGGACGCCAAAACGGGCAAGCCCGTCATGGGCAAGTGGGAAACGCTCGCCACGGTTGAAGAGTGGGAAGCGATCCGCGACCTGTCCAAGCGGCGTGGAGCACAGCGAGGCATGCGCCTGACCAACGGTGGAGGCAAGGTTCCCGGTGCCCCCGAGTCCCGTGCACGCAAGTACCTCTTCAGCGGCTTCCTGCGGTGCGGTGCCCCTCGAAAAGACGGCAAGGGAATCTGCAACGCCAAGATGGGAGGGGTGCGCCGGCCGACGCAGAGCAACCCGAACAACGCCCTCTATTGCTGCGTTGCCCTCGACTGCGGGAAGACGGCACGCAACCTGGTCAAGGTCGACCAGTTCCTTGAAGAGCTGGTGATCCGAGCCCTGGAAGCGGAGTTCAAGCATGCGGAGACGAAGTCGACTCCGTGGGAGGGCGAAGAGAAGCTGACGGCCCTGAGAACGCGGAAAGACTCCCTCGAATCCAAGTGGATGGAGGGAGTCGTGTCGGACGACCAGTTCTACCGGCTGTCGCCGCAGCTTGAAGAGCAGATTGAGGCCCTGGAAGAGGACCGCAGGGAACACGCGGCGATCGAGGCCGCGAACAACACCTTCTCCGGTTGGGACCGGTCGAAGTGGGCGGGGATGGACCTGACTCAGAAGCGCATGGCCATCGGCCGCATCATGCACGCGGCGATCATCCTGCCCATCCCCCAGGGACGCTCCAGGAAGGCCCCGTTCGATGCCAACCTGATCAAGGTCATCCCTCGTAAGTCGAGTGCTCAAGGCCGAGGATCGCTCGCAGCTCTCGGTTAGCGTCCTCGGGCAGAGGCAGGATGTTCCCCAGCTCCCGAGACACCCACTCGTCAACGCTGATCGGCTCGAAGGTGCTCAACTCGTAGTCCTCTCACGACAGGACCCCCCGCCATTGACGCTGCCGGGGGGTCCTTGCATGTCCGGGGCCAGATAGCCCCTCGAAACAACTTTTTGGTCAGGAATGAATGAATTGAGGCGGCGTCCCGTACCAGCCCGCCGAGTCGCCCGAGTCCCACACCACTCGCGTGATGCCCACACCAGTGATCAGCTTCGAGCAGTCACCGCAGGGCTTGAACGTGACATACAGCGTGGCTCCGGGCCTGTCCTCCGGACGGCTCCAGAGGATCGCGTTCCATTCGGCGTGGTACTCGATGCAGCCTTCGTACGAGGACCCCGAAGGGGCGTCTCCAGCGCACCGTTCACACTCCCCCGCCAGACAGCTCTTACCGCCTGGTGCTGAGCCGTTGTAGCCCGTGCTGACGATCCGGTGGTCACGGGAGACCAGGACGGCCCCGACCTGCTTTCGCAGGCAGTCACCGCGGGCTGCCACAGCCTTCGCGATACCTAGGAAGTACGAGTCCCAGTCAGGCCGCTTTATCAAGAGGCACCCCCGTCATCGGATGCACCTCGAAGGTCTCGATGTCCGAAGCCCTTGCCTCTTCCAGCAGCCGCACGCGGGTCTGTGCGGCCCGCTCGCTGTAGCTGCACACCGATGTGATGCGGCGGCCCTCGTTGTCGGTCCAGCGGACCTTGTACGACTTCACTGCTTGGGCTCCTCGTACCTGTCGCACGTGTCCACGGGCATCCACGTGATGTAGGGCTGTCCCTGGGCGTTGACCATGGTTATGGGCATGAGGTCGGTGTGGGACTGGAGACACTTCCGGTCGTCCGTCTCGCACCCCGTGAGAGCCACCAGCAGAAGAGCGGTGACCCCCACGAACGCGACTCGTCTCACTCGTCGTCCTCGTCCAGGTCGAAGAGCGGACCGCCCTCAACTACGACCGGAGGGTTCATCTCGCGGTCCCAGTACTCGGCGGCGAAAGCCTTGGCCAGATCAGCAGGGACGCCTTCGGCGACAGCAGAGCGGTAGACCAGGCCGGCGACCCCTGCGACGGAGACAGCCACGGAGGCCCGCTTCTCCATCAGGGCCTCATTGAACTGGTCCTCCAGCTCGTTGAAGAACGACTGGAAAGGGTTGGGGTTGGGCTCGTTCTCGTTCATTCGCATCGCTCCGCTTCGTTGTTCATTGCACATTCGGCACACAGGCCGGTTTCTACGTCGTCCAGGTCGAAAAGCCCTACGGCCTCATAGTTCTGGCAGTACTCGCAGTCCTCGATTACCTCGCTGTCGTCGTACAAGGGCTCAGGTCACGACGTAGGCGGTAGCAACCTTGATGGTCTTGCTGTTCTCCCAGACCGTGATCTCAGCCGTCTCGACCTCGGGAACGGCTTCCTCGTACTCGTAGCCCTTACAGCAGCCGCAACCCGAGTCCGGTACGACAACTCGAATGTCCCCGTACTCCTTCAGGGCCTTCTCCGCATGGGCAATCAGCTCGGTCAGCTTCATTCGTCTCCTAGTGCTTGCTGTCTTCCAGTTCCAAGACGGAACCCCATGAGCGTTCGCCGATCTCACCATCCGCAGGGACCATGAGGCCCTTGAAGACGAACTCCATGATTCGGGCCGCCTTCTCGGTCAGCTCTGCTGCCCGCTCCCTCGGGAAGGAGAAGACAATCTCGTCATGGATCGGCAGTCGCATGTACGGCGTGAATCCCGCTCGGTCCAGCTCGATAAGGGCTCGGGCAGTGATGTCCCGAGCCGAGGACTGGATGTAGTAGTTGAGAGCCGCATAGGCGCGGTCTCGGTCGACTGGCAGACGCCGGCCGGTCGCCGTGTAGACGTAACCGGTGCGTCGGGCTTCCTTCTGTAGCTTCTCGGAGAAAGCCTTTACGCCGACGTACGTGTCCCAGAACGCCTTGACTGCTCGCTTCGCGTCGGACTCCTCAATGCCCCACTGAGAGGAGACAGCACCCCAGCCACCACCGAAACAAACGGTGAAGTTGGTGCCCTTACCCGCCTTGCGCTTGGGGTGCTTGTCAGCCCCCTCGGGCATCGGCCCGAATGCCGCGATAGCGGTCAGGTTGTGCAAGTCTTCATCTCGCTGGAATGCATCGAGCATGACTGGATCGCCAGAAGCGGCAGCCATGACGCGCAGCTCCATGTTTCCGAAGTCGATCGAGACGGAAACCTCGCCCTCTTCCGCGAGGAAGGAGTGCCGTACGTAGCCGTCCCCTGCGGGGAATGTCTGGGCCGGGATCGAGCCGGTAATACTCATCCTCGCCGTACGTGCCTGGAGAGAATTGATTCCCGCATGCACCCGCCCCTGACTGTCTCGGCCGTTAAGCGCGTTTTCGAACCACGTCTTTCTCCACTTCTGCGCCTTGGTGGCTTTCTTGACTGCTTGGGCAAGCGGATGGTCGATGGAGTCGAGCACTTCGGCGTCCATTGCAAGGTTGCCCTTGGCAGTCCGCTTCGTCAGCTTGAAACCGAGCTTCTGGAACGCGGCTACGAGTTGCTGATTGGAGTTGACGTTCTCAACCCACTGCTTAGCGAATTCGACCCACTTGACTTCCTCCGCCTTCAACTCGGCGACTCGCCTCATGGCGTACGCCTCGTCCACCAGATAGCCAGTGCGCTCCAGCTTGGCCGTAATATGCGCCAGGCGGTGTTCCCAGCCGATCAGGCCCTTCTTTTTCGAGCGGGCCGGCACCATCGGGTACAGGATGTGGAAGAGGCGGAAGGCGATGATCGGGTCCATGCCCGAGTACAAGAGGAATTCGCGGTCGAACGTCTTGACGATCGGCCAGATGTCTTCCTTCTTGACCTTGTATCGCTTGGCTATCTCCCGCATCGAGCCCTTGACCTCTTCGGCCAACTTGAGATCGATGTAGTGCTTCGTCAGCTCTTCGAGTTTGAGGCCGGGACCGCCTTCCTTTACGGCCCGAGGGTCGACCAGGTGGGCGATGATCTTGGTGTCCAGCAGTTTGAACGCGATCTCTTCCAGCGGGATGCCGAGGCAGGCTTCGAACACGTGCTGATCGAAGGTGCCGTTGTGGGCTATGAGCACCTTCGCCCTGCGTACGGCCCAGATGGCAGCGGCTACGAACTCAGGGTTGTACTCGACGGGGAGGACCCAGGATTCGTGCGCATTGCCGAACTGAACGTGTCGCACTCGGAAGCCGCGGTCGGCATCCCACCAGTTGAGGCCCGTGGTTTCGGTGTCCCAGCCAAGTGCCGGGTTGGCTTCCACGAAGTCGATGAAGCGGTCAAGGTCCCAAGGCGTCTCGCAGACATTGATCTGTACTGCCTGACGCTTGATCGTGTAGGAGAGTTTGAGCATTGGGACCTTTCCGCAGTTACAGGCGCAGCGTCATGAAGAGGTAGGTGAGGACCGCACCGGCAGAGATGCCGAGAATGAATGAGATGAATGCGACGGTGACCATCAGTCCCCCGTGTGGAATTCGAGGGCTTCGGAGATGTCGAAGTAGAGCGTCGCGGCGGCTGAGAGGCTGATGTGAACTTGCTCGGTGGACGAGTAGCCGTCAGCTCGAAATGTGGCCCAGAGGGTGACGGTTTCCTCGCCCTTGCTGTTCACGGTTGGGCGTGCGCCGGCCTCCGCGAAGAGGACTGCTCGGTTGCGCTCAGGCTGCACGCGAAACCGCCTCGTAGGTGACCGAAACGAGGTCGTCTTCGTAGGCGTCGGGGTAGTCGGCCCAGTTGTTCACGTCCTCGTCCAGCTTGGCCATGGCTTCGATGGAATGGGCGTGGTCGCCGTAGTTTTCGGCGTCGGGCTCGTACTCGAAGACGACGGTCACGCGGATGATGTCAGCCATTACTTGATTCCTCCGAAGGCGCGGATGATGAGACGGGCGAGCAGGTAGCCGAGAACGAATCCGGCGACGTGCTGTAGGAAATCGATCACTCCTGCATGGCCTTTCGAGCTGCCCGGACGAGGATGCTCAGCAGCAGGCCGGCCCCTACGACCAGGCCGACGAGAAAGACGGAGAGAAGGTCCGCGGAGTCATACATTCGAGGGCTCCTTGCACACGTGGTCACGGGCTGCCTGCACGAGGTCAGCCAGGGAGACTTGGTTTTCTTCGCAGCAGGCACAGCCGCCAGCGGCGATGTCTTCGCCGCAGAGAAGGCAGGAGATTTCGACTCCGCCGTTATCCCAGCCGTAGACGAGAACGTTGCTGAGGTTGGTCAACGGTGCATCAGACACCGGGCGGGCGTCTCGGCTGCCTTGGCGTACTTCCAGAGGCCACAGGGAGCCTGGAACCAGGCGTACTGACCGAGGCCGAGGGCGAGGACCAGGACCATCGCGGCGAGAATCTTCACGGGGCGACCCTTCCGTGCTTGTCGAATGCGGCAGCGGTGTACGGCATGAGGTCTCGCAGGTGCTTTTCCATCTGATCGGCAACCATCTGGATTTCGAGCTGGGGACCGGAGGGGAAGCGGGCGTTCTCTCGCTTCGTGCGCAGGCTCAGGAAGTGCATGAGGCTGCGGGCATTGCAGGTGGCGTAGAACGACGTGTAGATGTTCACCGGAAGGACCATGCGCGCGACTTCGCGGGCAACTTCGAGATCCAGCAGCCGCTTGTAGGTGGTGTACGCCTCGGTACTGATCCGCTTCAGGTCGCCGCTCACGGCCATGAATTGCTTGTAGGTGCCCAGGGAGAATTCATAAGCACCAGGCTTACCGGTCTGCCGCAGGGGCCGGCCGTCCGCAGGAACGTAGAAGGTGGGGGCCAGTTCCTTGTAGCGTCCCGATTCCTCGTTGTACGAAAAGCCAACCCTGTGACGGAAAAATTCACGAGCTACGAAGATCGGCGCTTCGATGTAGAACGTGAACGAGTTGTGCTCGAAAGGGCTGCCGTGCCGGTCGCGCATCAGGTAGTTGATGAGCGGTTCGACGGGCTTGTTCAGGTCGAGTCCGTCAGCACCCATGGTGGAAACGCGGGCTGCATAGGCAACGTCGAAGTCCTTGGCGTCGGCCTTCATCAGGTCGACGTACATGTCACTGCGGAAGGTGACCTCAGTCATGACTCTCCGGGGAAGAGAGGGGGCCAGGCCGGTCACCCGGCCCCCTCGAAACAACTTTTAGGGGAAGAGAAAAGGGCCTACTTGGCCTTGAAGCTGCCGTCCTTCTGACGCCACAGCGGCTCGCACTGGTCGCTCTTCTCGCGCGCCTGGCAGAAGAGGGCCGCCCACGTGCCCTTCTCGACCAGCTTCCGGCCGTGCTGGCAGTCGTCGTCGGCCGGACCGGCAGGGGCGGAGCCCTTGTTCACGACTCGGCCGTTCTCGAACTTCTTCGGGGCGGAGCCTCCGCCACCCGCACCGCCCTTGAACTGCTCACGGGTGTACTGGGCCGCCTTGCTGGTCAGCTCGATGACGCCGTGATCCTTGAGGGCCTGCACCAGTTCGACCGTGCGGGAGGCCACCTCGTCGGCGGTCGCACCGTAGATGGTGGGAGTGATCCACTCGGCGTCGTAGCCGCTCGAAGCCTTGAACGTCAGGCCGATCTTGAAGGGGTTGGGTCCGTACGTGGCGGCGGGAGTGGTCATAGGCGTCTCCGGTGCAGTGGTGGCGTTATCGGTGGGGGTCGGCGACTCGTCCCACGGGGATCGATCGTCGAAAGGATCGGGATAGCTCAAGTCGTTTCCTCTCTTCCCTCTGTTCTCATTTTCCCTCGAAACAACCCCTCTAAGCAACTTTCGGGGCAGTGAAAGGGGTCACATCAGCTAGATGGGGCACGCGCCAGAGGCGCAGATTTCGTCGTACGAGGTGTCAGAAGTCGCTATCCCGAGGGCAGTTGCCACCTTCAGGTATTCCTCTTCCGTGATCCGCTCGTACGGTGCCTGTGCACGACTCAGCTCGGGGAAGATCGTGCTTCCCTTCAGCACGGGCATGTAGTCCAGCAGGACGGCCATGACGTCCTCCTGGTCGTACTTGTTGGGGTCGACGGAGGCTGTATAGGACACCGCCTGGTCGGCCCAGGCTCGCTGGTAGAGAGCCTGTACCGAGAGCATCTGCTCAAGGGTGAGCTGTCCGGCATGCTCAACGTAAGACGGGTCCAGGACCTGATCCACAAGCCGGTCCTTGGTCGGGATCGTGACGACCATCGTGTTCGCGGCGTAGATGCACGGCTCGACCTGGTAGCCCAGCACTCGGTACTCCTCGACCTTTCGGGCCTCCTCGGGTTCGAGCATGGAGAAGCGGATACGGCGGTTGAAGAACGTCGCGAAGGGCGCATGGATGCCCTCGCCGCTCGCGCCGGCCACCTTCGAAGTGGTGCCGGTAGGGGCCACCACACGAGACTTGATCGGGACCGGAATTCGCATGACGTTGGCGTACTCAATGGCCGCCCTGTCCACGACACTGGCGAACCTGCGGAGGTCGTCTTCCACCGCCCACTCGTTGGCAACCTCCGAGTATCTGATCCCCTGCTTGGCCAGGTAATCGGCGAAGCCGAGGTGCCCCACACCGATCCGCCTGTACTTGGCGATGGCTGCCGCGGATTTCTCGTCCGCCACCGGTGCGCAGGTGGCTCGGACCAGGTACCTCGTGATGAGCCGGTGCGCCTGGTCCAGGCCCTCGAAGTCGACCACGCCGGAACGGTCCACGAACGCGCCCAGGTTGACACTGCCGAGGTTGCACGGCTCCCACGGAGTGAGGGTTGCTTCGCCACAGGGGTTGGTCGTGAAGGTGCCGTCGACCTCCCCTTCTGCGGTCAGGGTGCTGTTCCAGAAGCCGGGCTCCCCGTTCTGGAGCGCGCCTTGGGCCAGGTGCGCGAGTACCTGTGTGGCCCGGTAGTCGCCAGCCTTCGCCTTCTCGATGAAGTCGGCGTCCACCTCGACACTGATGTTGGTGGTCCAGTGCTGGGACATGTCCGCCTTGGCGGCCAGGAACAGTTCGATCTGTCCGTCAGCCCAATGCATGATCGACATGCGAGCCGATCGCCTTACGCCGCCGCTCACGATGCAGCGGGCGATCTCATGGTCAATGGACATCGCATCCATGCCCGAGAGGGGCCAGCCCGCAGCGTCGTTGAGGATCTTGCCGACGTTCGCCAGCAGCTCGGCGAACGGGGCCGGACCGGAAGCCGTGCCGCCGAAGGACTTCAGCGGCGCACCCTTCTGCCTGACTCGGGACACGTCGTAGACGCGGTTCACGTGCTGCACGTCGGTGCGGTGTGCGGTCCGGATCAGGTCCGAGAGCGCATCCGCCCATCCCTGCCGGGAGTCCTCGACTGCGTAGGCACCAGCCCACGTGTAGGCGTACTCGGTGGAGATCAGACCGGCTTCCACCATGTCGAGGTAATCGGGGTGCGAGGGGTCGCACACGACGTGAACGCGCAGGGCGTTTTCGACAGTCGGGAAGTTGTGCAGGTAGCGGTTCGAGTAGTTCGAGCCGACTCCGCCTCCCTCAGCGAGGCGGAGGAGAGTGAATGAAAAGTGCTCCTCCGGAGCGCTGGCATCCCAGCCAGCGGCCCAACAGTTGTTCAGCGCGAAGTTATTCACGCCGCTCGACTTCAGGTGCCGGCCTGCGGGCAGCAGCTTGAAGTTCTCGATCAGGTCGACCAGGGCGTCACGCTCGCCCGGCTCGATGTAGCGGGGCTCGACTAGGGCCAGGTTGCCGTCTACGACGCGACGAACGGTCTCGGGCCAGGTCTCCAGCGATCCGTCCGGCTTCTCGCGCCGGTAGGTGCGCTCGTAGACGGTCTGGGCGGTCTCGGTAGGGAAGGTCATGCAGTGCCTTTCAGAAGGAGAGGTTGTGGCGGTACTTCGCGGCCTGGGCCTCGTTGAGGACGCTCGTCAGCCCGTTGAGGTCCGCAGGGGTGAGGTTGAATTCCGCGGTGCTGTCCTCGGTGGCCACCAGGACGTACGTCAGGCTTTCGGGGCCGTCGTCGTAGACGACCGTGATCTCTACGTTGGCCTCGGCGTAGTGCTTGCGGGTCTCGATCATGCGGCGGCCTTTCCGGTGCGGAGGTGGCTGTTCATGGCGATGGCGAGGGCGTCTACAGCGCGGTAGGACATCTTTCGCTCGGCGTCGTCCTTGGGCGGCAGGCCGTAGATGAACACCCGCGTCAGGACGTCGCGGTAGCGGTCGGTGAGCTTGCGCATGGCGGCGGAGGCGTCCAGCCGGGCCGACATGATGTTGTCGGTAATCCGGCACTTGGTCAGGTCGTCCTTCTTGCCGATGAGGGAGGAGACCTCGTCATCGGTGTAGATGAACGTGCGGAGCGCGTTCCGGGCCTCTTCGGGCGTGTAGTAGTACTGCCCGTCCATGAGGTCCCGCTGATTCTGTTCCTTGGACGCGTACTGCTTGGCGACCCGCCAGGCGACCTTCCGAAGGAACTCGTCGTCGTCCTGGCGCTTGGCGATGTAGGACGCCTGCTCGACCATGTGGACCAAGATTTCCTGCTGGACATCTTCGCCCTCAACGACGGGCCACTTCAGTGCCATTTCCTTGGCGACCTTCGCTGCGATGTCGTTGATGTGTTCCCAGTTGAGGTCTGTCACCTATGCCGCCTTCTTGAACTTGCCGTTGTTGCCGCGCTTGATCTCGCCGAATCGCTCGCCTTCGACCACGAAGGAACCGTCGTCCTCGACCGGGATTGCGTGAGGGGTGGCGGAGTACTTTCCGGCGTAGAAAAGGCCAAAGCCTCTCTGCCAGTTGGCGGGACCGTTCTTGAGGTATCCCGCCTTGTGGACGTCCATGAGGTGTCCGACTTCGAAGCCGTAGATGGTCTTCAGCTTTCCGCCGAAGCCCGTGGACTCCGGGGAGATGGCCAGCCGGTGAGTGTGGCCCATGACCAGGGACACGCCCGCCTTCTTCGCCTTCATGGCCGCGGTGCGTCCGGCGACCTGGTTGAGGCCGGGCGACTCGTGTCCGTGGATGGCGACCCATCCGGGCGCGAAGGGGTAGTAGGGCTCTGCCAGCTCGGCCCCGAAGCCATCGAAGTCCAGCAGGCTTTCGAAGTTGTAGTGGACGTCGTCGGCGGCCAGGGCGGGCGCGTTCTTCTCCAGGTACTTTTCCGGCCGCTCGTCGTGGTTGCCCTTGAGGATCTTCAGCGAGCCGTCGTAGACCTTGCGGAGCGGAGCCATGAAGTTGGTCTTCGCGTATTCGGAGTCTCGGCGGACTCCACCGGCGAACTCGAAGCGGGTGCCGGCCGTCCATCGGGACGGGGCCGGGTAGTCGACCAGGTCCCCGATCTGGATTACCTCGTCAGGCTGGTAGTCGCCGATGAAGTTGATGACGTTGCGCATCGCGCGCTTGTCCTCGTAGGGCATCTGCGTGTCGCTGATGACGACTATTCGCTTCACTGGCTTTCCTCCGCCTCACGCTGGTTGATTTCGTAGTCGATGTACCAGCGGGCCTTTTTCAGGTCCTCGATCGTCCGTCCCTTGAAGTCGGCACGGAACAGGTACTTGAGTGCGTTGCCTCGGACGAATCCGAAGTGCTTCGTGATGTCGATGACTTCGAGTCCGTTGGGGAGCCAGGTGTAGTGAGCCGGGTGGTTCACCACATCGCTTTCCCTCGAAACAACTTCCGAGGCAAAAGAAAGGTCGGCCTTGGCCAACAGGAACTCGCTTTCATGGATCAGCTCTTGGTCCGTGAAGCAGAGGCTTCCGCCTCCGTCGAACGTGACCTCGTACGGGTAGGGCATGGCTGTATCGGCGAAGAGACTGGTGACGGTTCCGACGTGGTTGGCGTAGATGCCGGCCGCCAAGCCTGCGGGGGTGGTCGCGTCCTGGGGGGCCGCGACGACGACCCTGTCTCCTGTCTTGAAGCGCAGCGTCACGCGGTCACTTCCTCCAGCTCGTCATCCCGGAACCACGCGCCCAAGCGCCACTCGTCTTCATCCAGGAGGACGGAGGTGGCCTCGAACCACTCGGCGTAGTTCACGGCCTGGATCGTCCCGAGCCAGCCGCCCAGCTCCTCGATGTGGTCCTTGACTCGGACTCGCGTTCCCGGCTCCCACTTCGACTTCACAGGCCCAACCTCTTCCGGTACTCGTCCACGCCATAGGTGTGAATGAATGAATTGATGTCGTGTCCTCCACCGAGGACGATGACCTTGCCGTTCGGCATTTCCGCGGCCCGCTTATCCGCTGCGGCGATGCCTGGTTCGTCGTCGTCGGCGATGATGAACACCGCCTCGAAGCCCACGAAGGCCGGATCGAAGTACGGCAGCCAGGCTGAGGTGCCTTGGGTGCCTGCGCAGGGGACGTCGGCCAGCTCGGACGCCTCGGTGTCGAACTCGCCCTCGCTCAGCGCGATATAGGGGGTCGGCTTGATCAGCGCCGCTGTGTTGTAGAGGCGCGGATGGTCACCAGGCAGGCTCCGGTACTTGCCGTGGCCCACATGCTGTTCCTTGCGGGTCGGGGCGTAGTACTGGCCGTTCTCGTCCTTCACGCACTCGTCGGCGATGCACCGGTACCTGATGGTGGCTACGGCGTGCTCTCCGCCTGCGGGGCGGAAGTAGGGGATGGCGAGCATCCCCGTCATCCGCTCGTCACCAGTTCTCGCCGAACCGACGTACCCGATCCCGAACCGGCTGGCTATGCCCCCCAAACCTCGGGCGCTCATGTACGCCTCGGCGGGACTCCCCTCGTACTGGCTGAAGTACTCCTTCGCTGCCAGCACTGAACCGGCCATCTGCAAATTCCTGGGCCTGCTTGAAGCCACAGCCTTCCTCTCGCATGATCACGTCCAAGCTGTCTTCTCGCACATCACAGGCGAAGCAGCTCCAACGCTGCTTGTCCGTATTGACGGAAGCGCTCGGGTTGGATTCGTTGTGCGCCGGGAGTGGGCACAGAATCTTCTGCCAGCCACTACGCGGCTGGACTTGCACTCCGTAGAAGTGGTTCAGGACTTCACTGATCGGAGGCTTCGGGCTGCTCATGTTCGATCTTCCTCGTGGTGACGGGAAAGTCGTAGCGCCGGTAAGAGTCGATGTACGTCCGGTGGTTGCCGCGCCATTCACGGGCGTCAACGTTGGTGCCATCGGGCATTACTCGTCCTTGTCGTACGTGTACCTGGGGCCGAACACTTGCCAGGCCGGGTAGTTCTCCAGGTAGTCAGCGGCTCGTCTGAGTACTTCGGGCCTGTCACGGGCACCTCGGGCCAAGAGCTGTCCGTTACAGCGTTGGCAAAGGAGTCCGCGAATTGCTTCGGTCTTGTGACAGTGGTCGACTGCGAGGTTTGTGCGGCGGGTTTCCTGGCAGATCGCGCAGCGTCCGCCCTGGGCCTCGAAGAGGATCTGGTATTCCTCGTTGTTGAGGCCGTAGGTGGCCTGTAGGCGGGCGTTCCGGCTTGCGGCTCGCCTGGTTGCCTTTCGGCAGGTGCTACAGACCTTCCCTCGGGGAGTGAAGAACTTCTCCGCCCGGTTCTTGGCGCACTTCTCGCATTGGCGGTATCCCTTGCGAGGTTCAGCCACGCCGAAGGGCCGCCTCAAGGCGAAGCTGCATCTTCATGTCGTACATGCCCTCGGCGAGGTCGCGAAGGTAGTCGAGAGGGACAACCTTCCAGGTTCGGCCCTGGGCCGTGGGGAAGCTGATCGCAGCGACGTGGATTCCTCGGCCGCCTACTCGGACCAGGTCTCGGGCGAGGTTTCGGAGGTTGAATCGGCGGCGGTCCTTCACCTGAAGGATGACTGCCACGACTCCCCCGCCGGCCTGCTTGATATCAGCGGCAGAGATTTCGGGACGCTCTTCGAGAAGCACGTCCACGATCTCCTTCTCGATGGTGTATCCGGCCCCGCTGTGCTGCTGCTTCATTTCCGTTCCCCTCCTACTTTTGAGTTTACGCACTTCGACCCCTCGAAGCAACTTTTAGGGTGTGACTTAGAACTCAGCGTCGATATCAGTAAGGCGCATGTTGGTCTTGTTGAAGTCGTACGAGGAGTAGGTCTCTCCACTGGCATCCACCATGCCCTCACGGTTCTTGACCGGGCTCACATGGAGGATCGCCCCGTCCATCCCGTCGACTTCCTTATGGATCGTCAGAATGAGGCTGGGCACTCGGCCGATCTTGCCCTTCACGCCGGACAGCGGGATGGGCTTCAGACCGTCGGAGAATTCACCAGTGACGTGGTGCAGGGCCAAGACGTGTGACTTGGTTTCCCGCGCCATTTCGGCAAGGTACTCACACATCCCTTCCAGGCCGAAGGTGAAGGATTCGGCGTCGCCGACCTCACCTCCGTCGATGTTGGTGATGTTGTCGGCTATGCACAAATGCGGGTAGCAGCCGAACACCTCGTGGTAGGCCGCCAAGTCGCGTTCCATGTCGGCGGGCGAGGGCCTGGCGTCGTAGTTGAAGCGGACCCACCAACGCTGACCGAGGGCCCCCACGTAGTCGCCGAAGTCGTCGTCCACCAGCTTGCGCTTGATCGTCTTCACGCTGTCGCCCGTGATGATGGCCGTGGCCCGCGAGAGCTGCGTAGCCGCCCCGGAGTCAGCCGACCAGTACAGGCACGGCAGGTTGCCGTACATGGCCAGGTTCAGCGCGAAGAGGCTCTTGCCCGTTCCAGGCCCCGCGGCCACGAGACTCAGGTCGCCTCTACGGAACTCGACTTCATGCCGCTGGAGTCCCTTGTACGGACTGGGCAGCGGCTCGCCGGCCGCCCCCTTCACACCGACGCTCTGTGCGAGCGAGTACATCAGCCACCTTCCTTGAGGGGCCGGAAGCCCGACCCCTCGAAGCAACTTCTTCGAGTAAAAGCAAGCCCGCTCAGCGGGCCTCTTTCCTACTCTCAGCTTACTTCAGGATTTCCCTCGAAGCAACTTTATCGGCGTGAAAAAGAGCAGGCATGGCGCACGTCACAAAAACGGCAGTTGAAGCCGGGGTTCGCCTTGAAGTCGCCTCGCTTGACCCCTGCATCCATGGCGGCATACCTCTCTCCCACCTGTTCTTCCGTGATCTCGTGCAGCTTTACGACGCGAGACAGGTTCCCGTTCTTGGCCAGGTACCAATCCCCCTTATTCACAGGAACGTTGTAGACCTTCTCGATCGCCACCTTGTAAGTCTCAAGCTGGAACTTGGACTTGGTGGTGCCGGTCTTGAGGTCTCGCACGCGCAGCGAATCGTCAGGCTCGAACACCAACTGGTCGATGTAGCCGCGGACTTGCACGCCACCGATCTCGGTCTTGAAGTACAGCTCCAGCGCGTCATCTCCACTGGGCGTCACCCAGATCTCCGGCTGCTTCTCCTGGGCCCACTCCACGTACCTGCGCGTGTGCTCCTGGCCCAGGACGTACCGGCGCTCGATGTCCTCACCTCCGGTGCCGTTCGCAGACAGCCACCTGTCCGTGTTCGGCTCCTTGTCGAGGGCCTTGTTCACCAGGGCGCTGTACTGGTCCGAGAAGAGCTGCACGGCCTCTTCCGCAGCCATGGTCCGCCCGGACCGTTCTACGGCTTCAGCGGCGCTGTGGAAGGCCGTGCCATGGGCCGACCAGGCGGCCGGCACGGGCACCACTCGTTCGATGCGCTGGAGGTAGAACCGCCAGCCGCACTCTTCGTACTGCTGAGTCTGGGAGACGCTTCGGGGCTGAGTAGCGATGTCGGTCAACGGGCCACCTTGGGGCAGAGTCGGACGTAGGTGTGGTGCTTGCTGTTGTGGAACATGGGGTGGGGGAAGTCGTTCTCCTGCCTGTCGACAGTGATGTCGATGAGGCGGACTCCGTAGTCCTTCCACACCCGCTCTTCGAGGTTGACCAGCTCTTCGATCTCGTGGTCGGACAGGTGCTCCCCGTAGGCGATGTCCCAGTACTCGCCAACCTCGGTCGCGATGGTGTGAACCATCAGCAAATTGTCGTCCCGCGTGATCCTGGTCTTGACTGTCTGGCTGGATTCGATCTGGTCCAGCACAGTCAACCTGCGCTCAACCTTCGTGTTAGGTGAGGCAAGGCTAAGCATGGTTCCGGCCAACATCACTCCCCTGTTTCGGTCGCAACTTGTTCACTCGTTGCGATCGCAAGCACGACCTTATGTCAGCGGAACCCAGGATTCCCCTCGAAACAACTGTGTCTTGGATCACTTACCCGCGGGTAAAGGTCGGCCTTGACCTGCACTGTTACGCAGCCGTGACACAAGCCGTACAACCCTTTGTGAAGGAAGCCTTCAGAATCTGTTCGAATCTTGTTCGAGCACGCAAAAGGCCCCGCTATGCGGGGCCCTGTCTTAACTTCGATCAAGTTGTCCGGTTCGTGAGGCGTTCAGACCTCGTTCACCTGAACGTCACTTCACGCACCGTGGTTCGTCACACGGGCTTCTAATCCACCGGGACGTCGGGGAGCACGAAACGGGTCAGCTCGGCCAGCGGCGGCGTCCCCTTCTCCTTGGGATAGCGGACCACCAGGCGATCGTCACGGGGCTCCCTGGGCTCCCAAGAGAAGGGCTTCTCCCTCTTCTCCGGGTCGTAGGCCAGGACCACGCCCTTGTCCCGCACGCGCTTCTCGAAGTTCATCGCGTCACGCCTCTGCCGCTCCGACAGCTCCCTGTCTCCGAGTCTCAGCCGTAGCCATAGCCGTAGGGACTGGATCGAGAACATCGCATGGTGGCTGCCGGCCTCTTGGGTGGCCTCCACCTTCCACACCTTCGCGATCTCCGCGTTGGCGTCGTTCGCGAAGGGCCTGCGCTCCAGACCGAGCTTCTGGAACCTCTTGTTCACGGCCTGGGGCGTGACTCCGTACAGCTCCGCGATCTCGCGGTTGTTGAGCTGCCCCAAGACGAACAACTTGGTCATCTCGGCGTCACTGGGGAGCTTGGTCATGGAGTCTGGGCCGCCTTCGTTCTGTTCATTCTGGTCGATGATCTTGGCGGGAGCATACAGAAGCAGCGCCCTCGAAGCAACCAACGAGCGCAAACGGCGAGCGAACTCACTAACCACCCTGTGACCTACATCTCACTTTATAGAAATTCATCCGGGACCCCTCACTAGGGACACATACATCATTAGTGAGAGAGCGAGTGAAACGAGCGAACGATGAACAACCTTATTCAGTGTCTGCTATGACCTGTATAAGGAACTGCTGTTGAAGGCTTTAGAAACAGCGTTGCGGAACCCTAAGTGGACTAGACCTAGTTTCCTGGCTTCTTTCTCATCGATCTTCCTCCTGTTGATCCCTTCGTAGAGGGCCTGTCGGCCTTCCGAAGGTGTGGTCCTGGAGGACGGCCCCGGCTGCCAGACAAGTACCCGGCCGGGGCCACCAACTTGCAGCCATGGAGGGGCCCGTGCCGAGAGCCAAGAGCATCTGTCTACGAGACGGCTGCACCTCCGTGACTGTGAAGGACGGGCGCTGCGCATCTCACCAGGTGCGCCGGGGATGGGACAGGGTCTCTGCCCGCAACCGCAACCGTCCTGGTGACTGGTCGACCCGGCGAGCTAAGACGCTTGCCCGGGATCGCTTTCAGTGTCGCAAATGTCGCTCAAGATCGGACCTTGAGATAGACCACATTCGTCCGATCGCCAAGGGGGGCACATGGGCCCTGGACAACCTCTGGACCCTGTGTAAGCCCTGTCACCGCAGTAAGACCTACTACGAAGACAGGTAATAGTCCGACCTTTGATCCCCGATAGCTCAGATGGCAGAGCAGCGGACTGTTAATCCGCGGGTCCCTGGTTCGAGTCCAGGTTGGGGAGCCATGCGGGTCGCACCCGCAGACTCAGGGAACCGGTCGCGCGCAACCCGAACCCCGAGTGGTGTCCGTCGTCTAGCGGCCTAGGACTCCTCCCCTTCCGGGAGGCGACGCCGGTTCGAATCCGGTTGGACACACCGATCTTGCTGCCGTCCGCCCTCTGGGGCTGGGCGGCTTTTTTCATTCATTCGCTCAGGAGGTCCGCCATGTATGCCGTCGACTGCAACGGCCGTTGCGAGGACTGCCCGTTCACCTGGTGCAGCACTACGCCGGCCGCCAGGCCGAGCAAGGCCCAGCAGCGCAAGGGATGGCGTCAGGACGCGATCGAGGAGCTGGACGACCTAGCCGACCTCTACGGCATCGACGCGGGTCAGGTGAGGCTCTGATGACTCGGGGACCGAAGCCCAAGGAGAACGCCGTCAGGCGCAACGTGCACGAGCACGCGACCGAGCTGGCGAACGAGGCTCAGGCAGGCCGGGAAATGCCTCGGGGCCTGGGGATCACCACGGCCGGGGCGAAACGGTTCTGGCGCACCTGGTCCACGGCCCCCCAGACACAGGGCTGGGCCGAGACGGACTGGACCGAGCTGGAGATCACCACCAAGTTGGTGGACGACTTTTATCGGGGCGAGCTGAAGCACGCCTCCGAAATCCGAATGCGTGTTGCCAAATGGGGCGCGACGGTCGAGGACCGGTCGAGACTGCGCATGAAGATCGAAGACGAATCCGAGGAGACGCCGGAAAAGGCGGGCCCGGACCTTTCTGTTTCTGACATGGACGAGGAGCTGTTCAAGCTGCTTAACGACGCATAGGAGGTGATGTGGGATGCCTCAGACGGGAAACATTCCGAAGGGCGTCCCACACCCGACTCGGAGCCTCGGTTACCAGATCATTCGCTGGGCACAGCGGTACATCGTCCAGCCCGACGGCGAGGACGCCGGCCAGCCTTGGCGCTTCACTCCCGAGCAGTTGCGCTTCGTCCTTTGGATGTACGCCATTGACGAGAACGGGAGGTGGTTGTACCGCACCGCGGCCCTTCGTAGGGCTAAGGGCTGGGGTTTAGCAAGACACCACTTCTCGCAGCACTCTGCATTGTCGAGTTTGTAGGCCCGTGCAGGTTCTCTCACTTCGATGAGAACGGCATGCCTGTCGGCAAGCGAGTGCCCCTCCCCCTTGTGCAGATTGCAGCCACCTCGCTCGACCAGACCGCCAACACGCGGGACATGATCCGAGGAATGCTGGCGGAGTCTCCTGCCGAGGCTGAGTACAACATCGAAATCGGCAAGGGCCTGATCCAGTTCAAGGACGGCCGGCCCGGTCGTATCGAGCCGGTTACCTCTTCCTCTCGTGGATTGGAAGGGGCCCGGCCATCGTTTGTCGTGTGCGACGAGGTCCATCACTGGATTGAGTCGAACCAGGGCGTATACGTCTGGGAAACGCTCGACCGAAATGTGCAGAAGACAGCGGGTGCCGGTTCTCGTCTGATCGAGACGACGAACGCGTACAACCCGAACGAGAACAGCATCGCCCAACGGACGCATGAAGCCGTCCTGCTGGGCTCTGGGCGTCTCCTCTACGACTGCGTTGAGGCTGAGAAGGACGTAGACCTCAAGGACCGCGAGGCGGTCATATCAGCCATCATTGACGCCTACGGAGACTCCCATTGGGTCGATGTCGAGGGCATCGCTGATGCGATCCAGGACCCGCGTACTCCTGCTGCTGTCGCTTACCGATTCTACCTGAACAACATTCAGGAGAACGCAGACGGCTGGATGTCGAAGGACGAATGGGAGCTGTGCTTCCAGGACAACGATCCGATACGTCCCGGCGACCAGATAGCCATTGGTTTCGACGGCTCCATTCGCGGAGATGCTACGGGCCTTGTCGGTTGCCGACTTCGGGACGGCAAGCTATTCCTGATCCACCTTCAGGAGAATCCCCGAGACCCGAACCAGCCTGACTGGGAAGTCGATGTCCTCGCGGTGGAAGCCGCGGTGGCCAATGCGTTCCGTACGTATCAGGTCGAGTGGTTCTACGGAGATCCGCCCTACTGGCAGGAAGCTATTGGCCGTTGGTCGATCGAGTACGGGGATGACTACGTATTCGAGTACTGGACCAACAAGCCCACGCGCATGGCGCAGGCCACAGAACGCTTCCGTACGGCGGCGATGGTCCAAGACCTCAAGCACGAGAACGACGAGGACATTTCCCGTCACGTGTTGAACGCGGTCACCCGCGAAGTTCCCCAGGGGACCTTGATCATCAAGGACTCTCCCCGGTCCAAGAAAAAGATCGACCTAGCGGTGTGCGCAATTCTCGCATTCGAGGCGAGGGCGGATGCCATCGCAGATGGGCGGCTGAAGAGACGACGATCCAGAGTGGTGGGTTTCTAGATGAGCGAACCGGTTATTGCTTCCGTCCCGAGTAACCCACTTCAGTGGCTTGAGTATCTGCACTCGAAGCTGCTGAGGCACCGGACAGGGTACCGGCGACACTCGGCCTACTACGACGGGGAACATCAGAAGTTGGTGTTCGCGCAGGCGCGGCACCTGAACGAGTTCGGCCACATCTTCGAGAAGTGGCGGGACAACTTCTGTGGACTGATCATCGACAGCGTCAACGAGCGCTTGGCGATCGACGGCTTCCGCATGACGGACGAGCCTGACGCCGACAAGGACGCACGGGACATCTGGCAGCGGAACTTCCTCGACGCGGAGTCCAACGCTGGCCACCTGGACGCGATGATCCACGGCACGTCATACGCCGTGGTCTGGGCCGATGCCTCGGGGAAGCCCACGATCACGCTGGAGTCAGCAGAGAACGTCGTCGTGCAGTACAAGCCTGGCAGCCGTCGAGACATCGAGGCCGCGGCGAAGTTCTACACGGACGACTGGGGACGCCAATGGTCGACGTTGTGGTTCGCCAATCGCGTCTACACCTTCCAGGCCGGCACCTTCGGCTGGGCCAACCCTTCGGCCGCTAAGTCGGTCAAGAACCCACTGGGCGAAGTTCCCGTCGTTCCCCTGAACAACCGGTCACGCCTCACCGGTGAGCCCCTGTCGGACCTGACGACAGTCATCCCGCTGCAAGACGCGGTGAACAAGATCGTGTCTGACGCTCTCCTCGCGAGTGAGTATGCGGCCTGGCCGCAGAGGTACGTCACGGGCCTGGAAATTGTGGAGGACGACTCGGGTAACCCGGTCGAGCCTTTCAAGATTGCCGTTGACAAGCTGCTCCAGGCCGAGGACCCGAACGTGAAGTTCGGCCAGTTCGAAGCAGCCGACCTGGGGAATTACGTCAAGCTGGCAGACATGCTCGTTCAGCACATGGCGAGCACGAGCCGCATCCCCTTCCATTACTTCCTGAACAACGGTGGTGTGGCTCCCTCGGGTGAGTCCATAACCGCCGCGGAGGCCGGTCTGATAGCCAAGACTCGTGAACGCATGCTCCATTTCGGCGAGGGCTGGGAACGCGTAATGCGTCTCGCCTTCAAGGTCATGAAGGACAAGCGTGCGGAGGCTTGGAGTGCCGAGGTCATTTGGCGTGACCCGGAGAATCGGACCGAAAGCCAACACATGGATGCACTTCTGAAGCTGAAGATGATCGGTGTTCCGACTGATCAGCTTCTTTCCGATGCAGGTTACACACCGCAGCAGATCGCCCGCTTCAAGTCGATGCGGGAGGACGACGCCAAGGCCGCAATGGAACTGGCGAAGAAGTTCCCCGATCCGGCTCAGCAGGCCAACGAGCAGGCCGGCCAGCCTAGCTCGGATGTCCAGAAGGCTGCCGTCAAGCAGCCGCAGGGCAATTCTGGTAACGCAGCCCGCAAGGCTGTGAACCCGGTTAAGGGTTGATCCCTTAATCCTTTTCATTACGCAGGCTCCCGCAATGGGGGCCTTTTTTGATGCACCGAAATGGATGGATCACGCATGGACGAGAACACGCAGAACGCTGGCACCACTTCCACCGAGGGCGCTCAGACCGGCGAGGCCGGCACCCCTCAGACTCCGACGCTCGAAACGCTTCAGGCCGAGGTCGACAAGTGGAAGTCCCTGTCCCGCACAAACGAGAAGCGGTGGCAGGACGCCTCTGCCGAGCGCGATGCGCTCAAGCAGTCCGGCATGACGGACGCAGAGAAGGCAATCGAGGCCGCTAAGGCTCAGGCCCGATCCGCGACCCTCGCCGAATACGGCACTCGGCTTGCTGACGCCGAGCTGCGTGCACAGGCCGCAAAGGCCGGTGTGGAGCTTCCTCCCGCCGAGTTCCTGAACCTGGCGAAGTTCGTCGGTGAAGACGGCTCTGTGAATGCCGACGTGATCGGCACTTTCGTCTCGTCCCTCCCGAAGCCGGTCGCTGAGCCCGAATTCGATCAGGGCCTTGGCCTTGGTCGTCAGGGCGGGTCCGGAGTTCAGCAGCTCACCCGCGACGACCTTTCCCGCATGTCCCCGCAGGAGATCAACGCTGCCCGCAAGGCGGGCCAGCTCGACGCCCTTATGCGAGGCGAAATCTGACAAACCCGTGAGGTAACCTATGGCATTTCTTTCTCAGGCTGGCAATAACACTGGGGCCGGCCAGCTTCAGACCACGCAGGGTCAGTTCATTCCCGAGGTCTGGACTTCCCAGCTCGTCTCCGACATCGAGGAGAACCTTGTCCTCGGTGCCTCCCCCTTCACCAACCGGCAGTATGAGGGCGAATTCCGCCGTGAGGGCGACGTAGTCCGAATCCCGCACTTCGTTGACGGGACTGTCACTGACAAGGGCCTGGTGAAGGCTTACGGCGAGATCGGCGATGCCGACCACGCGGCCCTTGAGTACATGAAGATGACCGTCGCGAAGGGCTCCAGCTTCCACCTGGAGGTCGACGCCCTTCACCAGCTCCAGACCAAGGGCGGCATCGACCTGATGTCCAACCTGGTCTCGCAGCGAGCGCGTCAGACCGCGCTTGCCATTGACGAGCTGGTGGCGCTCACCCTGCTCGCGGCTCTCCAGGGCAAGGACCTGAACGGCGCGGAGAACCGCACCGCCACTGTTTCCGGCCTCCCCGCGCTGGAGCTGGGCCCGATCAGCAAGGTGCAGGCGACCGACGTCAACGCCCCTGCTGCGGACAAGCTGTCGGTCTACGACTACGTGGTGAAGATGCTTGAGGTGCTGGACACCCGCTCCGCTCCGCAGGACCGGTACCTGTTCGTCTCTCCGCGCATGCGCTCTCTCCTCCTGCGGGACGAGAAGTTCATCGACGCCAGCCAGCACGGTGGCGGCGGCTCGGTCGTGGCCTCCGGTCAGATCGGCTCGATTCTCGGCCTCCCGGTCGTGGTCGCGAACGCGCTGGGCAACCACACCCGCCCGAACTCGCCGGTCATCAAGAAGGGCAACGAGAAGTTCACGAGCGTCGACCTGTTCATGGGCTCGACCTCCGCTGTCTCCGTCGTCGTGCCGTTCGCCGAGATGGCCGCGTACAACCCGGAGAAGAGCTTCACGTCGGCCGTGAAGTCCCGCGTCATCTACGACGCGAAGGTCTGCCGGCCCGAACAGCTCCTGGTCGCTCAGGGCGTCGAGGCGGAGATCAACACTCACAACGCCCCGGCTGCTGGCTGACCTGACCTTCCCTAACTGAAGGGAGGGACATGGCTTTTGCCACCTCAGACGATGTGGCCGCCCGTCTTGGGCGGCCACTCGCTGAAGACGAAGCGACCCGAGTATCCGCATTCCTGGACGACGCGTCCGCGTTCGTCACCGAGTACTGCAACGGCACCTGGGACAGGGCCACTCCCCCGGCCATCTTCAGGACGGTCGTGTGCGGTGAAGTCATTCGCTGGCTGTCCGTTGCCCCTGGCGTGATCTTGGAGCGCACTGGCGAGCTGGAGACCCAGTTCGGCCAGACCGCCTCGAACCAGGGCCTCTCTCGTGAGGCCACAGCAGCACTCCGCAAGTACCGGCGCAAGGTCGGTTCACTCCCCCTTCGCCGTTACGACTGCTAGGAGTCCGCATGCCCCGTCACTTCACTGACTTCGTTGAGGTCTATCGCGCAGAAATCGTTGCGGATGCCTACACGAAGAAGCGTGACTGGGACGCCGCCGTGAAGGTGTGGGCCGGTTCGGCATCTGTCCAACCGGCCTCCACCACGGAGGCGGACTCGCAGGAGCGCGAGACCACAGACATCCACATCACTGTCTTCCTGCCTCCCACAGCCGATGTCGACTCGACAGACCGGCTTGTGGTCGACGGCATCACGTACGAGGTGAGGTCCGAGCCACGCATCTGGCGTCAAGGCTCCCTCGCCCACATCTACTTGAGAGCACGGAGGGTGAGGCGCTAATGGCTGATGACGTCAAGTTCACCCTGCGCATGAATCCAGGGTGGGAGGAACACTTCCTCCTCAACGAGGAGACCCGCGACCTGGTGGCACTGCGCACCGAGGACATCGCCGTGTTCGCCAGGGCACTGGCACCGCGGGCTCGCAACAAGCCGCACTGGAACACCATCCACAAGCACATCGAAGTGATGGTCACCGCCTACAAGGGCTGGTACGGCCAGGTGCTCATTGAGCCTGACCGCGACATGCGTCACGCGATGCTCCAGGAGCGCGGCTACAAGGACCCCGCTGGCCATCGGCATCCGGGCCGCTTCTACCTGAAGCGGGCTCTGGAGAGGGCGAGGGTTGAATGAAAGTAGACCCCGTCGACCTGGTGTGGCAGTACCTCAACACAGCCCCGTACATCCCCGAGGACGCACCTACCGGCGACCTGGTGGGCCGTGAGGTCGGAGACACCACCATCTACCTCAGCCACTCAGGTGGCTTCCGCATCGTGCGGGACCGCATGGACCGTGCGGACATCGAGTACGACGTGTTCCACCAGGAGCGCGCCCAGGCAGCAAGCCTGGCCTACACCTGCCGTGAGCTGTTCCTAGAAGACCTGCCCGGCCAAATAATTGGCGACGTCGAGATCCTTGACGTTGTCGAGATTTCCTCTCCCCGGTACTACCCGGACTCGACTTCAGGCGAGCACGTCTACGGCGGGGAGATCACAGTTTTCTTCACCGAGAACTGATACCCCCCTGGCTTAGCCAGACCGAAGGGCCCCTTGTGGGGCCCTTTTTTGTTTCCCCGCTTGAGGAGTTCCTTTATGGCGAATGACGCTTCCAAGATTCGGTTCGCCCCTAACGGCGGACTGTTCATGGCCCCTTCTCCGACTGGTGGTGTCGGCGGCACGGTCCTTCCCGATGACGTAGGCGACGGCGGTAAGACCGCGCCGGCCGGTTACAAGTCGTTCGGTTATGTGGACGAGTCCGGCGTCACCATTACCCCGTCGATCGAGACGGACCCGGTGAATGCGTGGCAGTCCGCAGTTCCCGTTCTCTACAACGTGAAGGGTGCCTCGTTCCAGATCAAGGCGACCCTTCTGGAGACCTCGAAGCTGACCACCGAGCTTTTCTACGGTGCGGCGTGGGTCGAGGTCATGTCGGACGACACGACCCCGGTTCCCACCGGTGTTTACCGACTGGACCTTTCCAGCGTCCCGGAGCTGGCCGAGCTTTCGATCGTCGTGGACTGGGCACAGAAGGGCAAGAATTACCGCACGGTTATCCCGCGCGCCATGATCTCGGACCGAGGCGGTATCACGCTTCAGCGGACCGAGGCCCAGAAGTACGAGCTGACCATTGACGCCCTCGACTACAACGGCGGCCTTGGCTACGTGCTCACGGACGAGGTCATGACCGCCTGATTCGGGCTGTAAACGAATTGCCTCTGCCGGGGAGGGCTAAATTCCCCGGCCACTCTCTCACCCCACCCCATGACCCCCCGTTTCCCTTGGAGTTCCCATGGCTGCTGCCCGTAAGACCGCTGCCCCGAAGACCACCCCCAAGACCGCTGCTGCGGAGGCCGAGGCGACCGAGCAGCCGACCAAGTTCACCTTCCTTGGCGTCGACTTCGAGGTTCCGCCCGCCAAGCAGATTCCGCTTGATCTCCTCTTCGCCGAAGACGAGGTGGAAGCCGTGAAGATCATCGTCGGCGAGGATTCGTGGGCGCAGTTCCGTGCAGCTCGCCCGACGATCGGTGACTTCCAGGAGCTTTCCGCGAAGGTCAACGAGGCGTCGGCCGGCTCGGGAAACTGATAGCAACCGTCCACGTCATCAGGGAACATCCCGAGGAACTTGAAGCGGACCTCCTTGAGTTCTTCGGGGTCGATCTCCTCGACCTGTGGCGTGGGCGGTTGTCTCTGCGCAGAGTCCACCTGCTGATTAATTCACTCATGCACAAGGCAGGCCGATCCACCCTGCTCGCCACGATGGACGAGACAACGCAGTGGGGGTCGACGGAACACTTGCTCGCTCGCGTCTCAGACGCTCTGGAGCTGAGCAACTACCTCTTCCTCAAGGCCAATAGCAACGAGAAAAACATTCCGCTGCCTGAGCCTCTTCCCCGTCCCGGTTCCACGGAGCCAGAGAAGACCAAGCCAGCCGAGCACGAATTCGCGTCCGGTGAGGAGCTGTCCAACTTCTTTACGCAGATGAGCAATCTTTAGGAGGCCGGTATGGCGGCTACTGGTCGTGGACCTATCAAGGTTGGTTCCGGTTACATCGAGATCAACCCCCGGCTTTCCGAAGAGACGGTGCGCAAGTTCCGTGCCGAGATGGCTCGGGAGATGGAGAAGGCTGGCCGCCAGGCTGGCAAGGAGTTCACGACCGCCACCACCGAGGGCCTGAAGGGCATCGAGAAGGCTGTCCGCACTGCCGCCGCGAAGGCGGGCGCTGCCGCAGAAGCCGAGGTCAAGGACTCTGCCGAGGTCATCGCCAAGATTGAGGCTGACCTCACCAAGCAGTACGGCGAGCAGGCCACGAAGCGGTTCCGCGAGCTGCGCAAGCTGGAGGAGAAGAAGCGCGCCCTGGTCGAGGAGACCAGCAAGGAGACTCAGGCCGCTCTCAAGGCGACTCAGCGCCAGGAGACCGAGTCCCTGACGCAGGCCGCAAAGTCTCAGCAGCAGGCGATCACCCGCAAGGAGAAGGCGCAGGCCGAGTACGAGAAGTACGTACGCGAGTCCAACGCCCGCATCGCCAAGCAGGAAGCCGCGGAAGTCGCCGCCTCCGCAAAGCAGGTCGAGGCCGCCGAGAAGGCGAAGCAGAAGGCCAGGCGGCAGGCGCTCGAAGACGAAGCCCGCATGGATCGGGAGATCGCTGCCACTCAGGACCGTTTGGCCCGAGAGGAAGCCACCCGAGTCCGTACGACGGAGCGGGAGAAGCGCGCGGAGCGTGAGCAGTCCGCCCGCATGGAACGGGAGATTGAGGCCGCTCGACTCCGCCTGATTCGCGAGAACGAGACGCGTATCCGCACCGAGCTGCGGGAGACCCAGCGCCAGCGCCAGACGATGCTTCGGACGCAGGTCACTGACTCTCAGAACACTCAGCGGGAGTTGCGTCGTCAGCTGACGGATTACCGCACCCAGCTTGCCCGAGTGCAGACGCAGAACAACGAGGGATTCACCCGCCTTCAGGGGAAGTTCAAGAGCGTCGGATCGACCATCGAGACGATGGGCAATCACGCCACTGAGGCCGGAAACCTCATTACGACCAACCTGCTTGCCCCTCTCGGCCTGGTGGCCGGCGCGCTCACGACCATCGGTATCAAGTCCGCCGATATGCGAATCCTCGGCCAGAAGGGCCTTACCGCTGCCGGTGTGGACAACAAGACCGCGGCTTCGGAAATGGCCACGGTTCAGCAGTACGCCATTGATACTCCGTTCAGCGTCGACGTGATGCACGAGTACCAAATGAAGATGATCCGCTCTCTCGCGGCTGCTGACCCTGACTGGTACAAGAAGGCCACCAAGACGCAGGCCGCAAATCAGGCTGCCGGTAAGACCACTGACCTGATCATGGCTGTCGGCGACTCCATGGCCCGAGCGGGAAACCTCGACCCCTCGATGTTCCAGCGCGCCATGTATGCCCTTGACCGCATGTCCGACACGGACAAGGCGAGCACCCGCAACATCAGCCAGCTTGTGAACGCCACGGGTATCCCCGCGCCCGAGCTGGCCCAGATGTTCGGCTTCAACAGTGCAGGCGAGTTCTGGAAGGTTGTCGGTACTCCTGTCACCAAGGGTGGCGGCGTTTCCGGCAACGAGATGATGAACAACCTTCTCCAGTACTGGGACCCGAACTACTTCAAGAAGGGCAAGGACGGGAAGCCACTCAAGGACAAGAACGGGCAGTTCATCGTCAATGACGACGGGCACGACCCGAACAGCAGTGGCGGTTCCGCGGGCTACGGCAAGACGATGACTTCGGCCACCATCACCGGCCGAATACAGCAGATGACCGAGGGGGCCACAAACCGTCTCGGCAAGATGTTCGCCGAGCCCGGTAAGGACGGGCAGTACCAGTACACCAAGCTGGGCAACGCCTTCATGGGCAAGGGAGGTGTCCTCGATGAGGTCGGGGACATCGGAAAGTCCGCCCTGAAGCAGCTCCCCGATCTACTGATGACCTTCGCTGAGGAAATCAAGCGGATCACTGGCTGGTTCAAGACTGCTGCGAACTTCCTTGAGGAACACCCGGCAATCAAGGACGCCATTACCGAGATCGCCAAGATTGCGGTAGTCGTAGCACCCCTGCTTATCGGCATCGGCCTTCTGTCGAAGACCATCGGCAAGCTGACGAAGATCATGGGCATCGGGCTGAGCCCGGCGAAGGGTGCCTTCAACGCGGTGCGCGGCTCTACTCGTGTCGTCCGCCAGGGCCTCGCAGGTACGCGCTCATGGGCCAACGGAGACAGCTTCCGTGAGGGCTACCGGGACCGCCGCACCACGCTGCGCGGCGGAGACACCCGTGGACCCGTCGCACGCGCCCGAGACCGCGTCACCGGCCGCAATAGCCAGGCTGACGGCATCCGCTCGAACATGGACCGGGTTGCAGCTCAGATCCGTGAGGCGGAGGACCGTACCGCGGATCTCCGTGACCGGCTTCGTGAAGTCGCGGGCATGGACGTTGACCGCCTGGCCCATCAGTTGGCCAGCAGTGGCAACGACAGCGTTGCGGGTGCTGCTCGGGATGCTCAGCAGCAGGTTCACCAGATCCAGACTCAGGGCCTCGACCCACTGAACCGTGTCTCTCTGACCAACGTCCGGCAGCAGCTCACCGACACCAAGCAAGACGTCGACAAGCTGACGGCCGAGCTGAAGAACGCTCAGACCGAGGTCACCCAGCTCGACGGCAAGAAGCTGGTTCAGCTCAAGGTCACTGTCGATGGTGCCCACGGCACGGTCACTGACCTGAAGAACAAGGTCGATGACACGGCTCACTCTGTGGTCGTCCTCAACGGCAAGAAGCTGGACGCGCTGAAGAGCGAGTTCAACCACGTCCACGATGCTGCCGAGAAGGGCTACACCAAGGTTGGCCAGGGCACTGGCGGCGGTTCTCTCGCCGGTCGTGTGGGCCTGCTTAACGGGCGCTCTCTCAACACCCTGAAGGGCCAGTTCGACAAGGTCCACGACGCGGCTGATCGCGTCTACGACAAGGTTGGACAAGGTACGGGTTCCGGCTCGGTGGCCGGCCGGGTTGGTCTGCTCAACGGCCGCTCCCTGAAGGACATCAGGGATTGGTTCGACAAGCTGACCTCGGCTGCCGACAAGACGTACACGAAGGTCGGCCAGGGCACGGGAAGCACGTCCCTCGCTGGTCGTATCGGTCTGCTGAACGGACGCAGCCTGAAGGACGTCAAGGGTCAGGTCGATGACCTGAAGGACGCCCTTGATAAGGCGCACACTGCGGCCAACCACCTGGACACGTCCCTCGACAACATCGCCGATCACAAGAGCGGCGGTTCGTCGGGTGGCTCAGGTAAGAAGCCGAAGAAGCCGTACACAGGTGGCGTAATCACGAGCCAGGGCAACCTTGCTCACTTCGCTACGGGCGGTGTTCTTCCCGGCTACATGCCTGGCGTCGACTCGGTTCCCGCGATCCTGTCGCCTGGTGAAGCAATTCTCCGTCCGGAAGTCACGGCCACTCTTGGGGCTCCGCTGATCCATTCCTGGAATGCGATGGCCCGTAAGGGCCAGCTTTCCCGATATGCCGGTGGTGGCATTGTCGGCCGTTTCGGCATCGACAAGATCATCGACATGATTCACAACCAGAACATCTGGCCTGATGCGACCGCGGCTATCAACACGATGGCCTTTGACGCTACGTCTGTCCCTCTCGGTGGAGATATCCAGTCGGGAATGCTGGGGGCCGGCAAGGGCTCCGGTCACTACATCGGTTCCGACCTGGCGGGGAAGTTCGACGGGATCTATAACTTCGTCACGGAGGATTCCTGGAGGTTCCTGAAGCGTCTGCCCACGGTTGTTGGTCAGATCGTCGGCATCATCGGAGGTGCCTTTGCTCCGACGCTCGGCGACTACTTCCATGACGATGTCTGGAAGGGCAACGGGAACATCCTGGAACGAGGCGAAAGGTTCCTCGGGGATACTTTCTCGACGCACACCCTGACGAGCGTTTTCGATGACCTGTTCGGCGGCGTCTGGGATTCCGTGAAGTCCATCGTCGGCGGTGCGAAGGATCTGATAACCGATCCGGTTGGGTCTGTGACTAAGACGATCGACGCCCTTTGGGAAGTCGGCACCGGTGAAATCAATCAGATAGTCGACATGGTGAAGGCCGTGAAGTCTTTCGCGACCTCTCCCATGGACTATGCGAAGACCGTGCTGGGCGATGTCTACGAGACAGGAAAGGAAGCCCTTCCGAACACGAAGGGCCTTTTCGACTTCTCGGACAAGGACAAGGTCAACGCCTCCAAGCCTTCGGATATCGCGCAGAAGTACTCCTTCGACAATCCGCCCGGTGCGGGTGTCACGCGATGGACTCCCACGGTCAAGCGCGTCCTGAGTGAATTGAAGCTGTCGCAGGATTACACGGATCTGGTGCTGCACCGAATCCAGGTTGAGTCCAACGGTAACCCGAAGGCCATCAACAACTGGGACAGCAACGCGAAGGCCGGCTACCCGTCTCAGGGCCTTATGCAGACAATTCCGCAAACCTTCGCGGCGTACGCCGGCCCGTACAGGGGCCTGGGGATTACCAACGGACTCGCCTCGATCTACGCGGGCCTGAACTACGCAGTTCACCGGTACGGATCGGGTTGGCCGAAGGCCCTCTCCGGGACCAAGGGCTATTGGACGGGGACCGCTTCTGCTTCGCCTGGTCTCGCCCTCGTCGGCGAGCGCGGACCCGAGCTGATCGATTTCAGCGGAGGCGAGCGGGTCTACAACGACCAGGACACTGCCGGGATTCTCGGCGGAAAGAAGTACGAAATCCACATTCACGAAGCGAAGTCTGAGAACAGCACTCAGGCCGTACTTCGTGCGATGCAGTACGCGGAGGCGCTTTACGGCGGTCTCTAAGCGAATAGGAGTGTGCCATGCCAATTCCCGCCGTATCACCGGCAGTACTGAGGGACAACCGAGGCTTTGCAGGCCCTCAACCTCCGGATCGCGTCGTATGGCAGCACACCTTCGTGTCCATCACTGGGAACAACGGTGAGGGGGAGGAAATCCCCCTCACCGGGTTCGCCGGTGGTGCCTGGCCAAGCATATTCATGCTGCCGGGTGCTACAGGTCTGGACTCCCCGCCCATGGAGCTGCATTCGGATGACAGCCCGAACCTCGACGGTGGAATGTTCCGGGGTGCCAGGGCCACGCAACGCGAAATCATGCTTCCCGTCTTCCTTCACGGAGTCGATCGCAGGTCGGTACGCAATCTGAAGCGTCAGCTCATCAACGCACTCAACCCGAAGCGCGGGTATTGCGTGCTGAAGTTTGTCGAATCCAACGGGCATCCGCGGTACCTGTACTGCTATTACAAGTCCGGGCTAGAAGGCAGTGAGGCTACCGACCAGGCCGGTTTCACGTGGGTGAAGTACGGAATCCAGCTCACGGCCTTTGACCCCTGGTTCTACTCGGACGAGGTGACGGTCGCTAGCTGGGCCTTTGACTCCGCAAAGCCGTTCTTCAACAACGGCGGCACCTTCCTGCCGCCCAGTCTCTCTGAGGGCCTACCATCGGAAACCATCGTCAGCGTCACCAACCCCGGAGACATCGAAGCCTGGCCCACGTGGGAAATCACGGGGCCCGTCAAGCAACTGACGTTGACCAACGAATTCGGAGAGTCCTTCACCATCGGCCCTCTCAGTTCGGGTGCGGATGTCATTCCGACTGGCCGAACGCTCGTCGTGGACTCTCGCCCCGGCTACAAGACGCTCAAGGACGACTTGGGAACGAATTATTACCCGCTGCTGGCACCCAATCCGGTGCTGTGGAACATCCCGCCCGGCGACTCGCTGATTGATGTGGGCCTGGTGGCGGGCAGTGGGCCGGCCTCCATTTCCATTTCATTCAATCCGCGCTACGAAAGCTACTGATCTATGGGTTATCGAATCGAGGTGCGCGACCGGGACCTTAACCGGGTGGGCGAGATCGACACGTGGATGAAGCTGGACCTGGTGGTGCGCTACTGCCAGGCCGGCTCATGGACGCTGCTCATCAAGGCCGGTACGCCGCAGGCTGACCTTCTCCAGAAGGGAGGCGGCGTCGCCATTTACCAGGACGGCGTAGCCAAGCCGATCCTGACCGGCCCCATCGAGTCCTTCCAGCACTACTGGACGGTTGAGCAGCACACCGAGGCAGGCTCCCTGTACGTCGGTGGGCCGTGTGACAACAAGCTGGCCTATCAGCGCCTCGCCTTCCCCAGCCCTACGAAGACCATCGCCCAGCAGTACACGGGCGTTGCCACACGAACGGTGTCAGGGAAGGCCGGTACAGCGGTCTGGCAGGAGTTGTCGTCGGCGCTGGGCCCGGCTGCGCTCGCTGACCGTCGAGCGGCGGGTGTCGTCTTCCCCAGCGTCCCCAACCTCGGGGACCAGGTGGACGACTCGCTTCGGTTCGATGTCCTCGGGACCAAGTTCGAAGAGTGGATCGACACCAAGCAGACCGGCTACCGGTTCGTGTACGACCCCAACACGAAGAAGATCGTCCTGGACGTGTTCACTCCCCAGGACCGCTCCGCGGATGTCCGCTTCTCCAGGGAGCTGGGCAACCTGCGCGAGTACATCTGGACTCTCTCTGCCCCGTCCACCACCCGAGCCATCGTGGCCTGTCAGGGCGATGGAGCCGAGCGGTACATCTACCAGAAGATCAACGCGGATGCCGAAGCCGAATGGGGCACGATCCGCGAGACGTTCATTGACCGGCGTGACCTCGGACTGAAGACGAACCCGAGCACGGGCCAGCCGATGAAGGCAACCACGGACATGACTGACGCCGACTTCAACTCGGCCAAGGCTGCTGTGATCGATGCCGCGGATTCTGCACTCAGCGACGGCGCACCCAACGGCAACTTCCAGATCTACCCCATCGACACCCCCCAGCTCCAGTTCGGCCGGGACTACTTCGTTGGGGACGTCGTGACGGTAATCGCTGACGGCACCGAATACAGCGACATCGTCCGCGAGGTCGATATCACCGTTGAGGACGGCGGCAAGACGACGACCGTTTCCCCGAAGATCGGTGAGCAGGGCACCGGCAACCCCTTGAACCTTTACAAGACCGTATTCGAGATGCGCGAGAAGCTGAGGAAGCTAGAAACGAGGATGTAATGGCAGAACTTAGTTATCCGTTCTCGGCCGCCAACGGGGCCGGCGGCTCCAATACGGTCTCCCAGGCGCAGTGGCAAAAGATGGCGCAGATGTGGGGAGGCGACCGAATAGACCGGCGTCTCACCGCCTCCTCGTACGAGTCGACAGACCTGCCCTTCTACACGACCACGACCGGCCGCACGGTGGTGGTCAACGCTGGCCGGGCTTGGGTCGGTGGCTTCTACTACGAGCTGACCGGCACGAAGTCCCTGACGATCGCAGACAACACGTCGAGCTACGCCCGCATCGACATCATCGCCATCCGCGCCGACTTGTCGGCCGGGTCCGTGAACCTCGTCGTGATCCCTGGCCAGCCCGCGGCTACCCCAGTCGCCCCGCAGCCCACTCGTTCCATCGGTGGCAACTGGGACATGGTTCTTCACGAGGTGGCAGTCCCCAAGAGCAACGCGGCGATCTCCGTCAGCTCCCGCCTGATGTTCGACATGCCGCCCCGTGTGGAGTCCCCCTGGAACACGGACCTGACGGCCCCCTACGTACAGTCCGGGTCCTTCCTGTACGACATGGACGTCAACCGCAACTCGACCCAGACCGAGGGGTTCAAGGGCCGGGACGGCTTCATGTGGACCCAGACCCTCGGCAAGGCGTACTCGTATACCCCGAGCATGTTCAACGGCAAGACTTCACCGGGTACCCGCAAGGGCCGCTATCGGTGGATCGCCCCCAACACGGTCCAGTTCTCTGCGCAGTTCGACGCGTACGAGGACACGGGCGTCGTTGTCTCGGGCAGTAACACCTACCTCGGTGTGACTCTCCCGGTACCTGCGAATGGCGCGATGCGGCAGGTACTCACGGGCATTCTCACGAACCCCGCCGAGCAAGGCAATATGCCGAACCTCATGCAGGTCACTGCGTTCGCGGGAGACGGCAACGCGAACGTCGCGCTGTACGTGCCGAACTGGACGAACCTTGCGCAGGGTCTCGATGGTCTAAGGATGCTTCCTCCCGGATCGAAGCTGTACCTTTCCGGCTCTTACGAAGCGAATGAATTCAGCGAGTAACCCAACTCATTCAGAAATACGTCGGCCCCCGGCATCCCCGGCAGGGCCTTTCTTTATGCCCTGATTCAGGAGGTGCCGAGTGGCACGAAATCTCTTTGGTGGTTCTGCCGCTGACGTTGCCGAGGATGTGAACGGTGCCCGAGTCCCCAACGCCACCGGTACAGCGTGGGACGGTCCGACCAGCGGCGCGAACCAGATCGTTGACCTGACCGACGCGGACGGTGCCCCCATCTCGTCCCTGGCCGCTGACGCTAACGGCTTCCTCCCGACCTTTTACGGCCCCGATGGTGTCGAGCGTCTGTGGGTGGACTTCGGAGGCGGGAAGGTCGCCCTCACCTCGGTCACGATCGGCGAGCGGTTCGAAGCTCACCTCGTAGCGAGCGACCCCCACGGGACCAGGGCGTACGTGGACGCGAACTTCGTCAGCAACACGGCTGCCTCGTGGGTGAAGGCCCCTAACTCCGTCGCTTCTCAGGCCAAGGGCATTTACGCCCCGAGCGGCTGGGGCGAGTTCTGGCGACCCAAGAGGGACGCTGCGAAGCAGGGGGCCGGCAAGGCGAACGTGGCCGTTTTCGGCGGTAGCTCCGCGGTCGGCTTCTACGCCTCGAATCTCCGCACGAAGTCTTGGCCTGGCGTCCTGGCGACGTCGCTTCAGGCCACCTGCGGCGACGGCGGTACAGGCTTCCACTCGGCGCTCTTCAGCGCTCAGGGCATCTCCGGTTCGGATGCTGCGGCTATCACCCAGTGGACCGCCTCTGGCGGACTGGTGACTCAGACGGGCACCTGGAACATCGGCGGCTACCAGATGGGTCCGGGCTGGGGCTATCTGTACGCCAACGCCAACGGCGCGACGCTCACCTTCACTGTTCGCGGGACCACGGTCGGCATCTACACCTTGAGCGCCGACGGTGCTCGCTCGCCCTGGTCGTACTCGATCGATGGCGCTACCGCTGTCGCGGTCACTGACACCGCGACGACTGGCCTGGCCGTTCGGAAGACCACGGTCACCGGCCTGTCGGCAGGCACTCACACGGTGAAGCTGACGCACACCGGCACCGCTTCGCAGTACCTCTCGGTACTCGGCGTCTCAGCCGAGAACGCCTCCGGAACCGTCGTGAACAACTTCGGTCGTCGGAATGGATTCGCCTCCCACTACACCGCTCCCGGACGGCTGGACTGGAATGGCGGACCGAGCTACCCGGCTGATCTCGCCGTTTACATGGTCAGCCCCGAGGACGTAATGAATGGCGTCTCGGCTGACGCTTGGGCGTCCACTGTGCGACAGCACCTCGCGTACATCCGCGATGGCGGATCGCTGACTGGGGCAACCGACATCGTGATTGTCCTGCCTCACATTGGGACGGCTGACTTCTCGAACTACCGATACCAGGACTACGTGGACCGTGCTCACGGCCTGGCGCTTTCCTTCGAGGCTGCGCTAGTCGACCTGTGGAGCATTGGCCGTAACTCATGGAACTACTTCAACGCGCAGGGCTTCTGGGCCAACCCGGCTTCTCCGGGTGCGGCCGGCACTGACTCTGTCCACCTTTCCGATGCCGGTAACTCCTACGTCGCAGGAGTAATCAACACGCTCCTTCAGAGCTGACTAGGAGGAATCAATGGCTATCTCGCTCATGGCGCAGGTTATCGCTGTAGCCAAGTCGCAGATCGGTTATCGCGAGGGGTACGCCGAGGGCGGCTGGACCAATGCCGAGAAGTACGCCTCGGAAGTCCCCGGCCTTGGCTGGGCGCAGGGTCAGTCCTGGTGTGCTGTCTTCACTTCGTGGGTGGCGATGCGCGCCGGATGCGCGTCGCTTTTCCCTCGAACCGCTGACTGCTCTGCCGCTGTCACATGGTTCAACAGTGCCGGACGCTGGTCCTGGTACCCCGCTATCGGGGCGCAGGTCATGTACGGAACTTCGGGACAGGACCACACCGGGATCGTTTACGCCTACGACTCGACTTACATATGGACGATCGAAGCAAACACCTCGGATAACGGTACTTCCGAAGGCGACGGGGTGTATTTCCGTAAGCGCAAGCGTTCCGATGCGAATGTGTACGGATACGGCCTGCCTGCCTACCCGGAAGGGATCATCACGGCCGAGGTCGCGAAGAAGGGTGTCTCCGGATACACCTACGCGGTCTCGCACATGGGCCCTGGGCCGGCCGAGCTGCGGCCGGGCGGGCTGATGACGAACAACCTGGTCACGGACACGCTGAGTGTGGACGGCGCAGCTCACGCAGGCCGTGTATTCGTCCAGCAGAACGACTCCTCGACCGTGGCCCTTGAGGTGGTGGGCGCTACCTCGACCGCCCCTTCCATCGTCCGATTCAAGGACGCTGACGGCAATATCGTCTTCGAGATCACCGGCGCTGGTGCCCAGATCACGAATTCCGTGGCCTTCCTGACGAAGGCTCTCCAGCTCGGTAGCACCACCGCGGATCTCGGCGGAAGTTCCGGTGCAGTCGTGAGCATCAAGAACGTCACGACCGCCCCGACCACCAACCCGAGTGGCGGCGGAATCCTGTTCGTGCAGTCCGGTGCACTCAAGTACCGAGGCTCCAGCGGAACCGTTACGACTATCGCGCCTGCGTAATGAGGTAGAGCTATGGGCCCTAAGAGCATTATCGATTACGCGGGCCTGGTCTCTGCTGTAGCTGCCGCCCTGATCATTGTCAGGGCGGCTTGGCAGACCAATACCGCGAAGGTCTGGAAGGAAGAGGCCGAGGCACAGCGCGCTCGCGCAGACCGTCTTCAGAACGACATGAATGAAATCAAGGAACGTCTGACTCGCATCGAGGCCGAGAACGCTCGGCTTATCGAGCTGCTGACTGCCCTTGACCCTGAACGAATTAATTCGCTTCGCCGCTGAAGGCGAGAGCACGACGTGCAGCCCGGCCATGTGGTCCGGGCTTTTTCTATGCCCAGAGGGAGACGACATGGCGAGTGAGGCTGCGAGCGTACTGAGTATCGCGAAGGCCGAGAAGGGCTACAAGGAAGGGTTTTCGAACGGCCACTGGAACAACCACGAGAAGTATGCCGATCAGGTCCCCGGTATGGCGTGGGTGAGCGCAGGCGAGTACCCCTGGTGCGCTCTCTTCGTTTCGTGGGTGGCGCTCAAGGCTGGAGTCGCTGACCTGTTCCCGCGTTCCGCTTCCTGCGCCTACGGCGTGAACTGGTTCCGGCAGAAGGGGCGATTCTCCGAGTACCCCGCTATCGGCAGTCAGGTCTTTTTCGGCAAGGACGGTGGGACGCACACCGGGATTTGTGTTGCCTACGATGCCGACACGATCACGACCGTGGAAGGCAATACGAACACGGATGGTTCCCCGGAAGGCAATGGTGTCTATGTGCGGACGCGTAAGCGTCGGGACGCCAACACCTACGGGTACGGCCTGCCGAAGTACACCGAGGGCATCACGACCGCTGACCCCGCGCTGAAGGGCAAGGCCGGTTTCCACTACGCCGCGAAGGCGTCTGCTCCCGTGACCAGCTCGACCGCAGCGCACGCCAAGCCCAGCACCGCGAAGACGAAGGTCGTGGTCGTGAAGGCCGGTCAGACGCTCGGCCTGATCGCTGCCAGTGCAGGCGTGTCCCTCGCAGCGGTCCTCGGTCTCAACCCTGGGATCAAGGACGCCAACGTGATTCAGCCGGGCCAGAAGGTGACCGTGCCGGCCTCCACGCCGAAGGCCAGCTCGACGCCGAAGGCGACGACCAAGCCCAAGTCGACTGCCACTCCAAAGGCGAGCGCCAAGGAGTCGGCCAAGTCTCAGTGCAAGTGACCTTTTCCTGACTGGAGTTGCGAATGAATGAATTTATCTCGAAGCACGCTGTCCGCATCGTCGGTGCTGCTGCGGCTGCGGTACCGCTGGCCGCGTTCCTCTTCCCCGACATCCCGTGGGAGGGCCTTGTGGCCACTGCCGCGGCTCTCTTCGGTGTGAGTGAGGTTGCCCAGCGACACGAGAACACCAAGACTGCTGCCGCGCTGGCCGCGCCGTCCCCCTGGGACCGTGCTGCGGCTGCGCAGAAGGCCCTTGAGGCCATCGCAGCGGAGAAGGCGGCCGGTGAGTCAGCCGACCAGGCGAGTACGCCTGCCCAGTACTGAGGCGGAGGGGTCCGCTTCGGAGTGAGAGAATGAAATAATGTCCATGTCAAAAGTGGACAAACAAAAAAGGCCCACCCTCGTTTTGAGGGTGGGCCTTTTTCTCGTTTCAGGGTGCCTCGGTCAGACCAGGATCTCGGCCCGGTTCAGAATCTCCGTGGCTTCCTCGGTGCCAACCTCAGCGGCGACGAGAGCGAACGCCTTCCGGGTGTCTCCGTCGCAGCCCCAGTCGACCAGAACGCGCCACGCGTTCTGTACCTCGCCGGTCCCGAACTTCTGGGCCTTGATCATCACCCGAGCGCCGATCGCAGGTTCCTCGCTGATGATGTGCTCACTTGCCATCGTTGTGCACCCTCCCGGTCCTGGTCACGCGGGGGCCAGCGTACCGGCCCGCACTGACAGCTTCGATGTTTCCATGCCCCGGCCGGCGCATGGCCGGGGCCCGTCTTCGTCAGTCCTTCCAGACCCCGTCTCGCCACTTCATAGCCAGAGACGAGTAACGCCCCTGCACGAGTCGTGAGGGGCGCTTCTGGGGCATGAGGAGAGGAGACAAGGTCACGCCCCGACCGGGCGGAACATGCTGTAGTCGGCGCTCAGCCAACCGATCACACGGCGTCGGGCGTTGTCCCACACCTTGAAGCCTCCCGTGTCGTCCTTCTCCCCGAGCCAGCCTTCGAAGAGCACACCCGACCGGATCGGCTTCCGCGGCTCTACGTACTCCTCTTCCTCCTGGTCGTCCTCGTCCACCAGGCGCTCGTTCCTCTCCTCGGGAGGAAGCGAGTAATCAGGGCGAGCGTCGGGCAGCTCGACCAGCGGCGGCATGGCCGCTATCTCCTCCTCGGTGGCAGGCACAGCCCAGATGTTCGAGGCGCTGTGCACCTCGTCCACCACCTCATTGGTGTGCACGTCGACCAGCTTGTTCATGCCGAACCGCGACTCCGCCCAGCGGACGCGCACCATCGGTCCCTCGACCTGCGCCTTGCGCTTCGCGAGTCCTCCGAAGCGGAAGTACGCGGGGGTGTCCCCCCAAGGTACGAACCGCTGCATCTTGAACTTCTGCCACTCGGGAGCGGGCGTCTCGTCCTGGTCCTGGTGCTCGTTGACCTTGCGGCCGAGCTGCTTCGGCCTGTCCTGGTTCTCGTAGTGGTCAGCGGGCATCGGAGCCCACCAGATCCGCGACTGAAGGCGCAAGGTGTCCACCAGCTCGTTCGTCTCCAGGTCGGTCAGCGCGTAGGCTCCGCTCGCCGTGTAGCCGATCCGCACCTTCCGGGCCTGGCGCGGGCCGGTGCTGTTCTTCCCGCCCTTGCCCCCGTACACGAACACGGCCGACGACACCGCGTTCCGCACCTCGGTGTCCTGCCACTCGATCCCGTCAGGGTCGGTCGTCAGCAGCTCGACCGATCCCGAGTCCGGGAACATGGTCACCCAGGTCGAACGGTCCGTGGGCTGGTTGTCCTTCCCGCCGACGAACACCCGCCACGCCTTCGTAGAGGTGCCGTCGCGCTGAGCCTTGACCTCCTTCGGCTCCCACAGCAGGAAGCCGACGCGGGTCACCGCGTGGCCGCGGGTGTCCTGCCCGGTGGCGGTGATGTAGTCGCCGAGCTTGAGGCCGGCCAGCTTCTCGGACAGTTCCTGCGCCATTTCTTCCATCTCCCAGTTGATAGAGCGGGCCCGGCTCACGTCGTGGCTATCCATGAGGATTCGCAGGCTCGGAATTTCAAGTCGATCGGTGCACACGTCGCAGTCGCATTCGTGTCCTACGCACTGCGCGCAGTCGATTACGTCGCACAAGCGGTCAGGTCCGTATCCGTCCCCGCGGTTATAGGAGAAGGGGTAGAGGACGTGCTCTCGCTCGTATCGGTGGCCGTGCGCCACCGGGAACCCAGGGCACGAGGCAACAGAAAGCCGGGCCGATCCCTTCGTCAGGAATGCGGCCCGGCAAGCGGTGCACTGCAAGCGCCCCTCGGGGTGCCCTCTTAGTTTGTGATCAGACAACCCACACTTCCGTCTCGCTCACGATCCGGATACGGCTGGCATCTCCCCCGGCCTGCCGCAGCGCGGTCCTCATGACGGCCGGGTGGACTCGAAGCGTTCTGATCGGTCCGTTACGGGGGCGGTCCTTGCGCCTGGTGAGCGCTGCCCGACGCGCCTTGCGGTCGCGTCGGGCTTCCTTCTCCTCCTGGTCCAACAAGGTCCACTCGTGAGCAGCGCGCTTCGCAGGCGTGGAGAACTGCTTTGCTCGCTTGGGCTCGATCATGTGCTCTCAGTCCTAGAAGAGGGCGGCCAGTGCATCCTTCAGCGGGTCAACGGCGGGAGCCTTCGCGGGAGCGGTGCTCTTCTTCGCACCTGCCCGGCTCGCCTTCACCGGCTGCTCGGTCGCGCCGACAACGGAAAGGCGGGGCTTTGCAGCAGCCTTCCGCTTAGTCGGCTTCTCAACCACTTTACGTGCAGTCCGCACGGATGTCGTAGATTCCGCTTCCGGCTTCGGCTGCTCGGCCGTGATCTCCTCCGCCTGTGCGTCAACCAGGCGGAAGATGATCGAGGGGGCCCCACGGCCGGCCGTCCGCTTTTCCGTGATCATTTCCACGTCCGGCATATCCGCAACCATGGCCTTGAGACTGGCAGCTGTGACCCGCGTACCCAGCGACCGCAGGAGAAGCGTCGAGGTGGCTTCTCCGCCGTACATCTCCAGCTTCTCGCGGATCATGTCCGGCACGGTTTTGACCGCCTTCTGCGAAGCGTTCGCGGAGTCCATCACCAGCTTCTCGACACTGGCCATGGAGTACGAAACGAAGGCCCAGGCAGCCTCCAGAGCCTTCCGGCTGATCTTCGTCTTACGCTCGGACGCCGTGAAGATGGCCGCAACTCGGGCGACCTGTTCGGCCGACCGCTCCATGTAGCACGAGAGGTGTTCGGGCATCTCCGCCATGCGGTCCTCGATGATGGCCCGCAGCTCGTCATAGCGACGCCCAGCGTCGGCAGAGAACGAGATCACCCGCTGCTCTCGCAGTGCCCAGTGGTAGGCATCCGACAGAGCCTTGGTCTCACCGATCTTGGCCTTGTGGTTGTACGGGAGCATCTTCGAGCGCTCCACCAGGACCGGAAGGTACCTGTTGAAGCTGCCGCCCAGGGCCTCGGTCGCCGAGACGTACTTCGCCCACTCACCGGGGGTGATGTGCGCGTGAACGCCCAGCAGGGGCCGCGCCACCTCCTGAATGCCCTTCTTGGTGGTGTTCGAGATCGGGACGCCATCCCACGCCGAGCGGAGCTGCTGACTGAAGGTGGGGCAGCGGCGCGACCGCTTCAGTACGGACGACCACTCCTCTTCCACGATCAGGGCCCGGCCGTCCTGCCCCATCTCCGAGCGTGGCGAGTCCATCTCCAGCGTGTAGAGCATGTTCACCAGGGACGGCCCGGAGGTGACGCCCGCATAGGTGCGGGAGTGCATGAATCCGCCGATGGATGGGGACAGGATGCGGTCTGCCGTCCGCTTCGCGGTGCCCTTCCTGCCAAGCGCGGACTTGCCGACAAGGACCGTCCAGACGACGGCCGGCCTGCCCCCCTCCATGATGACTCGGCCATTGAGGGCCGACGAGAACACAGCCAGCGTGGACGCGAGCACGCCTATCGGGTCCGCCTCCGTGTGCGGCATCGCATTGGTCACGGCCTCACCGATCGGGCCGTACTTCATCGCCTCGAATGCCTTCGACATATGATGTATCCCTTTCCTTACGCGCTCTGCGCGGCGGTCATTTCAACGGTGAACAGGGCCTCGAAGTAGGCGCGGAACTTCTCTCCGTGCTCGTCGCACAGGTCGTAGGAATCCCCGGCTACCGAAAGCGCGGTTGTCGCGTCCCGCTCTTCGCCCTTCTTTGCGCAGGCGTCGCAGTGCACGACCTCAACCAGCTTGATCACGCTCAATCTCCCCTCGTTCGAGCGTCCATGGCGAAAGCCGGGACAGCGTCAATGTCCCGGCCCTCACTAAAAGCGCTCGCTACCAACTGTTCTGCGGGTGAATGGCCAGCCGACCGGACGGCAGCGTGACCACCTGATTCCGTCCGGCCTTCCGGACCTTGTAACGGCCGTCCGGCCGCTGCCTCTTGATGCGCCCGGCCCCCATAACTGATCCGTCCTCACGCAGGATGTAGACGTAATCACCAGCCTGGTAAGCGGTCATCCGTAGACCACCTCTCCGAGCGTCGCCACCTGCATTACCTGATCTGCCGAGTCTGCATCGAAGTCGGCGTGATCAGGCCCGTCCTTCAGGAAGGACACGCATTCCTGGTACGTGTACTGGGACACGTACTTGGAAACTCGACCGTCGGCTATGCGCTGCATCGCGCCCAAGATGATGTTGTGCGTCACGACCATCTTCAGAGCGGGCCCGTCCTTGTACGGGTCATCGATGGGGACAACCACGTTCCAGAAGTCGGGAGCGTCCCCGCGCTGGTCCCATTCGGAGCGGACGACGCCCCACCAGGACCACATGTCGAAAGAGGCCCCGAAGATGTGGTCGTAGGTGTCCTGCGGCTTGATGTTCTCGATCACGGGTGTTCCTTTCCAGGGTTCAGACGAGAGCGGGGAGACCGACGACCAGGCCGCGTGCCTCATGGAAGGTGTCCGTGACCTTCTGCACGAACAGTTCCGCGACCGCAGCCGGGTCGGCGTAGATGTCGGCTGCCTTGTGGCAGTCCGCGTAAAGCGCTCGCAGTTCCTCGAAGCGCTGGTCTGTGTCATCGGTCCAGGCAATGACCGCCGCGCGGTCTGCCAGCGTCTCGGAGTCCTCGGCGTATCGCTTCATCAGGCTCACAGTTCCTCCCCTATCGCTTCCTGATATCCGGCCCATACACGCGCCGGTATCCGGCCTCGCGTGCCTACGAAGAATCCGTTTTCGCGGCCCCACTCACGGGCCTTGCGCATGTGCTCTTTCATTCGCCAATAGCGCTCTTGTGCAGCCTTGGCGCGTTCCCACATCTCGTCGGACTGGCGTTTCCGCTCTACCTCTTGAGCGTCCCGAGCGTCATCCCTCGGCTTGTATGCGGCATAGAAGCGCTCTTCCGGAGGCGTTACCGGCGAGCGGTCGTCCGCGTCCCGCATTCCCTTGCGGACCATGTAGGCCCGTACGTCCTCGGGGTCGAATACCAACCGCTCTCCCCTCCTAGTGGCCAGCACCACCCCCAGGCCGGCGAGTCCCTGGGGGTGGCACAAGCGACTAGGCCAGAGCCTTTTCGAGGGCAGGCCGGTAAGGGTCCGGGCGGTACCAGCCGTTTGCCTTCGCGCGGTCGCAGGCGTCCTGGTAGAAGCCCCGTATGCACTCGCGGCAGACGTAGACCAGGCCGAGACCGACCATGCTGTAAGCGGGCCCGCGGCCGGTCGCGCACGTCTCGCACAGGCCGCCCCCGGCCGTGTGCTTGAAGCTGACCGTCTGCCGGTCGTTGGCCGTGTTGCGGAGCATGACGAAGGCGTGCGGACGCTCGGCCGCGTCCTTGTAAGCGGCCTTCCAGTCCTCCCCGTATTCGCCCACGCTCTTCATCGCGCAGAACGTGTCGTGGTTGGTGCTCTCACAGGCGTGCACGTCGTAAGACCAAGGCATTACAGGTTCTCCTTCGAGGGCTGGGCATTGAACAGGGCCGCGTATTGGGTGGCGAGGATGCCGAGTAGTTCCGCCCGGCCTTCGGCCGTCAGGACCATCGGGTTAAGGGCGTCCGCTTCCATGCGGCCGACAACGTGAGCGGCCAGCCGTCCGGGGTGGCGAGCGTCGACCAGTTCGGCGCACTCGTGGCACGCCTGCCACCGGCCGTCATCGAGCTGCACCGCGCCACCGATGGACGGCATAAAGCCCATCGGGATCACGTACAGGAAGGCGGGAACGCTGCCCGTGCAGAAGTCGCACAGATTCAAAGGGGGTGTTCCTATCTCGGGTTAGCGGCAGACGCCACAGCGGCGCAGGTGGTTATCCAGCCTTCGGGCCATCGAGCGTTTCGCGCCCAGCTCCCACGTGGCCGCAGAACGGGCCACCTGGTCATTCGTGTTGAGCGTCGCCGTGCCGTGCAGGTTCTCGACCTCATGCGTGAACTCGGCCTCTATCCGCTCGTACTTGGCACAGCGGAATCGGGAAAGGGTGACGGTCGTCATCGGGCATCCGCCAACGGCGCGTGACCACGCAGAACGGCAACGGAGTGCAGGAAGTACGCGGTCTCTTCCCCGAACTTCTCTTCGGCCAAGCGGTCGGCTTCATCCGATGCGTCCGAGGCGTTGGCGGCCCACACGTGGAAAACCTCGGGGTCCTCCTGGACACGGATGTCATCGCATCCCGCATCGAACATGTCCGAGTCCCAGTCACGGACGACGGTGAACGGATTCAGGCGGCGACGGGCGGCGAGCGAAATGAGCGAGCGAACCATGGGTGCCCCTTTCTGATCGGATGGGCATGGAAACGGCCGGGCACTGGCCCGGCCGCAACCAAACTCAGCCGCTCAGATCAGGCAGCGGCCTCGACCGCCCAGCCCTCCAGAATCGCGACCGTGTACCACAGCTCTTCGGCCTCGTACTCGTCGTACTCGGCACCCTTCGGAATCTCGATGATGTGTCCCGCGTACTCGTCCCACGCGGCCATACGAGCGGCCGTGAAAGCCTCCATCCGGCTTCCGGCCTCGATGTGCATGACGGGAGCGTCAAGGAACCCGTTATCCCCGGCCCAGTCGAGGACGACCGTGTACCGGTTGAACGGGCCGAAGTCGATCTCAACCACCTCAACCGGGGCAGGCTTACGGAATCGGGCAGCGATGCGAGCGAAGATGTTGCGCATGGTGGTGTGTCCTTTCGAGGGCATGAAAAAGGCCGGGTCCGCGTCAATGGCCCGGCGTAAAGGTGGTGAGGGTGGGGTGAGCGTCAGTTCATGCTCAGCACGTAGAACGAGGCCCCGGACGGGCCGCGAACCTCGACCGTGTAGAGCCCGCCACCGTTGATGTCGTCGTGCGCCATGGCTTCGGCGACCGCTCCGAGGTGAGCGCGGATGTCCTCGGGGATGTCCTCGCGTCCCTCCAACTGCTCGTAGTTGTGGGCCGCGACCGCCTTTAGCTCGGTGCTCTCGTCGTACTCACCCATCAGGCGGTCAGAGATCAGGTCGGGGATGTCTTCGAGGTCGTGACCGTCCCCCATGAAATGGGCCACGAGGGCGGCCGGCTTGTCCCTCAACAGGGATGCCAGCGCCGACACCCGCTCGAAGGACTCCCACTCCCCCAGCTCGATACCGCCGAAGTCGTCGTAGTCGTGGATGGCCCACTCCTCGGCCTTGCCCCCGTACCGCTTCGCGGTCGGCGACGTGGCCAACATGGCGTTGACGTCGTCCTGTATGGCGTCCGGGTCCTGGTCGGCGTCGATCCATTCCCCGTGCAGTTCGCCGTGGTTGTAGTCGGTCAGGCTCGCTACGTAGATACGCGGCATGGGTGTGTCCCTTCGTTGGTGGTGAGGTGCGTCCGGTGATGAGTGAGGCCCCCGGCCGTCGAGCGTCCGGGGGCCAGGCACACGACCGGGCGTCAGTGCTTCGCGAGCGTGATCACGCGTCGCCATCTGTGGGCGTCCTGGTCCCACGTGACCTGAAGGCCGGAACGCCGGATCGAGACGACGTACGGCACGCTGTACCAGCCCGTTTCCGAGCCCTGCCGCGAACCGAAGTTGATGGACTCGCCTGCATCTTCAAGCGCGTTCAGCGTGTCCGTGAGGGTCTGCCACAGCTCATCAGTGGTGCTCATGTCTGCCTTTCAGCGGGTGTACTTGCGCTTGTAGAGGTTCAGCTCAACGAACACGGACGGGAGTCCGTAGGAGGCCGCGTACGCGACCGCTTCCGCGTAGTCGTTGAACCGCTTGTGCCAGGCCGGGCCGATGTGGGCGACGTACATAGGGGCGTCTCTCAATCGAGGTAGAGGGAATCGGGGTGCGTCGACCGCAGGTGTTCGAAGTGCAGCCGCAGCGCGGCGTCATCTCTCGCCCAGGGGAAGAACGGGAGGTGCCCGTTCATCAGGTCGCCAACGTCCATCCGCACGGGGCGCGGCGGGAACACGTAGACCTGATCCGGGCCCGGACCGAGACCGAGCAACAGGCCGGACGGCTCGCCGCACTCGGCGACCATCCATAGGGCGTCAGTGAGTCGCATGTCAGAGCACGTCCAGACCGAGAAGGGTCATCAGCTCGGCGACGGTCGGCGCGCACTCGTGCGTTGCCTCCCACACTCCGAGCGCGGTACGGGCGTCCGACTCCGTGGGCAGGTCGGTAAGGCCGAGCGCTCGCCCAAGCGAGCCGTCCTCGACGCAGCGCACCTCTACGCCCTCCCCGCACTGGCACACGGTGCGTACGGAGCGGGTGAGGACAAGGGAGCGGGTATAGCCGGGCATGGGTGCCTTTCGGGTTGGGTGTCAGTGCACTTCGGAAAGCCAGGAACACGCGGGGGCGAAACCCATCTCGCAGTCGTCCTGTTTCGAGTCGGCGAAACCGTCATTCCACGTAGCCACGTGGTCTGTCTTGGGTGTGGCATCGGCCGCCGTAGCGTGACCGGCCAGGAAAAGGGCGACCGCAGCAGCGGCACCCGCGAGGAATGCGCGAACGCGCACAGCGGCTCCAAGTGATGTGTAGGTGACCGGACATGGCCGGACCCGGCAGCGTCAATGCCAGGTCCGACTAAGAGCGTCCACCCCAGTGAGCGGGACCTTTAGGCGACGAACATGAACACGGTCATCTGACCGGCCGCCTGTATGTCCTCGTGCCACTTCCGGGCCAGGATGAGCGCCATTGCGGCGCGCTCTTCGCGGCCGATCTCCCGGTCTTCCTGGCAGTAAGGGCAGTGCCATTCCGTCATCTTCGACGTGATGTCGCCCGACTCGACACCGTCCCGGAATACGTCCGAGCATTCGTGAGACGACACGTAGCATCCGCAGTCCCGGCCAGCGTGGCAGGTGAAGTCGTCCGGGTGGTTCTCTTCGTCTTCCAGCTCGGATGCGCGCTCTTCGTTGAGCCATCCGTAAGAGGCCAACGCCCCTTCCAGCTCTTCGACGACCGCGACAACCGCCGCATTGTCCGCGTCATAGACGTACGTCTCACCGGGCCCGTACGCCCAGCCCATGCCGCCGTCCGCAGCGTTCAACGCCTCTTCGATCGCTTCCGCATTCGACGTGCCCTGCGCCCAACGGGCAGTGTCGTACCCGTAATAGCGCTGGTCGGTGGAGGACGCGGCCGGGTGAAGGTTGTCCATGATCAGGCCAATGTGCGCCCAGTCGTTGTCTTCGGCCGCAGTCTCGAAGTGACCCAGCGAATAGGCGTAGCTCTGACTGGCGTAGTCCTCGACAGCTTCAGTGAACTTGGCACGCCAGGCCGCAATTTCGTGACCGTATTCGGGGGCGAGAGTAAGCATGGTGGAGCCTTTCTGACGTAGGGATGTGGCCGGTGGATAACCGGGTATGGCCACCCCCCGGCAGCGTCAATGCCGGGGAATGACCAGGCCCGTTCAGCCCTCGAAGCAACTTTCAGGGCATGGCTATGCGCGGTTCTCGTCCGCCCGCATCTCACACGCCCAGCACCACCGGGCATCCCGGCAGCACTCCCGCTCACGGACCGCGTAGCCAGCCGGAATGAGGGTCCATCCCTGCGTGCTGGCATTAATGCCCTTGCGGTACAGGTCGACCAGCAGGCGGGACTTTGCGGCCCGCTCCGTCGACGCCACGACGTCGAGCGTTTCCAGCGGGTTGCCCTCACGGTCGTACACGTCGACCGTCCACACCTTCTGTTCGTAGGTGTGCTGGCCACGCTTCACAGTGCACCCGCAGGAAGCCTTACCGGGGGCACGCACAACAGCGTTCATCACAATCACCCTTTCCAGGGTCTAGGGGGTTTCTGCGCCGCCTTATGGCGGTCGCATAGGGAACCGTGCAGGTTTGACCCGCGCACGGCTCTTGCAGGGTCGTGCAGCGCCCCTGCGGCGCAAGCGGTTTACAACCCGAAGGCATTCATCCCGCAGTGCCTCACACGCTTAGGGTCGTGACCGGTAGAGGCGAGTATCAGTCGCCCCTTACGTCGCACGCCGGACACGTGGTGTCGGCTGGTATTGCAAGGTGGTGCATGGGTAGTGCAAGGCATCCGGCCGTTTCTCAAGGGCAGTCGGCGCTAGTGCAGGTTCGCACCAGTCGCCCCCTCGAAACAACTTTTTGCCCATAAAGCAGGGGTGATCTATTGATACCGGGTGATCAGGTCCGGCTATTCAGCACACGCTGACGACGTGTCCTATTCATTGCCCCAGATGGGACAGAACAGTGGGTAGAACGGCCTGTCAGGTTCCTTGCCAACATCTGTCATCACGCTTTCCCTATCGCCCCTGAGTAGCCCCCAGGACCCTTCCTAAGTCGGTCTGTTCGTTGCTCGCTTCCCCATAGATGCCCGTCGCACTGCCTACACAGTGCCGGTGAGGCTATGGGAGCGCTACGCCTACTGAGACTGACGTCAGTACTTGCGCTCGGATGCTGGCCTATTCGCTGCCAGACGCCCTATCCACTGTTCAGTTATCAAGTAACTCGCGCTCCGGTCGTATGGCCCCTTGTGAGGGCTAGGGACGCCGTACGCATGCCCTTTCATTCATTCGTTCAAGCGCGCTACCCGTTCTCTACGGTTTCCCTGATCTCCCCGCTGACTGCGGGGGCGGTACTTCCGGAGGGGCCTTGCTGCGCCGCTTGTTCCGACACCGAGAACATTAGGTCTACACACCCCTCGAAGCAACTCCCGAAACAACTTCCTGCCCACACTCTAAGTAGGGAAGATGCGCGTGATAGATCACCATGCTGGAGAATGTCAATATGGCATAGGTGGGCAATTCGGGCACTTATACCCCCCACCCCTGTGACGCAGACCACACGGGGGAGGGCTGGCACGCCCGAAGGCGGCGATTTTCCTTTGCCCATGCTTTACCTAAAGCGCTCTGCCTTGACCTTATCTTTGCTCGTTCAATGGGTCGCTCATGGTCCAGGCTTTACGCACACTTGACTATTACTCGCCAGTAGGTAGCCCTGTCGGCACCCCTAGGCACCCCCCGACCGTCCGACCAGCACACCGAACGTTGCCGAGTGTGAGCGTTCCCTCACCCCCCGCTCATGAGTGAATGAATTAGATGGGCGCATAGGTATTCATTCATTCGTGCATGCACATACACACACGGGGGTAATACATTAGATCACTCACACAGGACCCACCGGGGGTGCTGTCCTTGATATGTGTACGGGTTTAAAGAATTTGAAGCCCGCAGACAGCTCGGTGCCGGCCTGCCGGCCCCTACCCCCTTCCAACCCCTCTCAGACCCCTTTTTGGGCCCTCCTGATGCCTCTCAGGGCCTCCCGAGGCTCGGTTCAGGGTCTCGTTCGCCCCTCACTGACCTGCATGAATGAATGAAATGAGCCTATGGAGTGAGCTGAGGCACACTTCAAGCCCCTGATGTCCTACGAGATGCCCCACTGACACATACATCTTTTTTGTAAGGGGTTTATATACCCTCTGACAGGTCGTCAGGTGACAGCAGTAGGGCCCCTCCACAAGAGAGGGGCCCCATGAATAGATATCTGCGTCAGAGTGACTTCGCGTGGTCCACGAAGGCCGCCCAGGGTGCCGGTCTCACGCCCAGGACCCCGCGTTTCCGATCCTTGGTGTCCCTGATCATCACCCTCCGCTTATCATTGTCGGCCACCTCCACGCAACTGTCACTGGACGTGTAGGAGCTGGTACGCCAGTTGGGCTCAGATGTCAAGTCGGCCTCCTAGTCGGTGGGCATGTGGTCGAAGTGCTGGATGGCGTTGAAGATGAGGTCGCGGACAGCGGTCCCGTAGACCGCGGAACGCTGCAAGAGCGAGTACGCCTTCGCGTACATCTCGATTTCGCGGGGTTGGGTAACTGAGAATTCGGCCGAGTACGTCTCCACGAGCACGAGCCGGTCATCGAACATCGAGAACGAGTTGCCAGGCCAGATGTGGACAGGTGCAGAGCGCGGGATGATGCCCAGGCTGAGGCGTGCAAGCCTCATGACCGCCAGGAGGCGGTCAAGCTGCCCCTTCATCACCTCCGGGCCTCCGAAGTTGGTGTACAACGCCTGCTCGGCAAGCAGGACGTTGAAGATCCGATCGCCCTGGTACAGGTACTGCTGCCGTTCGAGCCGTTTGGCTGTGGCTGCCTCTGTGTCGTTGGGGATCTCGAAGAAGTCGACGACCTGTTCAAAGGTGGCCGCCGCGTAGTCGGCGGTCTGGAGCGTCCCCCAGATGAGAGTGGGGTGCCAGATGCGGAAGACCTTGGTCCTGGCATAGACGGGGATGGCCTTGCTCTGCCGTGTCTCGGCCCCGGTCTCAAGCTGGCGACGCCACTCAAGCCACAGCTCATCGATGTGACGAACTGTGGCGATCAGGTCCTCGATCTGCTCGGGCCTGTTGGTCTTGGTGCACCAGGTGCGGATGTCAGTTTCGCTGGCGTTCTGCTTCCCGTTCTCGATGCGGGAAACCTTTGACTCCTGCCACCCGGTGGCCAGCGCGAATGCCCGGCCGCTCGTGAAGCCCGCGTCCTTACGGAATCCACGAAGCCGGGCACCCAGCGCCTCTCGTGCCTCTTGTGCTTGGTTGCTCACGGATGAGTCAGGGCTTGTACTCGGCGTGTGGGATGGCGAGAGACCAGAGCTGGTCACGCAGGCCGGCGCACTCAGCCACGACGTCCGCGGCTTCCACAATCTCCGAGCCCAGGACCCGCCCTTCAGGGTCGAAGTGGCCCACGGCAAGAAGCCGGTCGTCGTACAGCCACCAGTCGTTACCTGCCAGGGGGAACGTGATGCCCTCGGGCAGCAGGTGTCGTGGCAGCCAGCGGATGTCCTCGCCCATCTCGATGTTGAGGCGAGTCAGCGAGTGTTCCCACCTGACGTATTGGCTGTGCGGCTCCGTCACAACACGGACCCGACGCACTGTCTTGCCCTCTCCCGTGACGCGCTTCATCAGCGTCGTCCAGGCGTCAAGCCATGCGTAGTCGTCGGGCTCTCCCCGCTGCCATCGGGCATATGGAGTGTCCTCGACAGGCGACCCGTAGTCGTCCCTCAGCTCAAGATGGAACGCATCCCGCTCGAACTGGTTGAACAGCTCGTCACGCTGCGCGGGAGTGATCAGGTCCACTGTCTTCCTCCAGTAGGGCCGCGATCGAGGACTTGGGGACCTCGATGCAGGTCTCATAGTCGGGCATGCGCATCTGGCTGAGGGCTTCCGGGTCGTGCATTTCCGGGCCTTGGAGGACGCATGTTCCCTGCTCGGTGACAAGCATGATCGGTGTGGTGAACTTCTTGATCTCTCCGGAGGGCCGGCCGTCCTTCGTCAGGTGCTCGAACAGCTCGGTCGGCACCTCGATGACGGTCTGTCCTTCCGGCACGTCGAGCTGCATGAGCAGTTCGTTCGCGTACACCTTCCAGCCTTGGATGACGTAGCTGTCCTGATCACTGGCGTACAGGGTGGGGCTGTCTCCGGGAGTGGAGTTCTTCCCAAGGAACCGTAGCTGCATGGCTGGTCTCCCGTCCGCTGTCTTGCGCCGGATTGCGCGACAAGAAGATGGTCGCTGGGGCGTTCGAGCCCGTCAATTGGCTTGCTGCAAACTGGCGCAATCTTCTTGGAAGTTGGAGGCCGGCCCCTCTAGTTTCGTCTCCGAACCCAGCCCGCGTAGGCGGAATCGAGGGGAGAAGCGTGGTGGCGAGCGTGACTGACAGACGCGAGATGTCGGAGGCCGAAGCCGCGCGCTTGCCCATCGACGTGGAGACGATCACCAAGGCCGTAGACGAAGCCCTCGCGATGAGCATCAGCACGTCGAAGCGTGAGGACATCGACGCCAGGTCCGGCCAATTGACCGGGAGCTTGAATCTGCTCAGGGGCCAGTGCCTCGGCGAAGACGAGGACCCGAACGTGTTGAGGATCTTGGGCCTGGTGGACCGGCATCTGGCCCTGACCAATCGACCGACCTCCCGTTCGCAGGCCCACGAAGCGTTCTTCTTCTTGCAGGACACCGCCACGTTCACCCAGGCCCTGTTGGTGGCCTACGTCAAGAAGAACGAGGTCGGCACACAGTGAGAGCTGTCATCCGGTTCGTGGACTACGAGACCAATCGAGACCCCCAAGGGGAGGTCACCTTCAAGGCCCTGTGTGTTTCCGGGGACGAAGAGGAGTGCGGGGCCGAGTCAGAGGTGTGTGGGGACGACGAGTCCGCGAACACCTGGATGGCCAAGCACACCGCCAAGACCGGCCACAAGCGGTTCAAGCGCACCTGCGAGGACTACGCCCTCGTGGAAGCGAAGTCGTGACTGCCGTCCGGAGATGGCAACAGGGACTCTGCTGGCTCTGTCGGAAGTCGGACCAGCCCGTGACCTTCATAGGCCCTGTGACCGTGAACGGGGTCACCGCCCCCGGCTTCGCCTGCGCAGGCTGCTGCGAGTGGTCGAGGCAGTACGTCAACGCCTACACGCGGCAGCTCGACCAGCGGGCCGCCTCATGACACCCGTTCCCGACCGGCGTTCCCCCGCCGTCTGCCGGGAACGGGGCACCACCTCTGAGAGAGAGCTATGGCCTGCCAGATACCTCAAGGCGGTTCCTGTGGCGGCTGCCAGGAGTGCAGCCCGGAACTGTTTCTGCCTGCACAAGATCCGTACTTCGGTCCTGGCGAGCCGGGCGGAGATTTGGACCCCCACGAACAACCTGGTGGCCACCCTCACTGAATAGCTCCTCGTTCGTCCGTCGTTCCCCCGTGGCGGACGGACGAGGTCTAAGACCCCACCCCCGGTCCCTCTTTGGACGGTCGGGCCGGGGGTGGGTCAGCAAGTGCACAACGGTCCGGGGACGGACCCTGGGCCGCGTCTTGAGAGAAGGGCAAGTGCCGTGACGCTCAAGGAAGCACTCAGTCGCAAGGCTACCGTCCGCGGTGGCGACGACGACGACAACACCGACATCGAGGACGGCGACGGCAAGGGCGGTTCCGGCTCGCCGGGCCACCTCGCCTGACCGCTGCGCTACCTCCCCAGGAAGTCCCCCGGCTCAGGCTGGGGGACTTCCCCCGTCTCGTTAGGACTCGCATGCATCTCTTGGCGGTCGACTGGGATTTCTTCTTCCCAACCCCCACGGCCGGCGCACCGCTCGGGCCTCACCCCGAGCTGTATGCGTGGCCTGTCGCCGAGGACGCCATCCATGTGGAGGCGATCTGGCTTCGGCGCATCCGTGCCTTCAACAAAGCCGGGGTCCCTCTGCCGCTCTGCGAGGGGTTCGCTGGCTTTTGGGAGAGGTTCAAGATCGCACCGGACGCCTCACTCTTCTACGCGGACTCGAACGCTTGGGCCGGTCAGATCTTCCCGTCGAATGTCGGGGGAAGCGGCCCGTGGGAGTCGGTTCACCTCTACGACGCGCACCATGACTGCGGGTATCCGTCGAACCATCGCACCTTCGATGAGTGGAAGGATGCGGGGCAGATCAGCGCTGAGAACTGGCTTCTCGCCCACTACTGGAACGGGTCGAAGGTGTTCGTTCACTTCCCCGCGTGGCGGGAGTCCATGAAGAGGCCGTCTGAGCACCCGCTGATCCCCGTGAGCATGACCATTGACGACGGTCAGGCCCCGGAAGTCGTCTTCGATGCGGTCTTCCTTTGTCGCTCGGGGGCATGGGTGCCTCCCTGGTGCGACGAGGACTTCAGCAGGTTCCTCGCTGCATGCCCCGTCGCGCGCCGTGTCGAGGTCCCTCAGAACCAGTGGAACCAGCCCCGCCCGGATGTTGTGCGCATGGCCGATCTGGAAGACCGCATGCAGTCCCCTGTGAATGAATGAATTAAGCTGCTCGCGGCCTCCGGGCCGCAGCGGAACCCCTGTGGCGTCAACACGGGGGTTCTTCTGTTTTGGCATATGCCGACCGGGTACGCGACTGGTACCAGCGGTGCAGCAGTCTCCCCCCGAGTGCTGCTCGCTGGAAGGCCCCGGTCGTTTCTCCCCCGAGTCGATCGGGGCCGCCTTATGTCTGCACGCGCTACAGGCCCCCTGTGCGCGGTCTCGGACCCTCGCGGGCGCTTCGCGCCGTGACAGCACAGCGCCCCCGGCCAGAAGGCTCGGGGGCGGCTTGCTGAGGGGGGAGTCAGGCTGCTTCGGCCTGGAGACCGGAGTCCGGGTTCAGGACGGTCCAGAGTTCCGCCCAGGTGTCCTTGTCGATGGACGGCAGCAGCGTTTCGAGCTGCCGGTTAACCCACTCGTCAACGGTCGGGTAGGTCTCAGTCTGCTTAGCCATGGTTCTCCTCCGCACAGGTTGTCCCGCAGGGGACGTACCGTCAGCCGTTGGAGTCGGCGAGGAAGGCCAGAAGGTCTTGGCGGGTGATCACTCCGGTGGGCTTGCCGTCCACCAGGACCACCGCCGCGTCCCGTCCTTCCAGCACGGACATCATCCGTGCCACCGGTTCTCCCGATCCGACGACCGGCAGTGGCGGGCTCATGTGCTTCTCGATCGGGTCCCCTGACCCGGCGCGGTCGGCGAAGAGTGCGTGAAGCAACACTCGCTCGTCCACCGCCCCGATCACCTCGGGGGCCATCACATCGGGATGCCCAGCGCCCTTAGCCACTACTGGCATCTGCGATACCCCGAACTCCCTCAGTACCTCGATCGCATCCCCAACGGTCTCGTTGGGGTGCATGTGTACGAAGTTCGGGATGCCGCCTCCCTCCTTCTGCTTCAGTACGTCTCCTGCGGTCGGCTCCGTCGCCGTGTCTTCGCTGAACCCATGTTGGCCAATCCACTCGTCGTTGAAGATCTTGGAGAGGTACCCGCGGCCGCTGTCCGGCAGCAGGACGACGACCACGTCGTCGGGCCCGAGCCGCTCGGCGACCCGCAGCGCGGCGACGACGGCCATCCCGCAGGAGCCGCCGACGAGGAGCCCCTCCTCCCTGGCCAGCCGGCGGGTCATCTGGAAGGAGTCCTTGTCTGAGACCGCGACGATCTCGTCGGCGACGGTCCGGTCGTAGGCGGTCGGCCAGAAGTCCTCACCGACGCCCTCGACCAGGTACGGCCGCCCGGAGCCGCCGGAGTAGACGGACCCCTCGGGGTCGGCGCCGACGACCTGGACGCGGCCGTCGCTGGCGTCCTTCAGATAGCGGCCGGTGCCGGAGATGGTGCCGCCGGTCCCCACGCCCGCGACGAAGTGCGTGATCTTCCCTTCCGTCTGCTCCCACAGCTCCGGACCGGTGGAGTGGTAGTGGGAGAGCGGGTTGTTGGGGTTGGAGTACTGGTCGGGCTTCCAGGCGCCGGGCGTCTCGCGCACCAGCCGGTCGGAGACGTTGTAGTACGAGTCCGGGTGTTCGGGGTCCACGGCGGTCGGGCAGACGACGACCTCCGCGCCGTACGCCCGCAGCACGTTGATCTTGTCGGTGCTCACCTTGTCGGGGCACACGAAGATGCACTTGTACCCCTTCTGCTGCGCCACGATGGCCAGCCCGACACCGGTGTTCCCACTGGTGGGCTCGACGATCGTGCCGCCGGGCTTGAGCGCGCCGCTCTCCTCCGCCGCCTCGATCATGCGCAGGGCGATGCGGTCCTTCACGGAGCCGCCCGGGTTGAAGTACTCGACCTTGGCCAGAACGGTGGCCTGGATGCCCTGGGTCACGTTGTTGAGCTTCACCAGCGGGGTGTTGCCGACGAGGCTGATCATCGAGTCGTGGAATCGCACCGTTGTCTCCGGTTGCTTGCAAAAACAGTGGTCGTAGTGGTTACGCCAGCCTACGGCCCGTCCGCGACGTTCACTCCCCGTCGAGATTGGCCGACGGTCCGTACGGGGCAAGGAGTGGGTGTACGGACACGAGGAGGTGGCGGCGAGGCATGACGAGCATGTCGAGGGCGAGAGTGGCCCGGCGCATCGCGGCCGGCGCGGCCTATGGCGGCGGCGGCATCGGCCTGGCCGGGGCGGCGGTCGTGGGACTGCTGCTGGCGGAGGCGCAGCTGGCCCGGCGCCACGTGAACGGCAACGGCGAGCACCACCGGGTGCCGCACGCGGACGGCCGCTACGGCCGTACGTACGACGCCCCCGGCACCCCCGCCGCGGAGCCCCTGCGCCTGGTCCTGCTCGGCGACTCCACCGCGGCCGGCCAGGGCGTCCAACGCTCCGGCCAGACGCCGGGGGCGCTGCTGGCCTCCGGTCTCGCCGCGGTCGCGGAACGCCCGGTGGCGCTGCGCAACGTCGCCCTGCCCGGCGCCCAGTCCGACGACCTCGACCGCCAGGTCGCGCTGATCCTCGGCACCTCCGACCAGGTGCCCGACATCTGCGTGATCATGATCGGCGCCAACGACGTCACCCACCGCATGCCGCCGACCCGCTCGGTCCGTCATCTGGCGGCGGCGGTACGACGGCTGCGCACGGCCGGCGCGGAGGTGGTGGTCGGCACCTGTCCCGACCTCGGGACGATCGAGCCGGTCCCGCAGCCCCTGCGCTGGCTGGCCCGCAGAGCCTCCCGTCAGCTGGCGGCCGCCCAGACGATCGGCGTGATCGAACAGGGCGGCCGCACCGTGTCGCTGGGCGACCTCCTCGGTCCCGAGTTCGAGGAGAACCCGCGCGAGCTGTTCGGCCCCGACCACTACCACCCCTCGGCGGAGGGGTACGCCACCGCCGCCATGGCCGTCCTCCCCACCGTCTGCGCCGCCCTCGGCCTCTGGCCGGCGGAGGAGGAGCGCCCGGACGTCTCCCGCCGCGAGGGCTTCCTCCCGGTGGCCCGTGCGGCGGCGGAAGCCGCGTCGGAGGCCGGCACCGAGGTCACGGCGGCCATGCCGACCGGCCCGCGGGGCCCCTGGGCCCTGCTGAAGCGCCGCCGCAGGAGGAGGGTCGAGGAGGCGGAGCCGAGCCGGTCGGCACCAGACCAAGCAAGCGCTTAGAAAGTGCGGCCAGGGTCACACGCCAACCACCGTGACCCAGGCCATACGTACGGGTAACTTCCCAAGCAGCCGTGCCCGTACGAACCCCTTCCGCCACTGGAGCCGTGATGCCCGAAGCCGTCATCGTCTCGACCGCCCGCTCCCCGATCGGCCGCGCCGTCAAGGGCTCCCTGAAGGACCTGCGCCCGGACGACCTCACCGCCACGATCATCCAGGCCGCCCTGGCGAAGGTCCCCGAGCTGGACCCGAGGGACATCGACGACCTGATGCTCGGCTGCGGCCTCCCCGGCGGCGAGCAGGGCTACAACCTGGGCCGGATCGTCGCCGTGCAGATGGGCATGGACCACCTGCCCGGCTGCACGATCACCCGCTACTGTTCCTCCTCCCTCCAGACCTCCCGCATGGCGCTGCACGCCATCAAGGCCGGCGAGGGCGACGTCTTCATCTCGGCCGGTGTCGAGATGGTCTCCCGGTACGCCAAGGGCAGCTCCGACGGCCTCCCCGACACCAAGAACCCCCTCTTCGCCGACGCCGAGGCCCGTACCGTCGCCACGGCCTCCCAGGAGGGCTCCACCTGGCACGACCCGCGCGAGGACGGCCTGCTCCCCGACCCCTACATCGCGATGGGGCAGACCGCGGAGAACCTGGCCCGCGCCAAGGGCGTCACCCGCCAGGACATGGACGAGTTCGGCGTCCGCTCGCAGAACCTCGCCGAGGAAGCCCTCAAGAACGGCTTCTGGGAGCGCGAGATCACCCCGGTGACCCTCCCCGACGGCACCGTGGTCAGCAAGGACGACGGCCCGCGCGCCGGCGTCACCCTGGAGGCCGTGTCCGGCCTGAAGCCGGTCTTCCGCCCCGACGGCCTGGTCACGGCCGGCAACTGCTGCCCGCTCAACGACGGCGCCGCCGCGGTCGTCATCATGTCCGACACCAAGGCCCGCGAGCTGGGCCTGACCCCGCTCGCCCGGATCGTGTCCACGGGCGTCTCCGGCCTCTCCCCCGAGATCATGGGCCTCGGCCCGGTGGAGGCGTCGAAGCAGGCCCTGAGCCGCGCCGGCCTGACGATCGACGACATCGACCTGGTCGAGATCAACGAGGCGTTCGCCGCGCAGGTGATCCCCTCCTACCGCGACCTGGGCATCGACCTCGACAAGCTGAACGTCAACGGCGGCGCCATCGCCGTCGGCCACCCCTTCGGCATGACGGGCGCCCGGATCACCGGCACGCTCATCAACTCCCTCCAGTTCCACGACAAGCAGTTCGGCCTGGAGACGATGTGCGTCGGCGGCGGCCAGGGCATGGCGATGGTCATCGAGCGCCTCAGCTGACGAACGCGCCGGCGAACGCGCCGGCGAACGCGCCGACGAACGCCTCTGCGTAACCGTTTCGGCACCTGCCGTCACGGCACGGCCCGGAGTCCGGGAAAGCCCTGGACTCCGGGCCGTTTTGTGATCCAATCTCCCCCAGGATGTGACCTATCTCCCTCTGTCAGGGATTTACGCAGCTCAGAGTGGTTCACTAGCAAACCTCAGGCCCAATTTCCTGTCCGTTTCGTGACGTTACGCACTGACAGCTGGATAGTCCGCCCTTCAAGCTGATGTAGGAAGTCGGGGGTCGACTTTGGAACCGGGAGTACGTCAGTGAGCGCCATGCCGATCGCCCTGCTGGTCACCACGGCCGCCACCGGCGCCGTGGGCGTCGCCGTCCTGCGCACCCTCATGCAACTGCGCCGCCAGGTCGCCGCCCTGCACACCCAGCTCGCCGAGAACCACGCGGCCGAGCGACGGGGCTTCGTACCGGCCGCCCGCAGCACCACGGACACCGCCGAGATACGCGCGGCCGTGGCCGAGGCGCTCGCGGAGGAGCGGGAGCGGGAGCTTGCCGAGGCGCGCGCCTTCTGGGCCGCCCAGGAGGCCCGTGACGCCTCCGACGCCCCCTCCCTGCTGGGTCTGCCGGAGAGCGAGCTGTTCCTGCCCCGCCAGACCGACTTCGTGGGTCTGGAGCCGCTGGAGCCGGTGACCGAGCCGCCCGCGGACGCCGACGAGTTCGCCGGAGACTCCGCCGAACTGGCCGCGGCCCGCCGCCGCCACCCGTCCCACCCGGACTTCGTGCCGGTCCAGTCACCCGTCGTGAACGACCACGAACGCACGGTCGCCGCCCTGGAGGAACTGGCCGAGTCCCGCACCGAACTGACCGACGTCCGCCCGGGCCCTCTCGGCACCCTCGACGTCTACGTCTTCGCCGACGGCACCACCCTGTGCATGACCCCCGGCCACCGCGAGACGGCCGACCGCCTCGCCACCGCCCTCACCGCGGGCGAGACCCCGTACCTCCTGGGCGGCTCGGGCATCTCGGGCGCGTACACCCTGACGTTCGCGTGCGGCGAGGAGAACGTCTACATCCTGGCGGACAGGGTCATAGCGAGCTTGTAGGCGCCTGCACCGCAGCACACCCACGGGCGCGGGGAACCGCGCGACCAGCCCCCACACACCCGCACCCGCGAACGCACCTCAAACCCCCGCCCGCTTCTGCGCCTCCTCCACCAACCGCACAGCTTCGGCGACCTGGCCCTCATCGGAAAGCACGACCGCCAGATCATGCACAGCCACGGTGATTTGATCAGCCGCGGCGAACATCCCCGCGTCAGGCATCTCCCGAGGCTCCGCCCCGGGCTCCTCCACACGCTGCGCCCAGCTGGCCAACTCCCGGGCCAGTCCCAGCGCCTCAGCGGCAGCGCCCCGCTGCAACCGGCTCTGCGGGGCCGCACGCAAACGATCGGCGAAGTGATCCACCGCACGGGTCAGAGACGTCGTATCCACCACGTCGTGAGCGTACGCGTCGCACCCGGACTGTTGCCAACGGGCGAACGCTCAGGCACGGTGACCTGAAGGACCGGCTTACATCCCCTTTGCAACCGGAGGCGCCGATGTCCCATGTCCTCTCCGAGGAGACCCACCGCAACCTGCTCGCCCGTATCCCCCACTGCACCGGCCGTGAAGTCTCCGACTGGCTGCGCACCGTCGACGAAGGCCCCGCTCTCCGCTTCGAGGAGAAGGTCAGCTGGCTGCGCCACGAGCACAATCTCGCGTACGGCCACGCCAAGGCGATCATCCACGAGTACGAACTGAGGAGGGCCGCGCGCAAATTCCTCTAGGGCGCGCAGACGCCGAAGGGCCCCGGTGAAGACCGGGGCCCTTCCGTGCTCGACCGCTGTCGGCTCGACCGATGGCGCTAGTCGTTGCTGTTGAGGATCGCCAGGAGTCGCAGGAACTCCATGTAGATCCAGACCAGCGTCAGCGTGAGGCCGAAGGCGGCGAGCCAGGCCTCCTCGCGCGGGGCGCCGTAGGCGATGCCGTCCTCGACCTGCTTGAAGTCCAGGGCGAGGAAGCAGGCACCCAGGATGACGCCGATGATCCCGAAGACGATGCCGAGGCCGCCGCTGCGGAAGCCGAGGCCGTCACCGCCGCCGAAGACGGTGAACAGCAGGTTCACGGCCATCAGCAGGACGAAGCCGAGCGCCGCGGCCATCACGAAGCCGTAGAAGCGGCGGTTGACGCGGATCCAGCCGGCCTTGTAGGCCACGAGCACGCCGACGAAGACCGCCATGGTGCCGAGGACCGCCTGGACGACCACGCCGTCCGCGATGTACGTCGACACCGTGGAGGAGATCACGCCGAGGAAGACGCCCTCGAGGGCGGCGTACGACAGGATCAGCGCGGGGGCCGGGCGGCGCTTGAAGGACTGGACGAGCGCCAGCACCATCGCGACCAGGCCGGCGCCGACGGCGATGCCGTAGGACTTGCCGAGGTTGGCCTCGTCGACGGGCAGCAGCAGCCAGGACAGGACCGCCGTGACGATCACGGTGCCGAGCGTGGTCGCGGTGCGCGCGACGACGTCGTCCATGGTCATGGCGCCCGGGGTGACCGGGGCCTGCGGCGGGGCGCCCACCTGCTGCTGGGCGTAGGGGTTCTGGGCGTAGGGGTTGCCCGCCTGCTGGGCGTACGGGTTGCCCTGCGCGTACGGGTTGGCCTGCGTGCCGACAGCGGGTCCCCCGGCCTGCGGCGTCGCGTTGAAGCCCGCGTAGCCGTTGTCGCGGCTGAACCCCCGTCGCGAGAAGACCGGGTTTCTGCTCCTCATTTCACTCCTCCATGGCCACACAGCGTGGCCTTGGCGTCAAGAGTAATAGGTAGGCAAAGGATTGACCCTACTGCTTGGGGAGGATCTTTCCCTCGTCGTGCTGCGCAACACGCTACGTGGCGTCCTGATTCCCGGTACTGGAGGGCCCCATTCATGACCAACCTGCGACCTGGCCGGAACCGGTCGGAGACCGTCCGGCCGATCACCCGAACGGGAACCCGGTGTACCCCTCGGCCAGATCGGTCTCGGCGGCGCGCGAGGAGGCGATCCGCTCCAGCCGGGCGATCTGGAGCCGGTCCTCGAAGGGGGTGGCGTCGGGTGCGCGGTGCAGCAGGGTCGTCATGTCGTACGAGAACCGCTCGGCCTGCCAGACGCGCCGCAGACAGGTCTCCGAGTACGCGTCGAGCAGTTCGGCCGACCCGGTCTCCTTCTCGTGCGACAGCGCCCGCGCGAAGGTGACGACGTCCCCGACGGCCAGATTCAGCCCCTTGGCGCCGGTCGGCGGGACGATGTGCGCGGCGTCCCCGGCGAGGAAGAGCCGGCCGTACCGCATGGGTTCGTGGACGTACGACCGCATGGGGGTGACCGACTTCTGGGTGATCGGCCCGCGCTCCAGCCGCCAGCCGTCCCCGGTCTCGAAGCGGCGCTCCAGCTCGTCCCAGATCTCCTCGTCGCCCCAGCTCTCGGCGTCGGTGCCCTCGGGCACCTGGAGGTAGAGGCGGGAGACGGACGGGGAGCGCATGGACAGCAGGGCGAAGCCGCGGTCGTGGCGGGCGTAGACCAGCTCGTCGTGCGAGGGCGCCACGTCGGCGAGGATGCCGAGCCAGCCGAAGGGGTACGTCCGTTCGAAGACACGGGTCAGTTCGGCCGGGATCGCGCCCCGGGCCACGCCCCAGAAGCCGTCGCAGCCGACGACGTAGTCGCACTCCAGGACGTCCTCGACGCCCTCGTGCCGGAAGCGGACGCGCGGGCTGTCGGTGTCGGCGCCCTCCACGGCCAGCGCCTCGGCCTCGAACAGCAGCGGGCCGCCCTCCTTCAGCTGGAGGGCGATGAGGTCCTTGCAGACCTCGGTCTGCGCGTAGACCATCACGGACCGGCCGCCGGTGAGGGCGGGGAAGTCGACGCGGTGGCGCTTCCTGTCGTAGCGCAGCTCGATGCCGTCGTGGCGCAGCCCCTCGTGGTCCATGCGCTCCCCGGCGCCGGCCGCGCGCAGGACGTCGACCGTGCCCTGTTCCAGGATCCCGGCGCGCTGGCGGTGCTCGACGTAGGCCCGGTCGCGGCTCTCCAGGACGACGGAGTCGATGCCGGCGCCATGGAGCAGACGGGCGAGGAGGAGGCCGGCCGGGCCGGCGCCGATGATGCCGACAGTGGTGCGCATCGGGCGTTCCCTTCAGACTGCTTGTCAGACTGGTTGTTCGTCCAGTGAAGTTTTCTTCACTGTTGTCGCAAGCGAGTCTGCGCCCGGGGGTAGCCGGTGTCAATGAGGGGGACGCGGCGGTCAACGCCTCAATGGAGGGTGCAGTCATCGACGAGGTGTCGGAAGTGCCCAGAGCCGGACTTGAACCGGCACGCCCGCGAAGGGGCAGCGAGGTTTAAGCTCGCCGTGTCTGCATTCCACCATCTGGGCAGGCCTTGGGCTCCGCGTTGAGCTTCCGACCCTATCGGGATCCGTCCCCCGAACAGCGGAAGAGTGGACCGATGTTGTCTTATTTTATTGACGTCTGAGGGTGCATCAGCACCTGGAACTGGCCATCCGCACTTGCCAGTAGCCTGGCGCGCGGCAACCGCTTGCGCATACGGAATGACGGAATTTCACCGCCCGAACGAGGGTGCTCCACCGGTTCTTGACGAACCGTCGCCCTCGCGCCTCTGAGGGACGGGTGTCATCCCCAGGTATGACACGGCGCTCCGTGGTCCGACCGGAGTCTGCCTTCAGAACCGGAACAACGACTGACTACAGGGCCGCCGACTGCCGGAACGATGGTTCAAGTCCGCAAGACCCCCATCCCACCCTCCCGACAGGAGCGCGTTTCCGTGACCACCAGCCCCCTCGCCGAACGGACCACGACCGTGGCCGCCCGTGCCACGGACCTGTCGAAGATCTACGGGCAGGGCGAGACCCAGGTGGTCGCCCTGGACCGGGTCTCCGTCGACTTCCGGCAGGCCGAGTTCACCGCGATCATGGGCCCCTCCGGGTCCGGCAAGTCCACCCTGATGCACTGTGTCGCCGGCCTCGACACCTTCTCCTCGGGCTCGGTGCGCATCGGCGAGACGGAGCTCGGCTCGCTGAAGGACAAGCAGCTCACCAAGCTCCGCCGCGACAAGATCGGGTTCATCTTCCAGGCGTTCAACCTGCTGCCGACCCTGACCGCCCTGGAGAACATCACCCTCCCGATGGACATCGCGGGGCGGAAACCGGACAAGGAGTGGCTGGAGACGGTCATCGGGATGGTGGGGCTGAAGGACCGGCTCGGCCACCGCCCCTCCCAGCTCTCCGGCGGTCAGCAGCAGCGCGTCGCCGTCGCCCGCGCCCTGGCCTCCCGGCCCGACATCATCTTCGGCGACGAACCGACCGGAAACCTCGACTCCCGCTCCGGCGCCGAGGTGCTGGGCTTCCTGCGCAACTCCGTGCGGGAACTGGGCCAGACGGTGGTGATGGTGACCCACGACCCGGTGGCGGCGGCGTACTCGGACCGGGTGGTGTTCCTCGCGGACGGCCGCATCGTCGACGAGATGCACCGCCCGACGGCCGAGACCGTTCTCGACTTCATGCGCCTTCTTCCTGGGGGGAACCCCCAGACCTCCGAGTTCGACGCGAAGGGCCGGACCAGCTGATGTTCCGCACCGCCCTGCGCAACGTCCTCGCGCACAAGGCCCGGCTCATGATGACCGTGCTCGCCGTGATGCTCGGCGTGGCCTTCGTCTCCGGGACGCTCGTCTTCACCAACACCCTGTCCAACGCCCTGCAGAACAGCTCCGCCAAGGGCTTCGACCACGTCGACGTCGCCGTCACCGCCAGGCCCCAGGACGACGTCGGCGACCGTATGGGCAAGACCCCCGAACTCACCGACGCCCTGCGCGAGCAGAGCGCGAAGGTGGACGGCGCGGCCTCCGCCGTGGGCGTCGTGACCGGCTTCACCGCCATCGCCGACAAGGACGGCAAGCTCATAGGCGGCGGTTTCCAGTCACAGGGCGGCAACTACTGGGGGACGAAGGACCCCCGCTACCCGCTCGCCGAGGGACACGCCCCGAGCGGCGCGAACGAGGTCCTCATCGACACGAGGACCGCCGAGCGGGCCGGCTACCGGGTCGGCGACACCGTGCGGATCTCGGTCGACGGCCCGGTGCTGACCCCGAAGATCGCCGGCATCTTCACCACCGACGACGGCAACGTCGCCGCGGGCGGCAGCCTCGCCCTGTTCGACACGGCGACCGCGCAGAAGCTGTTCGGCAAGACCGGCACGTACGACGAGATCGACGTGGAGGCCGATCCCGGCGTCTCGCAGACCGCGCTGGCGGCCGCCCTGGACGCCGCCCTGCCCAAGGGCAAGGTGCTGACCGACACCGGCGAGCAGCTCGCCCACCGCCAGGCGGTGACGATCTCCGCCTCGATGAGCGGCCTGAAGCAGGGCCTGCTGGTGTTCGCCGGGATCGCGCTGTTCGTGGGCACGTTCATCATCGCCAACACCTTCACCATGCTGGTCGCCCAGCGCACCAAGGAGCTCGCGCTGCTGCGGGCCGTGGGCGCCTCGCGCCGGCAGGTGACGCGGTCGGTGCTGATCGAGGCGTTCGTGGTGGGCGCGGTGGCCGGGGTGACCGGTCTGGTGGCCGGCATCGGGATCGGCGCCGGGCTGCGCTCGCTGATGAACACGCTCGGCGCGACCGTCCCCGACGGGCCGCTCGTCGTCTCCCCCGGCACGGTCGCCGCCGCCCTCGGCGTCGGGGTCGTCATCACCATGCTGGCCGCCTGGCTGCCCGGCCGCCGGGCAGCGAAGATCCCGCCGGTCGCCGCGATGAGCAGCCTGCACGCCAAGGCGACCACCAAGTCGCTGGTGCTGCGCAACACGCTGGGCGCGCTGTTCACGGCGGCGGGCGTCGCGACCGTCCTGTACGCGACGACGATGGACGGCTCGGACGGACAGGCCCCCATGGGCATCGGCGCGGTCCTGCTGATCATCGGTGTGTTCATCCTGACCCCGCTGCTGTCCCGCCCGCTGATCGCGGGCGTGGCGCCCGCCCTGCGGATCTTCGGGGTCTCGGGCCGGCTGGCCCGGCAGAACTCGGTGCGCAACCCGCGCCGTACGGCCGCCACCGCCTCGGCGCTGATGATCGGCCTCACCCTGATCACCGGCATGACGGTGACGGCGGGCAGCCTGCAGAAGTCGATCGACAAGATGGCGTCCTCCGCCATCCGCGCCGACTACGTGGTGTCGATGGCGAACGGCAACGAGCTCTCCCCGGACGTCGAGCAGAAGCTGCGGTCCACCCAGGGCGTGACCGCCACCAGCCCGCTGCGCAACGCGCCCGCCCGGATCGACGACACCACCGAGTACCTCACCGGCGTCGACGGCTCCGCCATCGGCAGGCTCACCGACCTCACGGTCGACGACGGCACCTTCGCGGTGGACGGCACGCAGGTCGTCGTGGACGAGGACACGGCGAAGCTGTACGGCTGGAAGGCCGGTTCGGACTTCGCCGTCTCCTACGAGGACGGCGAGAAGGAGCGGCTCACGGTCGCCGGGGTGTACGAGGGCAACGAGCTGATCCGGGGCATCCTGCTCGACACCGCCGCGCTCGCCCCGCACCAGGAGGACCCGGCCGACATGCAGGTCATGGTCAAGACCTCGGGCGGCGCCTCGGACGCGACCAAGGACCGGCTGGAGAAGGCCCTCGGCTCCAACCCGGCCATCAAGGTGCAGAGCAAGAAGGACCTGTCGGACAGCATCGCGCAGATGTTCACGCTGATGCTGAACATGCTCTACGGCCTGCTGGCCATGGCCGTGATCGTCGCGGTCCTCGGGGTGATCAACACCCTCGCGATGTCGGTCTTCGAGCGCTCGCAGGAGATCGGCATGCTGCGGGCGATCGGCCTGGACCGCCGCGCGGTCAAGCGGATGGTCCGTCTGGAGTCCCTCGTCATCTCCCTGTTCGGCGGTGTGCTCGGCGTCGGCCTGGGCGTGTTCTTCGGCTGGGCGGCCGGTGAGCTGGTCGGCACGAAGATGGCGACGTACGAACTCGTCCTGCCGTGGGGCCGGATGGCCTTGTTCCTGCTGCTGGCCGGCGGGGTGGGCGTCCTCGCGGCGCTGTGGCCGGCCCGGCGGGCGGCCCGGCTGAACATGCTGACGGCGATCAAGTCGGAGTAGCCGACGCCCGGAAGGGGCCCCGCCGAGGATATGGCGGGGCCCCTTCTTCCTGCGCTCAGTTCCAGGTACGGGCGCGCAGCGGCATCCCGGAGTCACCGGACTGCGGTGTCCGCACGGCGAGGACCTGGTTGACGCCCAGCCGGTTGCGTTCGAAGCCGACGGCGCAGGCGGCCATGTACAGCCGCCAGACGCGGGCCCGGCCGGGGCTGGTGAGCCGCACGGCGCGGGTCCAGTCGTCCTCCAGCCGGCCCACCCAGTGGCGCAGGGTGAGGGCGTAGTGCTCCCGGATCGACTCGACGTCCCGGACCTCGAAGCCGGCGCGTTCGAGCTGGGTGACGGTGGTGCCGATGGGGGCCAGCTCGCCGTCCGGGAAGACGTAGGAGTCGATGAATCCGTCGAGGTGGTAGGCGGATTCGTCGTGCTGGGGGCGCCGGGAGATCTGGTGGTTGAGCAGACGTCCGCCGGGGGCGAGGAGCGCGTACAGGTCGCCGGCGTACTCCAGGTACTTCGCGGCGCCGACGTGTTCCGCCATGCCGATGGAGGAGATCGCGTCGTACGGCCCGTCGGTCACGTCCCGGTAGTCCTGCACCCGGATGTCGACGCGGTCGGTGAGCCCGGCGTCGGCGACGCGCTTGCGGGCGTAGGCCGCCTGCTCCTGGGAGAGGGTGACGCCGACGACCTGCACCCCGTGCTCGCGGGCCGCGTGGACGGCCATGGAGCCCCAGCCGCAGCCGACGTCGAGGAGTCGCTGACCGGGCTTCAGGGCCAGTTTGCGGCAGACGAGTTCGAGCTTGTCGCGCTGGGCCTCCTCGAGGCTGCCGCCGGGGTGGGGCCAGTAGGCGCAGGAGTACACCATGGACGGCCCGAGGACGATCCCGTAGAAGTCGTTGCCGACGTCGTAGTGGTGGCTGATGGCCTGTCGGTCGGTGCGGCGGGTGTGCAGGTTGCGGGTGCGGCGGATCTCCTCGGGGGGCGGTGCGGGCGGCAGCGGGAGTCCCGCGAGCCTGAGCAGCCCGAGCGCGGCCGCGCGGAACGCGGGGTCGCGCAGGGCCTGGCCGAGGGTACGGGCGTCCTCGCCCCGCTCCCAGATCAGCCCCGAGAGCAGGTCCATGGCGCGATACAGGTCGCCCTCGATCTCCAGGTCCCCGGCGACCCAGGCACGGGCGAGCCCCAGCTCGCCCGGCTTGAAGAGCAGTCGGCGCAGGGCTCTTCGGTTGCGCACCACCAGGGCGGGCGCGTCGGGCGGGCCCGCCTGCGAACCGTCCCAGGCGCGGATGCGCATCGGGAGCGGGGCGCCCAGCAACTGTTCGACGAGCGCATGGAGCCGCGGCGCGGCGTCGGTCATGGAGCACACCTCCGTGACGGTGATCCCGTACTGTCCTGATTCCACGTAAACACCTGGTGTGCCCGGAAGCAGTCCCCCACGCGCGTCACGGACGGGCAAACTCCGCCGATGTCACCGGTGGGGACCGAGTGGGGCGACTCATGCCCGGGACGCCGGCCGGGCCTCAAGATGCTGTTCATGACAGAGGAACAGAAGGGGCGTCGCCACATATGGTTCCGGGTGGCCGTTGCTCTGGCGTTGTCGGGCGCTTGCGTCGCCGGGCTGGTGAAGTTCGTCCGGGTGTGGGAGGGCGAGCCGTACCCCGTCGCGGACCCGGCCGCGACGGCGGCCCGCCTGGACGACGAGACCCAGACCGTGTACGACGCGCTGGCGCTGACCGGCGCCGAGCTGGAGGCGGAACGGTCCGGCGGTCTCGTCGCGTACAACGACAGCTGCCAGTACCGGGGCCTGAGCCACTGGGCCGACCAGCTGAACGACACTCCGCCGCTCGTGCCGGACGTGGTGAACGTGTCGGCCGAGTGGAGGCTGAAGGGCGTCTCCGACGAGGAGGCCGCGGCGGCGCTGCGGCGGGCCCGTGCGGAGCTGGTGCGGCGGGGCTGGGAGGTCACCCGGTACGAGAACGCCGCGCCGAGGCGGACGCTCCGCGTGACACCGGACGGCTCCGACGGGGTACCGGTCTCCCTCCGGGTCGACGCGCTCCCCGGCGACCGGCTCCTGGTCGGCGCGTACGCCGACTGCGCCCGCTACCCCGACGGCACCCCGCTCGACGCCCAGGACCGGCCGCGGCTGCCGGACCAGGCGGCCCCGGCGCAGCTGCGGAAGTGAGCGAACGCCGAAGGGGCCGCCCGCACCACGGATGGCGGGCGGCCCCTTCGGGGCGTTCAGGGGGTGGAGATCAGGAGGCCTTGGCCTTCTCGTTCTCCGGCTTGGCCACGGCCGGGGCCGGGGCGGGCTTGGCCGCCTCGTAGAACTCCTCGCGGGGGTTCTCCATCGCGCCGAGGGCGACGACCTCGCGCTTGAGGAACATGCCGAGGGTCCAGTCGGCGAAGACGCGGATCTTGCGGTTCCAGGTCGGCATCGCCAGACCGTGGTAGCCACGGTGCATGTACCAGGCGAGACGGCCCTTGAGCTTGATCTTCATCTTGCCCATGACGATCATCGCGACGCCCTTGTGGAGGCCGAGGCCCGCCACCGCGCCCTTGTTGGAGTGCTCGTAGTCCTTCTGCGGGAAGCCCCGCATACCGGAGATCACGTTGTCGCCGAGCACCCTGGCCTGACGCAGCGCGTGCTGCGCGTTCGGCGGGCACCAGGCGTTCTCCACGCCGGCCTTGCGGGCGGCCACGTCCGGGACCTGGGCGTTGTCGCCGGCGGCCCAGATGTAGTCGGTGCCCTGGACCTGGAGGCTGGGGGCGCAGTCGACGTGGCCGCGGGGGCCGAGCGGGAGGCCGTAGCGGGCCAGGACCGGGTTCGGCTTGACGCCGGCGGTCCACACGATCGTGTTGGAGTCGACCTCGAGGCCGTTCTTCAGCACGACGTGGCCGTCGACGCAGGAGTCCATGGAGGTGGAGAGGTAGATCTCCACGCCGCGGGCCTCGAGGTGCTCCTTGCCGTACTGGCCGAGCTTGGGGCCGACCTCGGGCAGGATCTTGTCGGCGGCGTCGACGAGGATGAACCGCATGTCCTCGCGGGACACCGTCTTGTAGTACTTGGCCGCGTCGCGGGCCATGTCCTCGACCTCACCGATGGTCTCCGCGCCGGCGAAGCCGCCGCCGATGAAGACGAAGGTGAGCGCCTTGCGGCGGATCTCCTCGTCGGTGGTGGAGTCGGCCTTGTCGAGCTGCTCGAGGACGTGGTTGCGCAGGCCGATGGCCTCCTCGACGCCCTTCATGCCGATGCCCTGCTCGGCGAGGCCGGGGATCGGGAAGGTGCGGGAGACCGCGCCGAGCGCGATCACCAGGTAGTCGAAGGGCAGCTCGTACGCCTCGCCGACCAGCGGGGCGATCGTGGCGACCTTGCGGTCCTGGTCGATGGTGGTGACCCGGCCGGTGAGGACCTCCGCCTTGGGCAGCACGCGTCGCAGCGGGACGACGACGTGGCGCGGGGAGATGTTGCCGGCGGCGGTTTCGGGGAGGAAGGGCTGGTAGGTCATGTACGACCGGGGGTCGACGACCGTGACGGTCGCCTCGCCGTAGCGCATCTTCTTGAGGATGCGCCGAGCTGCGTACAGGCCTACGTACCCACCGCCTACTACGAGGATCCTGGGACGCTCCGTGGTGCTCATGGCATCGAGTATCCACCCGCCCCAGGGGGGTCGCTCGTGCGCCCCTTCACAAGCTTGTGGAGGGTGTGTGCTATCCTCCGCGACCCGCGTGATCCACGTCATGGCGTGGAGGGGGAACCAGCGTGTAGGGCGAGGCGTTGTCAATGCCGCGTGAGCTGCCTCTCCGGGTGTCCGGGGGTGGGGTGAGGGGTCGGAAACACCCCCTCGGAGGACCATCGCGAAACGTCCGTGCGCGCCTCTTTTGAACACGTTCACACGGGTGTTGACCCCCCGGAAGGGTCAACCGGCCCTCATTCGCCCCTCACCAGGGTCGAAATCCTTGTGAAGAACTTCACGAACTTTTCCGCGGGGCCTGCGCCGGGGGCTCCGGCAAGGCCCCCGGCCGCGCTCAAACGGGCATCCTGCCTGCTCAGCAGAGTGCAAGTAGGGGCGCCCGGAACTGACACGGAGCCGGCTCGGAGTCAGCGGGAAGCCGCCGCCACCGACCACGCGATGCCGTCGAGGATGTCGTGCTCGCTCACCACGACCTCCCGGGCGCCGATCCGCTCCATGATCGACAGAAGCACGAGGGCGCCCGCCGCGATCACGTCCACCCGGCCCGGGTGCATCGAGCCGATCGCCGCGCGCTCGGCGTGGGTGGAGTGCAGCAGCCACTCGGTGATCTCGCGGACCTTGTCGTGCGAGACGCGCGAGTGGTGGATGGCCGCCGAGTCGTACGCGGGCAGCTCCTGCGCGATCGCCGACACCGTCGTCACGGAGCCCGCCAGGCCCACCAGCGTGTGCGCCTCGCGCAGCGGGACCGTCTCCTCGGCCAGGTCCAGGGCCGCCTCGATGTCGGCCCGCATGGCCGCGATCCGGCCGGCGGTCGGCGGGTCGGTGACCTCGCCGTCCACGACCAGGTGCCGCTCGGTCATCCGCACACAGCCGACGTTCACCGAACGGGCCGCCCGCACGTGCTCCTCGCCGACCACGAACTCCGTGGAGCCGCCGCCGATGTCCACCACCAGATAGGGCCGGGTCAGGTCCGCGCGGCCCGTGAGCTCCTTCGTGGCGCCCGTGAAGGAGAACTCGGCCTCCTGGTCGCCGGTGATGACCTCGGGCTCCACACCCAGGATGTCCAGCACGCCCCGCACGAACTCGTCGCGGTTCTCGGCGTCCCGGGAGGCGGAGGTGGCCACGAACCGCAGCCGCTCCGCGCCGAGCTCCTTGATCACCGCCGCGTACTCCCGGCACGCGGCGAAGGTCCGCTCCAGCGCCTCGGGCGCCAGCCGACCGGTCCGGTCCACGCCCTGCCCGAGGCGGACGATCGTCATACGGCGGTCCAGATCGACCAGTTCACCGGTCTCCGGGTCGGCATCGGCGACGAGCAGACGGATGGAGTTCGTACCGCAGTCGATGGCGGCGACACGGGTCATCGGGCGTCCCCCTCGGCCGGCCCGGTGTCTCCCTCGACGGGCTTGAACGCGAAGTGGCCCTTCTCGTCCTCGGACGTCTCCACCTGCCACCCCGCACCGGACGGCGGCCCGGGAAGCGACACGCACGCCCCCTTGGCCCACCACTCGGGCAGCATGGCGAGCGCCTCGTCACCCAGCGGGTTCACGCCCGGGCCCGCCGCCAGGGAGTGCGCCACGAGGACGTGCAGGCACTTCACCCGGTCCGGCATGCCGCCCGCGCTCGGAAAGCCCTTCAGCTCCTCGATCTCGTCCCGGCGCCGCACGTAGTCCTCGTGCGCGGCGCGGTAGGCGGCCGCGAGCTCCGGGTCGGTCTGCAGCCGCTCCGTCATCTCCTTCATCACGCCGTTCGCCTCGAGCGTGCCGATCGCGGAGTTCGCCTTGGGGCACGTCAGGTAGTACAGCGTCGGGAAGGGGGTGCCGTCGGGCAGCCGCGGCGCCGTCTCGACGACGTCCGGCTGTCCGCACGGGCAGCGGTGCGCGATCGCGCGCAGCCCACGCGGCGGCCGGCCGAGCTGCTGCTTGAAGGCCTCGACGTCGGCGTCGGTGGGCTCGGTGCGCGGGGTGGTCGGCGGGGGCGTTTCCATGCTTCGGGGACTGTCTCTCTGTCGGTTCACTGGTCGGAGGCGTCGGACTTGTCGACCCCGTCCCAGACGTTCGAGTACCAGGGGCGGTCGGCCGCCCCGAGGTCGGCGCGGGCCTTCTTGACCGCGTCGGGGTCGATCACGATGAAGCCGGTCTCCCCCGGCATCACATAGTGCAGCCGCTCCCGGATCTGCTGCTCGGCGTACGCGTCGTCCTGCCAGCGTGCCTTGAGATCGCGCAGTTGTTCCACCCGCCGGGTGGCCTCGGCCTTCTCCCGCTCCAGATCGGCGATGTCCGCGCGCTGTGAGACGTACTGCCGCATCGGGTAGGCGAGGGCCACGATCAGGGTGCACAGGACCAGCGCGAGCAGCGCGGCTCGGCCGGTGAGGCGGGAGCGGCGGGCCTGGCGCTTGGTCTGGGAGCGGTAGACGCGGGCCGCGGTCTGCTCGCCGAGCAGCCGCAGTCTGGTCGCGGTGGAGAAACGGTCCCGGTCCTTCACGGCCATCGGCTTCGCGCCTCCCCTTTCACCCACACGCGCGTACGTCTCACACGCGCGTACGTCCCCGCACACGGTACGGGACCGAGTACGGGGACGTACGTACGACTGGCTGTCGGTCGACCCGGGCGGGGTCAGCCCTTGGAGACCTCGCGGAACCGCGGGAAGGCGGAGCGGCCGGCGTACACCGCGGCGTCGTCGAGGATCTCCTCGATGCGCAGCAGCTGGTTGTACTTGGCGACGCGCTCGGAGCGGGCCGGGGCGCCGGTCTTGATCTGGCCGCAGTTGGTGGCGACGGCCAGGTCGGCGATGGTGACGTCCTCGGTCTCGCCGGAGCGGTGGGACATCATGCACTTGAAGCCGTTGCGCTGGGCGAGCTCGACGGCGTCCAGGGTCTCGGTGAGCGAGCCGATCTGGTTCACCTTGACCAGCAGGGCGTTGGCGGTGCCCTCCTCGATGCCGCGGGCGAGGCGCTCGGGGTTGGTGACGAACAGGTCGTCGCCGACGAGCTGCACCTTGTCGCCGAGGCGGTCGGTGATGACCTTCCAGCCGGCCCAGTCGTCCTCGAACAGCGGGTCCTCGATGGAGACGAGCGGGTAGGCCGCGACGAGCTCCTCGTAGTACTCCGTCATCTCGGCGGCGGAGCGCTCCTTGCCCTCGAAGAGGTACTTTCCGTCCTTGTAGAACTCGGAGGCGGCGACGTCGAGCGCGAGGGCGATCTGCTCGCCCGGGAGGTAACCGGCTTCCTTGATCGCCTCGAGGATGAGGTCGAGGGCGGCGCGGTTGGAGTCGAGGTTGGGGGCGAAGCCACCCTCGTCGCCGAGGCCGGTCGACAGGCCCTTGGTCTTCAGGACCTTCTTGAGGGTGTGGTAGACCTCGGTGCCCCAGCGCAGGGCCTCGGAGAAGGACTCCGCGCCGATCGGGGCGATCATGAACTCCTGGATGTCCACGTTGGAGTCGGCGTGCGAGCCGCCGTTCAGGATGTTCATCATCGGCACCGGCAGCAGGTGCGCGTTGGGGCCGCCCAGGTAGCGGAAGAGCGGCAGGTCGCTGGCCTCGGACGCGGCGTGGGCGACGGCGAGGGAGACGCCGAGGATGGCGTTGGCGCCGAGGGAGCCCTTGTTGTCGGTGGCGTCCAGGTCGAACATGGCCTGGTCGATCAGGCGCTGCTCGGTGGCGTCGTAGCCGACGAGCTCCGGGCCGATCTGCTCGATGACGGCGAGGACGGCCTTCTCGACACCCTTGCCGTGGTAGCGGTTGGGGTCGCCGTCGCGGAGCTCGATGGCCTCGAAGGCACCGGTGGAGGCGCCGGACGGAACGGCGGCACGACCCGTGCTGCCGTCGTCGAGGCCGACCTCGACCTCGACCGTGGGGTTGCCTCGGGAGTCCAGGATTTCCCGGGCTACGACGACGTCGATGGACGGCACGAGCATCTCCTTCTTGGGATGTGACGCTGGTTGTGCGGGGCACAGGGGCCTTGTCGGCCTTTGCTGGGCCTTGCGCCTAGAGCCTATCCGCCCCGGGGCCGTCGGCAGCCGACCGACCGTCCCGTGGACAAACTGACCGTACACATTGTTCCCCATCGGAACAAAGAGCGGGTGGCGCAGAGACGAACACCTGGGCAAAGAAAACCCCGCTCCGGTGCGTACGGGGGAATGCGCACCGGAGCGGGGAGCCCGTGGGGACGGGGGGGGTGACCCTCACGAGGCTTTCAGTGTGCGGGGCCACCATGTGAGCGGCCTGTGGCCCCGCTGGGAAGCGGATGTCACTTCAGGTGCAGCTGCTGACCCGGGTAGATGAGGTCCGCGTCCTCGACGATGTCCTTGTTCAGCTGGAACAGCTTCTGCCAGCCGCCCTTGACCTTGTGCTTCTCGGCGATCGAGCTGAGGGAGTCGCCCTTGACGACCTTGTACTCGCCGTCGCCCTTCTTGACCTTCTTGCCGGTCGGGGTGGTGACCGTCTTGGAGGCGGCCGGGCGCTCGGTGGAGCGGGAGGCGGTCTGCTGCTCGGTGGAGCGGGTGGCGGTGGAGCCGCTGGAGCTGCTGGAGCTGCTGGAGCTCGACGAGGAGCCGGTGCCGGCGGAGCCGGCGCTGCCGCCGTACGGGGTGCTGGACAGGCCGGTGCCGCAGACCGGCCAGGCGCCCTTGCCCTGGCCCGCGAGGACCTTCTCGGCGATGGCGATCTGCTGTTCCTTGCCGGCCAGGTCGGCGCGCGCGGCGTAGGCGGTGCCGCCGTACGCGGCCCAGGTGGAGGCGGAGAACTGCAGGCCGCCGTAGTAGCCGTTGCCGGTGTTGATGGACCAGTTGCCGCCCGACTCGCACTGGGCGACGGCGTCCCACTCGGAGGCGGTGGCGGCCGAGGCGTTGCCGGCCGCCATCAGCGGGGCGGCGATGGCGACACCGGTGACGCCGGCGAGCGCGGCGACGCGGGTGGCTTTGGACGGACGACGGTGCTTGCCCTTGCCGGAAAACAGCATGGTTCATCCCCTCACCGACGCCTGCGAGGTGAGCTGTCGGGTTCGGGCCGGTTGAGTTGCCCGGCCACGCACCTCGTGGTGCGCGGCTTCACCCCGAGCCGGTTCCGGCGGTCAACCGCCGGGCCCGGCACTTACCTTGGGTCCCCCGCTCCTGCCTACGGCGCTTGACGCGACGACTGTTCCCGGGCTGCCGCTGGCAGGATTCGGCGTTGCGGCGGCCGGGGCCCGGATTGCCGAGCGGTCCTGACCGTAGACAGCCGATCCGGGGAATATCAAAGACGATCACGACTTCTGAGACTCATCCCACACTTTCACCAAACCGGACAATCAGCGCGAAGTGGGGCGTGAACTCCCGGCGCTTTCAGGGGCGTTCCACCCCTATTGGACACCCGTGTCGAGGGTCTGACCGGGCATGATGGCGCTCGGGTCGGCGCCGATGCGGTCCTTGTTCTCGGCGTAGAGTGCGCGCCATCCACCGTCGACACCAAGGGAGTCGGCGATGCTGATGAGCGAGTCACCCTCCTGGACGGTGTAGGTGGACGCGGCGTGCCGGCCGGAGGTGGCGGTCGAGGCGCCGCCCTCGGCGGTCTCGGTGGTCCCGGTGGTCCCGGTGGTCTCGTCGGCGGTGGCGCCGCGATGGCGGCCGGAGCCGAGGGAGCCGGTGTCGACCAGGCTCCAAGTCCCGGCATCCTGGACAGGATTGTCCGACTCGCCCGAGTCGTCCGCTTCCGGGATGGTCGTGGGCGAGCCGTCGGACCCCTCGGCGTCACCCTTCCCCTTGCCCGAAGTGTCGGACTTGCCGGACTCGTTCGCCTTGGAGGACGAAGCGGACGAAGGGGACTCGGAGGCCGAAGCGGACGGATCGGTCGAGGGAGTGGACGCATCCGCGCCGGAGTCGTCGCCCTTGCCGGAGCCACCCGAGCCGGACGACCCCTTGGACAGGTCGGACAATCCGGATGACACGGACGAGTCGGACTCGTCGCCCGCCACTCCGGTGTCCACATCCTCCGCCCCGCCGCTCAGCTTGCTGAGCCCGGAGGTCAGCCCGCAGGTGCCCCAGGCGCCGATGTCCTCCGCGGCGAGCAGCTTCTGGGCCACGGCTATCTGCTGGTTGCGGCTGGCCAGATCGGGGCGGGTGGCGTAGTCGAGGCCGCCGTACGTCTCCCAGTCCTCTTGGGAGAGGCTCAGGCCGCCGAACTCGCCGTTGCCCTCGTTGGCGCTCCAGGACCCGTCGGTCTCGCACTGCGCCACCTTGTCCCACACCGTGCCGTCGGCCGCGCTCGCGCCGCTGGCGGCGAGGAGCGGGATGGCGATGGCGGAGCCGGTCACTCCGGCTGCGACGAGGAGGGCCGGAGCCTGACGGGGGCGACGGTGACGACCGTTCCCGGAGAGCATGCGAGGGCCTTTCTCTGGACAGCGATGACCGGCACGGCGGGCGGTGCGAGCACACACGGGTACGCCGCGCTGACGAGTGAACGTATCGGCAGACGATCACTTGTCACAAGTTAATGCCGCGCAGATCACGTGAAGATCACAGACTTGAGGGTCGGTCACCTTTGCTCCGCCGGGCGGTCATCCTGCGGCTGACCTCAGGTCGGCTGTCCCTGTGCCACCGGCCGGCCACGCACCGCGGTGAACTCCACGGGCAGGGTGCGCAGTCCGCGCATGATGAGCCCGCCGCGCCATCTCAAGTCGGCCGGGTCCGCCCCGAGTCGGAGGTCGGGGAGCCGGGTGAGGAGAGTGGCGAGCGCGGTCTGGCCCTCCAGCCGGGCGAGGGGGGCGCCGAGGCAGTAGTGGATGCCGTGGCCGTACCCGAGGTGCTGGTTGTCGCGGCGGGAGAGGTCCAGGGTGTCGGGGTCGGTGAAGCGGGCGGGGTCGCGGTCGGCGGCGGCGAGGACGACGAGGACGGGGTCGCCGGGGGCGATGTCCTGCCCGCCGAGGGCGAGGGGTTCGGTGGCGAAGCGCCAGGTGGCCAGTTCGACCGGCCCGTCGTAGCGCAGGAGTTCCTCGACGCCGGTCTCCAGGAGGCCGCGCTCGCCCCGGGACAGGGACCGCTGGAGCCGGTCGCGCTGCTCGGGGTGGGTGAGGAGGGCGTAGGTGCCGTTGCCGATGAGGTTGACCGTCGTCTCGAAGCCGGCGAACAGCAGGATGAAGGCCATCGCGGCGGCCTCGTTCTCGGTGAGGTGCTCGCCGTGGTCGGAGGCGCGGATGAGACCGGAGAGGAGGTCCTCGCCGGGCTCCGGCCGCTCGGGGAGTTCCGCGCGCTTGCGGTGGATGAGGTCCAGCAGATAGCCGCGCATCTTCTTCACGGACCGCGCGACACCGCCCCGGGGGCCTCCGCCGTGACGGATCATCATGCCCGCCCAGTCCCGGAAGTCGTCCTGGTCCTCGCGGGGCACGCCGAGGAGGTCGCAGATCGCGTAGATGGGGAGCGGGAACGCGAAGTCGTGGATCAGGTCGGCCTCGCCCTCGGCGGCGAACCGGTCGATGAGGTCGTCGGTCAGCTCCTGCACCCGGGGGGCGAACTCGGCGACCCGGCGCGGGGTGAACGCCTTGCTGACGAGCCGTCGCAGCCGGGTGTGGTCCGGCGGGTCGATGTTCAGCAGATGTGTCATCAACTCGGCCTTGCGCTCGCCCGGGATACCGGTCCTGCCCCGGGCGTGCTCGGGCTCGTCGTGATGCGCGGGGTTCTTTGAGAGCCGCTGGTCGGCGAGGGCCTGCTTCGCGTCGGCGTACCGGGTGACCAGCCAGGCCTCCACTCCGCTGGGCAGCCGGGTCCGGTGCACGGGGGCGTGCTCGCGCAGCCAGGCGTAGGCGGGGTAGGGGTCGGTGGCGAACTCCCAGGTGAAGAGCTCGGGGGCCGGCGGGGTGGCGGCCGGGGGGTGAGGCTGACTGGTCACTGCTTCCTGTTTCTCGAACGGCTTCCTGTTTCTCGAGCACCGGCGCCTTCTCCGCTCCTGAACGCCGGCGCTTCTCCTTGTCTCGTGTCCGGCGCTACTCCTCTCGCGAAGGCCGGCGCCGCTACTTCTCCCGCTCGCGGATCGCGTCCCGGTAGACGCGGGCCGCCGCGCGCAGGGCCGCCTCCGGGTCGGTGCCCTCCGTCTCCGCCCGGGCGGCGAGGGCGAGCAGTTCGTAGCCGATGCCCTCGCCGGCGGGGAGGGGGACGTCGAGGCCGGCCGAGCGGACTCTCGACGAGAGTTTCGCCGCCAGGGCGAGGCCGGGCTGGTGGAGGGGGATGCCGTCCGTGACGGACTCCCGCCGCTTCTCCACGGCCTTGGTGCGCAGCCAGTGCGCCTTGACCTCCTCCGGGGTGGTGGCCGTGGCGTCGCCGAAGACATGGGGATGGCGGTGGATGAGCTTGGTGACGATGGTGGCGGCCACGTCGTCGATGGAGAAGGGCGCGTCCTCGTCCTCCTCGGCGATCCGGGCGTGGAAGACGACCTGGAGGAGGACGTCGCCCAGTTCCTCGCGGAGCTCGTCGCGGTCGCCGTCCTCGATGGCCTCGACCAGCTCGTAGGCCTCCTCGATGCCGTACTTGGCGAGGCCCTTGTGGGTCTGCCGGGAGGACCAGGGGCACTCGCGGCGGATGCGGTCCATGACCTGGATCAGGTCGAGGAGGCGGGCGCCCGGGAGGTCGTAGGAGGCGGGGAGCAGTTCCAGCTCGGGCATCGCGACCCGGCCGGAGCCGGCCAGCCGGGCCAGTCCGTCCGTCAGGGCCGGTTCGCCCTCGCCGGTCGCGACGACCACGACCGTGCGTCCGCCCGCGCAGGTGGTGACCAGGTCCTCGGCGGTCGGGGAGGACTCCTCCACCCGTATCCCCGCCTCGCGCAGATACGGCAGCTGCGGGTGGGCACCGTCGGCGCACAGGACGCGGTCCGCCTCGCGCAGGGTCTGCCAGGCGGGCCAGGACAGCAGGCCGGGGGCGACCCGGTGGCTGGTGGTCAGCAGGACGACTCGGCCCGTCGGGGAGGCGGTGGGTGCGGAGCCGGTGGGTGCGGTCACATCGTTCACACCCCGAACGTAACCCACACCCGCCGACCGCTCCGCTCAGTTGTCCACAGGCAGGGGTGGCCGGTCATACCGTCGTACTGTCACGCCGGCTGTGTGCCTGTCGTGGTGACCTCGCGGACCCACGGCGTCTTCGCGTCGACGCGGCTGACCTTCTTCGCGTCCCAGCTGCCGTAGCGCGGGTTGAGGTCGACGCCCAGCTTCTTCGACGTCACGGACAGCGCGCTCCAGAACGCGGGGTCGCTGGTGGTGGTGCCGAGCTGCGTGGCGAGCTTCTGGGCCTCCAGCTGGAGGCGGAGGTTGTCGTCGAGGCGCTCCGGCGCGACGCCGTACTGCTGGAGCCAGCCCGTCTCCAGGCCCTGTGCGCCGCCCGCCTGCTGCTCCAGGCCGGCCCGCAGCTGCTGGACCTCGCGGCGGCTGACGGTGATGCCCGCGTCCTCGGCGGCGCGGTTCAGCACCTCGTCCAGGACCATGCCGTGCAGGGTGTCCCGGGTGAGGGTGCTGGTCTGGGCGACGACCTGGGCGTACTGCGCCTCGTCGGGGACGGCCGCCCGCTGGGCCTCGCGCACCTCGTTCACCCGGGTCTCGAGCTGCGCGACGGTGATCCGGTGGCCGCCGACGACGGCCGCCGCGCCCGGATGCGCGTCATTCCCGCAGGCGGTGAGGAGGGGCGCCGCCATGATCGCGGCGGACAGCAGGAACGCGGTGCGACGACGACGGCGGTGCAAGGGGAACCTCCCGGTCGGAGATTGTGCGACGGTGCACAAAGTCTTGCGGTGATCGATGGTAGGCAGTGGTGCGCCTGGGGCCAACCCATTCGACCAACGATTCACCAGGACTTCGGGCACCGCCGCGCTCGGACACGGCCCGCTCGTCGGTGCGAGGGGTCAGCCCAGCCCGTGGCTCGGCCCACCCGTGGGCTCGGGGCTCGGCCCAGACCGTGGTTCGGGTCTCGGCCCAGTCCGTGGTTCGGGTCTCGGCCCAGCCTGTGGCCCGGGCTCAGCCCCGTGCTGCCGTCACCGCGGCCTCGACCGCGTGGGCGACTCCCGCGCGTACGTCGTCGCCCGTGGCCACCGTGCCGACGTTCGTCCCCGCGCGTGTGCCGCCCACGAGGACGAAAGACACCTTCTTGTGGTGCGCGGCCGTCTCCTGCGCGACCGTGACCTCCGGCCCGCCCACGGCAACGACGACCTCGCAGGAACGCTGGAGAAGGCCGTTGAGGAAGGGACGCGCGTTGCCGGTGCTCTGCTCGCCGGTCACCGGGGCGTAGCTCACGCGCGCGTGCGTCTTCAGGGACGCGTCCTGCATGCCCTGCCAGACCGCCGCCGCGGGGGTGCCGGCCGTGATGCCCCGGTCGCCGGTGAGAAGGCAGGCGTCGACGTCGGTGTAGGCACGGGCGCGGGTGGCGGGGATCGGGGGGCGGTCGTCGCGCGAGAAGAGGAGGACGGCGGTGACCAGCAGCGCGGCCGTCACGGCGAGCGCCCCCGCTGTGAGGGCGATGGCGCGTCCGCTCAGGGCGCGCAGCCGGGCGAGCACGGCGCGTCCGAGAACGGTCGCCCGCCCCTCGGGCCCCGACCGCTCCGGGCGCGCCTGGGACACCTGTCGCACTTGCTTGGCCATGCGTGTCTCTCCCTCACTCCCCAGCGGGCCGACGCGGCCAGGCCCGCCACGCGTGCGTGGCCGCCGCCGCCGTCGACAGGGCGATCAGCAGCAGGTCGAGGCCGAACAGCGCGCCGTGGGTGTCCACCGGGGTGAGCGCCAGTTCGGCTGTCCAGGCCGCCAGCACCGCGCTGAAGGCGGCGAAGGCACACCAGTCGGCGCGGGTGCGGCGGCGCAGGGCGAGGACGAGGGAGGGGACGGGGCACAGCAGCCCCAGGCTGAGGACGGGCAGCGCGGCGAAGCCGACCCGGGCGGCGGGTGTGCGCAGCAGCGCGGCGGCCGGCACGCGCGCGACGACGGCCTGCACCGCCCGCACCGCCCTGACAGCCCGCACTCCCGTCTCCCCCTCGCCGTCTCTCTGCGTACCCGGGGTCAGCCGACCAGGGCGACCGGGGCGTCCCAGGCGTCGCGGTCCACCGTGATGGTGTAACCGCCGCGGGTCTCCTTGCTGTTGACCATGTACTGGTGGCCGCGGCTGTGCCCGGTGAACTGGGTGGCGCCCCAGGGCCAGTCGGTGGTCGTGGTGTTCTTCTTGTCCCACAGCGCGTACCACAGGTTGCCCGGCAGGTCCGTCTTGTCGGTGGCGTCGGCGATCGCCTTGGCGCTGGAGCTGCTGAAGCCGTAGTAGCCGGCGCGGTAGGTCTTGGCGCGCAGGGTCTTGCTGAAGGAGCGGACGTAGGCGAGGACGGCGTCGTTGCACGACTTGTTCGTGATGTCGTACGCCTCCATGTCGAGGTAGATCGGGCTGCCGGTCTTCATGCCGAGCGCGGAGGCCTTGGCGACGGCGTCCGCCGCGTCGGTGGCGCCCAGGGAGGTGGCCGTGGAAGCGGTGATCTTCTCGGGGCTGGAGCCGGTCTGGCAGGGCGGCTGGGCGCCGACATAGAGCGGGATGAGCTTCCAGCCCACGGAGTTGACCGACTTGACCCAGGAGGCGGTGAGGTTGGGCTGGTTGCAGCCGCGGTTCTTGCCGCCGACGTAGACGGCGGCGGCGCCGTAGAAGCCGTCGGTCTTCCAGGCCTTCATCGCGGACAGGGAGGGCGCCGTGCAGGTGTCGAAGGCACGGCCCGTGTAGGTCTTCTGCGCGGGCCAGGTGGTGGCCGCCATGGACTGCTGGGCGGCGATCCCGGCCCCCGCCAGGACGGCTGCGCCTGCCACGCCCCACGTGATGTATCTGCGCCGCCTGGACTGCCGGTGCTCGGCCATCCCACCCCACCCGTTCGATCGATCATGTATGCGTATGTGCGCACGAAGCGGATGGCACGTTAACGTGCGGCACCCCTGTGATCGGGAAACACAGCTTCCTCATAGCCACAAGATTCCCTCATGTCACAGTAAAGAATAGGGAGGTCCCGGTACCGGCGGCCGTGCCCTACCCTTTCCCCCTGGTGACCTGGGGGGGCGTGAGGACAATGGTGACGACGACGATGACGGGCGCGGAGAAGCGCCTCGAGGCCGGCTGGCCGCAGCGGCTCGGCTGGACGGCCCTGACGTGGTTCTCGTGCGGCTTCCTGGTGTGGGTGCCCTTCCTGTACGTGGCGCTGCGCCGCGGCCGCCCCTCGGACTGGGGCGCGTTCGGGTCGTTCGCGCTGTACGAGTGCGTGACCCTGCCGTGGCTGGTCAACACCGGCGACGGGGAGGCGGATCCGTTCCTGTCGCTCGCGGTGCTGGTGACGCTGGTGGTGGCGACGGTGCTGCTGCTGGCCGCCCTGTTCGACAAGAAGACCCCGCCGGTCCCGATGATGGCGTACGGGCAGCACGGGCAGCCGCCGTATCAGCAGGGGTATCCGTACGGGCGTTGATGACTGACCTGCTCGCTGAGCGGCCGTTCTGGCTAAAGCACCTACTACTCCTGCGCTCAAGGGCGGGCCGGGCAACTGCTGTTCGGTCCCGGGTATGCGTGGGACGCACACCGGGAGTACTCACGCCGGCTGTGGGGTTAGGCCGTGTTGCCCCGCTTCACCGTGCCGCTGACGGGCGACCACCGCCTCCAGGTGGCGTACCGCGCTGTCGAGGACGAGGCGTGGGTCGACTTCCTCGTGGACCATCCGGCCTGGGCACGGGTGGAACGTATCGCCCGGGACGACGGGCACTTCATGGGACCCGGCCTGTCCTGGCCCGAACTGGTCGCGGTCGCCGACGCACCTTCGGCCGACGCGGCAGGCGCCGACTCGCACGCCCGTCTGCTGCTCCTGCTGCCGGCCTTCGGCGACGACGCCATCCCGGCGGAAGCGGTCGAGCGGCCGGCCAGGGCGTTGGGCCTGCGCGTCGGGGTCGCGGACCCATGGGAACTCGCCACCGCCCTGCTGGAGAGTCAGGGCCCGGCCGGTGCCGTGCGGTGGACCACCAGCGACACGGGTGTCCGTATCAATGACGGCCGCTGCTCCATCCGCAACCCCGCCCAGCCCTTCGCCCTCGCGGAGGGAGGCCTGCGCAGGGTGTCCGCGGCCCTCGCCCCGTGAACCCGCGGATGGCCAACGGTTTCTGCGCACCCTCGGATCCGCCTCAAGGTTGTCCAGGTGCGTGCCCCTACTCGGCAAGGCCCAGCCGCCTCAGTTCCGTGAGTTCCTCATGGAACTCCCTGAAATACTTCGACCGCACCGGAGCGATCTCCACGAAGGAGTCGAAGGGCGTGCGCGAGAAGCGGTCACGGTAGGAGGCCGCCGAGGAGGGCAGTCCGTCACCCGCGGCCTCGAAGACCGACCGCCTCAGCAGGAACTGCGTCTCCTCGTTCCGTCGGACGAGGTCCCCCGGGACCATGTAGAGGGACGCGTCCGAGAATTCCGCGCCGGAAATGTCCAGCGCCCAGTCGACGTCGCGGTAGTAGGAGACCATGGCGTCCACGAACGTACGGCTCACCTCCTCGGACAGCGAATAGTGCGGTGGCGTGGTGAGGAATGCGCCGATCCTCCCTTCGAGCCGTACCTGACGGAATGTGCACGCTGCGAAGTTCATCGGTTTCGAGAAAGTGATGTTCTCAGCCACGATCTCCTCGAACCTGACTCCGTGGACCGAGCATCCGACCGCCTTGCACCGGCTCAGCGTGCCGCGTCGCACGACCGCCATGAGCGGGTGCTCGAACTGAGCCAGGGCACAGCCACGGAATTCGAGCCCTTTCAGATCGAACTGCTCCAGAACGACGTCGGTGTTGACGATCTTCTTCGCCGCGACGACCGAGCCTTCAGCCACTTCCGAGCACCCACTCTCCCCGGCGTAGGCGGTCGCGTCGCCTGCCTCGACGACGAACTCCGCGCCGAGGCCGGGGCCTGCCGACTCCTCCTGGTCCTTCCCACTCGTACCGACTCGGATGTGTCGAAGGCAGCGTGGGGAAGGCGTGATCAGTGCCCAATGAAACCGGTGAGCCCTTCCTGCCAGCGTCGCTCGAAGAATTCCGCGGACGTCTCTTCGACATGCAGGTCGTCATCGGCCTCCAGCTCCGTCCACGACGGAACGCGCTCTGTGCCGAGCTCCACCCCGCCCCGCACCCGGTGGTCCCGATCGACACAGACGAGTCGGCCATCCATGTGCTGAGCCACCTTGCGCAGCTCATAGCCGTCTCTCCCGATCTCTGTCACGAACTCGAACGGTTCGTCATCGGCCGCCAGAAAATTGATGGAGACGAAGTACCACGGTCTGGACTCGGCACCGTGCTTCCGCCGGAGTCGAGCGGCCGGCGTCTGCTGGGGTCGAAACGCGCGACGGCGCATGCAGTTCGACGCTGACGACTCACAAATGGGCCAGGTGCACAGCCGACCACAAGGCCCGGAAGGACGCCATCCAAGCACTGCCGACACCTTTGACAGCTCAGCCGTCATCGCGGCGGCGGCCGAAGCCAGCTGGTCAGCGCGCCGAATGACCGCCATCGGATCGCGTTCCCTCGAGACCAGAGCACACTCATCCTCCCGCTGAGCGCTGCGCTCGAGCTCGGCGAAGTCGGCGACGCCCAAAGACGCCGCTGCCCGCGTGTGCTCATTCACCAGACGGGTAAGCGTGCTCCACACCCCCACCGCCTGCTCCGAGAGCCTCGCATCCGCCGAAAACGATTGCACCTCTCCGGCTCCAGCCGCAGTCAAGGCCATGCTGGCGACGCTCTGTTCGAAGAAAGCCGGATGGGCGAAATCCTGCAACGGACCAACCGCCTCACAGAATTCATCGAGACTGATCAGGACACCGTCCGTGATCTCGCCGGAGCCCAGACAGCCACGAATTACCTCGTCGACCGGGTGCCGCACCGGTGATTCGAGCACCTCCAGCAGTGGCAAGAGACGCATCAGGCACAACGCGCCGCTGGTCACAGTAGGTTCTTTCATTCCATCAGTCAGTGATTACCGTCGCGGACCAGGCAGCGACCTCATCGGCGGACATGTACAGTTTGACACCTTCCAACAGACGCAGCTCGTGCAACAAGTAATCCGGTGACACGAAGACCGGCAGATCGCCGATGGTCCCGGCCCCGGTCTTCGGGGCCTCGAAGCGAACCAGCACATACGGACTCGGCTCCTGAGATCTCGCTGGAGTATCCCGGAAAAACCCCGAACGCAACATTGTTGAGCTCCGGGTCCCGCGGAAACGGGCGATGCGCCGCAGGCCCGATTCGGCCTACCACGTCGAACTCCCGCCCTGGCCACGAGAAGCCCGGCAGCGCGACCAGCGGTTCAGGCCGCCCAATGAATTCGCCCTCTCGCTCGAGCACGAATTCAAGATCGGCACGGCACAATCCCGCGTCATATGAGTCCTTGGTGTTCAACCTGAACACGTGACGACGATCCGAACTCAGCGCTGCCAACAGGACGAACCCTGGAGCCGGGGACCACTCAGCGATGTCCATCGTCAAGCCCATCCAGCCACCAGCAACTGGCGGAACCCTACGAACTGCTCGGCGCTCGTGTACTTCGCCCGCTTCGCGCCGCGCGCCTCGTCGGCCAGCCTGACCAGCGTGTCACCCACCACCAGAGCGGCGGAGGGTCGTACGGGTACGTCGCCCGCCACTCCCTCAGCCACCCGTCGTCCCGCACCGCCGCATGCACCAGGATGCCCAGCCGATACCAGCGCAACTCCCAGTCTTGACCCACCTCGTCGAGATAGGCCGCCGCCTGCCGCCAGTCCCCCGCGACCGCCGCCTCCGCCACCGCGTCGGCCTGCGGATCCGAGCCCGCGAAACGGGCATCGAGCTGAGCCGCGGGGACGAGACCATACGCGGCGGCATCGATGACCAGCCGTTTCTGCCTGCTCTCCGAAACGCCCTGCTGAGCGTCCTTCTGCGATCTGGCCTTGCGGATGTTGCGCGGGGATGGTGACGGCGGCGTAGGCGAGGATGCCGGTACCGGCCGTGGCTGTGAAAGGGTTAACGAATGCTCCCGACGTCGTGGTGAAAGGAATGCGGGTCGCCGGTGGGTGCCGTATCAGGGACGATGCCGGCCCCGCCGGTCGTGAGCACCCCTTTGGAGCCAACCCCCGCCGGTCAGCGTCCTCCCAGCTTGGGTCAGGACCACTCGCTGAGGCGGATCCACACGTCACCGTCTCCCGGCCTGACCCTCGCCGAGTCGCCGATGCCGAGCTCGCTCAGCACGGAAAAAATCCTGTCGAGAACAACCTTTTTGGACACATCCTCTTCGACTTCCACATCAAGGTTGGAGCCGGATTCACCGGTCCCCGCCCCAACCACTTCCCCGATTCCTGACAATTTTTCGTTGAGGGCATCTTCGACATCATCCCGGTCAACCGGGATGGGGCCGTCCAACCAGATTTCCACAAAGTCCACGGCTACCTCACCGGGATAGGAGTTCATCGAAGAACGCGTCCATCATCTGGACTGATTTCTTGCCGCGAGCAGGCTTGGAGAATCCGAGCGCAGGTGATTCCGGACTGTTCAGTAGGTCTGCTCCACGCTGAGCGAATCCCTGCGTAAAGAATTCCTCGGCTCCCTTGTTGGCGTCCAAACTGGTCTGAACGTCAACCACGTGGGGAGTGAAGTCCGGGTTCTCCTTGAATATGTCGTGACCGCGAGCTATGCGCCCCTTCATCACCTGCAAGGGGTTTCCCTTTCCTTGCGCGCGCCCCACATACCGAACAGCACCTTCTGCATCCTTGGCCGCATAGGTGATGTAACTCCGACCATTGGACGCAGAGGGCTCGCTGAGGTTGAGGCCTTCACCCGGCTTCACTCCAAACGTGTCGAAGAGGTCTGCACCCTCGTCTACATCGCAATTGTGAACGAGTAGAGGGGTGTCCCCGGCTTGCACATAGTACGTATGGAGGTCGCCGACGGTGAGGTCGTACGTAGTGGTGTTCGCGTGGTACAGGCGGACACCTGTGACCTCGGCCGTGCCGGTCGGCGTCTGGAGGACGTCGCCGGGGTACAGGTCCTTGGCCTCGACGAAGGCCGACTGGGTCTCGTCGTAGAAGGGGTGGTGGAAGGTCGTCTGGAGGTGAGCGTCCTGCGTGCTCGCCCGGGTCATGCCGACTGCCGCCGCCACCGGCTGGGTCGCCTTCTGGCCGCCGTGGCCAGCCGACAGGGCTCCCAGTACCGCCGCCGACGCCGCCAGGCCGAACGCCGCCTTGCGGGCCGCCTTCTTGGCCAGGGCCTTCACACCGGCCTTCCCAGCCGTCCCCTTCACCGTCACGTCCACGAAGTCGTGATCCGTGCGCGTGACGATCACGTCGGTGACCTCGTGCACCTGCGTACCCGTGACACCCGGCACCGAGTCGGCGATCTTGTCGCCCACCCGCACCTGGTCGATCGCCTTCGTCACTCCGTCGGCCATCAGCACGCGGGTCGAGCCCGTGAAGCTGTGGCACGTCGGCCCCGCCTCATCCGAATGCGACTGAGCCCGGGACCCCGCCCCCTCCGAATCCGCCCGGGAAGCCGCCGCCTCCGTCGCATCCGTCGCCGCTGTTTCCTCGGCCTCCGTCGCGCCCTTGCCGAAGAGGCCGCCGACGACCTTCATCGCCTTCGGGGCGGCCTTCGCCAGGAGCTTGCCGCCGATCTTGCCGAGGGCGCCGCCGAGCGCACCCGCCACGGCGCCGGTCACCGCGGCGCCCGCGAAGGCGCCGGCGGAGCAGTCGTCGCCGCCGTTCTCGGCGCACGCGAAGCCCTGCTCGACCAGGGAGCCGACCGCGCCCGCGGCCGCCGCGCAGCCGATGGAGCCGACGCCCGCGGTCAGGGCCTCGCAGCCCGCGAAGACCGCCGTGGATACCACGAAGGAGGTGATCGCGGCCGCGTGGTGCTTCACGAAGGTCGCGGTGGCCTTCGCCGCCTTCACGGTGGCGTGGTACGCGGTCCGTGCCGCGTGGGAGACGGCATGCGCCGCCTTCTTCACGGCGTGCGCGACCTTGCTCGCCGCCTTCTTGACCGTGTGCACCACGCGGTGCACCGCTCTCGACACCTTGTGGTACGCGGTGTGCACCGCATGGACCACCCGGTGATACGCGCGTCTCACATGTCGTGCCGTGTAGTGGTAGACGCGCCGCACCACCCGCACCGTCGCGTGGTACACGTCCCGCACGTGGTGGACCACCTTGTGGGCCGCGTGCTTCACGGCGTGCACGACCTTGCGGGCCGCGTGCTTGACCGCGTGGTAGACCCGGTGCGCCGCGTGCTTCACCGCGTGGGACACGTGATGGGCGGCCTTCTTCGCGCCGCACACCACGTCGTACCAGGAGCAGTTGCCCGACTCGTCCGTGCCCGCCAGCGGGTTGTCGTCGACGTACGCGAACGGGTTCGCGGACACCGAGTTCGGGACCGGGTTCAGCGACACGCTGTCCTTGTTGAGGAACACACCCGTGTCCGGGTCGTACCAGCGCGATGCCGTGCCCACGTCACCCGTGCCGGGTTCCGTCCAGCCGGACTGGAAACCGAGGTGGCCGACGACCGTGTTCGTCGGGGAGACCACCTTGCCCAGCGGGTCGTACGACGCCGATCCGGTCAGGGCCGTGGCGCCCGAGGCGAAGGAGCCCACCACGTCGTTGTGCTGGTCGGTCAGGGCCAGCACCGCGCCACCGCCCGACGGCTTGACGCCCACCAGGCCGCCCGCCGGGTCGTACGTGTACGTGTCGTCGCCGTCCGACGCGATCGTGTTGTCCGCGCCCGAGTAGGCGAAGGTGCGGCTCGCGCCCGTCGTCGTGTCCCGGTCGGTGATGTTCCGGCCGGTCGCGTCCAGCGTGTACGACTGCTCGCCCGCGACGATCTGCCCGCCGAACGCGTCCGTCTTGTACGCGACCGTCCCGCCGGCCGTCGACGACTCCTGCGTCATCGTGCCGCGCGCCGAGTACGAGTAGCTGTGTACGCCGTCCGACGTGAGCTCGTCGCGCTCGTCGTACGTGTAGACGTCCGCGCCGTTGCGGATCCGGTTGCCCGAGGCGTCGTAGGCGTACGACGTGGTCGTGCTGCCGTTGTTCCACGAGGTCAGCCGGTTGGCCCAGTCGTAGCCGTACGTGTTCGCCGATGCTCCCGACACGCCCGTCGTCGTCTTCGACGTCAGGTTGCCGTCGTCGTCGTAGCCGTACGCGAAGCTCGCCACCGTCGAGGCGCCCTGCACCAGGACGTCGTTGGTCAGCTCGTGCCGGCTGTCGTAGGTGAAGGTGCGCGTCTGGCCCGTCGAGCCGTACTTGACCGTCTTCAGGTCGTTCAACTGGTCGTAGGTGTAGGTGAGCTGGTTGCCCGTTGCCGGGTCGTTCAGGGAGGACAGGCGGCCGGCCGTGTCGTAGCCGTACGTCGTCGTGCCGGCCGCGTCCGTGCGGGACGTCACCGCCGCGTCGTCGTTGTAGGCGAAGCTCGAGGACCCCGCCGAACCCGACGTCGTCAGCAGGTCGCCGCGGTCGTCGTAGGTGAACGCGTCGTGCGTGGCGTCCTGGTGGTCGGCCGCGCCCGCGATGCCCGCCTCGTCGGTGTCGGCCGACATCACGCGGCCGTCCGCGTCATAGGTGAAGCTGCGCTTGGCGGTCGCCGCGTCGGCGCCCGCGCCGGACATCGACTTCAGCTGGCCGACGTTGTCGTACGTCATCGATGTCGTCGTGCCACCCGGCAGGGTCGCGGACGTCATCTGGCCGTCCGCGTCGTAGGCGAACGTCGTCGTCGAGTCGGCGGCCGAGCTGTACTGGGCCGTGGTCGGCTCGACGATCGTCTGCTGCTGGCCCCACGGGGTGTACGTGTAGCGCCAGGAGTTGCCGCGGCCGTCGGTGAAGCGGGTGCGGTTGCCGGCCGCGTCGTAGCCGAAGGTCGTGGTGATCGACGTCGACGCGTCGACCGGCTGGACCTCCTGGGTGATCGTCCCGGCCGCGTCGTAGGTGAAGTGGCTGGTGTGCTGGCGTGCGTCGGTGGCGGCGACCATGTTGCCGACACCGTCGTACTGCTGCGAGGTCGACCACAGCTGGACGTTGTTCTTGTCGTACCCGCGGGTGGCGACCGGGTCGCCGTCGGCGTTGTAGTCGGTCTGGGTCCAGCTGCCGTCGGCGAGGATCGTCTTCTGCGGGTTGCCCTGGAAGTCGTAGGTGTAGTTGGTGGCGTTGCCCGCGCCGTCGGTGACCGAGGTGACGTCACCGGCCCGGTTGTAGCCGTACGACGTCTTCACCCCGCCCGGCGAGGTGACCGAGGAGGCGTGCGCCCCGTAGGGGTTGCCCGTGGTGACGTCGTAGGACGTATGGGTCGTCAGGGTCTTCGTCGACGGGTAGCGCTCCATCGTCGTCGCGGTGACCTGACGGCCGAGGTAGTCGTACGTGGCCTGCGCCTGCGCGCCGGTGCCGTCCGTCGTGGAGAGCTGGTCGCCGTTGGTGTCGTAGACCGCGTGCGTCTTCGTGCCGTCGGGTTCCGTGACCTGGGCGACGTCGCCCAGCTGGTCGTACAGGTAGGAGGTCGTCCTCCCGCCGGGCGTGGTGACCGACGTCTGGTTGCCTTCGCTGTCGTACGTCCAGACCGTCGTGCCCGCGTCGGGGGTGGAGCCGCCCGCCGGGGTGTACGACGGGAGCGTCTCGGAGACCTTGTTCCCCTCCGCGTCGTAGACCGTCGTCGTGACCAGGCCGTTCGGGTCCTGTTCCTCGACCGCCTCGCCGAAGGTGTTGAAGCCGCTGGTGGTGACCGGGCGGACGGTCGCGGCCGTCGTCCCGTCGGGCTCGGCCTGGACGGCGGGCGCGGTGGTGACCGCGAGGTTGCCTGCCTCGTCGTAGGCGTAATCGGTGGTGTGCTGCTCGGCGTCCGTCATCGACGTCGGCAGACCGCGCTTGTCGTAGCCGTACTTGGTGGTCTGGGCGTCGGAGGAGCCGACTGTGCCGCCGGTGCGGCCCTTGCCGTAGAGCGAGGTGACCTCACTCGCCGACAGCGCCCGCTGGTAGACCTGCACGTCCCCGACCTCGCCGTTGTCGACGTCGGCGATGGTGCCCCCGGCCGTCTTCGTGCCGCCGATGGTCAGCGGCCCGGTGCCGGTCCACGGGGAGGTGTCGGTGGCGGAGCCGTCCTGCGCGCCGTTGACGTACAGCTTCATCGAGCCGTTGCTCGCGTCGAACACGCCGACCAGATGGGTCCAGGTGTTGAGCGGGGCGGCCGTCGAGGCCTGGGCGTCGTAGAAGGCGGACGGGGAGGCCACGTCGGAGCTGGCCGCGTGGAAGCGGAAGGAGTTGGAGGTCTTGTTGTACTGCAGGTAGAAGGAGGCCCGGTTGGTGCCGCCCTGGGCGACGAAGGTGCGGATGGCGGAGGTGTCCGCCAGGTTCACCCACGCGGAGACCGTGTAGGAGGCGGAGGTGTCCAGGACCGGGCTGTTGGTGGCGACGATGTCGCCGGTGCCGGTCGAGGTGCCCGCGAACTTGGCCGCGTCGTCCGCCCAGGTCACGCCCGCGCCCGCGGTGGCGGTGTTGCCGGTGCCGGAGGAGTCGGTGACGGACCGGCCCGCCGTCTGGTTCAGCTTCCACCAGCCCGCCGGATGACCGGAGGCGTCCCCGTACAGTGTCTCGCTGAGCAGGTTGCCCATGTCGTCGTAGGTGTTGGTGGTCGTGCGGTCGTAGCCGGAGGAGTCGTGGTCGCTCTCGGAGGCGACCTGGTCGTCCGGGGTGTACGACACCGTCGTCACCCGGTCCACACCGGTCGGGTCGAGCTCGGTGGACATGGTCCGGGAGGCCGCGTCGACCGTGTACTTGGTGACCGTCTCGCCGTTGTCGGTGGTCTGCTGGGTGAGGTTGCCGGCCGCGTCGTAGAGGTCCGACTCCAGCGTGTAGGTGCTGTTGCCGTCGGCGCTGGTGCGCTTCACCGTCGCGGTCAGACCGTCGTCGGTGTACGTGTACGCCGTCGTGTTGCCCATCGCGTCGGTGACGGACGCGAGCCGCCCGGCCGGGTCGTAGGCCCGGGAGGACTCGGTGAGGAGCGCCGCCGTCTGCGGGTTCACCGGGTCGCCGGTGTACATCAGGCCCTGGGTGAGCAGGTCGCCGTTGTCGTTGTACGTGTACCGGGTCTCGGTGCCGGCGCTCGTCACCTCCTTGGTCTTGTTGCCGGAGGTGTCGTATGTGTACGTCGTGGTGTTGCCGTTGCTCGCGCCCTCGGCCGCGTTGGCGTCGGCCTCGGTCAGGACGCGGTCGTAGGCGTCGTAGGTCCAGTTCTGGCTGCGGGAGTGGTCGCCGCCGCTGCCGTCGGACACCGTCTGCGAGGTGACGTCGCCGTCGTCGTCGTAGACCGAGGCGGTGACGGCGGCGTGGGTGGCGCCGGTGACGCGGTCGGTGAGCTGCGGGTCGTGTTCCTGGAGGACCTGGCCGCCGGCGTCGTACACGTAGGACGTCGTCAGGCCGTTCGGGTAGGTGTCGGAGACGACCTTCTCGGTGAGGACCTGGCCGAGACCGTCGTAGGTGTACGAGGTGACCAGGCCGAGGGCGTCGGTGGTCGAGGCCACGTCACCGTTCTTGAAGTACGCCACCTGGTTGACCGCGCCGCCCGGGGAGACGGTCTTCACGGGGAGGCCCTTGGGGACCGCCCCGCCGTCGGCGGACGGGTAGGTGCTGGTCCCGTCGCTGTAGACGGTGCTCGTCGTACGGCCGTTCGGGAAGCCGGGGACGGCCGGACCGGTGATGGCGGTCTGGTTGCCCGCCGAGTCGTACGTGTACGACGTCAGGTAGGTGGAGTCGGTCGCCGAGGCCGATCTGCCGTCGCGCTCGGTGAGGAGCTGGTCGTTGCGCGGGTCGGCGGTGGTGAGCTGGGCCGTCGTGTCGTCGGGGTAGTACCCGTAGTACTCGGTGTTGCACTTGTTGGCGGCCTGGTCCTGGCAGGACGTGGAGGAGACCACGTTGCCGCGTATGTCGTGGCCCGTGATCGTGAGCGCGCCGTTGGGGTCGGTGACCGTGTGCTCGAAGCCGGCCGAGTCGTAGCCGAAGCTGGTCTTGTCGCCGAGGCCGTCGGTCTCGGTCAGTGCGCGGTTGCCGTTGGTGACGTCGTAGGTGTACTTCAGGGTCTTGGTGGTCGGTTCCGTGACCGTGACCGTCTCGACGGGGAGCAGGCCGGTGGAGTTCTTCGCGGCCTCCATGTGCTGCTCGACGTCGGCCGCCGTGAGACCGGTCCGGTAGAAGGCGGCCTCGGCGATGGAACCCTTGAAGTAACTGATGTCGGCGGGCGAGTTCACCCAGGACTTGGCGAAGCCGGCGCCGATGTAGAGGTGGTTGTTCGACTGGTCGTTCGGGGCGCCGCTGTAGGTGGCCTGCTGGACGCCGTCCAGGTACATGGTCTGGGTGGAGCCGGTGACGCTGAGCACGACCTGGTGCCAGGCGTTGTTGGTGACGGTGCCGGTGGAGCCGAAGGCCGTCGACCCCGAGCCGCTGCCGGACCAGAAGTGGCCGTGCAGCTTGTTGTCGCTGCCGACGTACAGCACCGGCGTCCAGCTGCCGGAGGGAGTGCTCGCCCCGGCGAGGGCCACCGACTGGTCGCCGATCAGAACACCCTGGTTGACGGTCTTGAACCACAGTTCGACGCTGCGGTCGTTGCCGGAGTGCAGACCCGCGGCCGGGACCTCGACGTACGAGGTGGAGCCGTCGAAGGTGGCCGCCTTCTGGTCGCTGAACGGGCCGGACGCGCCGAGGGTGACGGAGGTGTAGGCGCCGTTGCCGCCGCGCACCTGGTCCACGGCCGTCGTGGCCCCGGCCGCCTCCCCCAGCCGGAAGTACTGGCTCGGCGCCCCGCCCAGGACCGCGCCCCGGTAGGTGTCGCTCGACCCGGTGACGGTCGGGGCGCCCAGCACCCAGGTGCCGCCGTTCTCGTCCGTCATCTGCGTGAGCACGGTCGAGTCGGTGTTGTACGTCATCGCCGCGAACGTCTTGCCGGACGGCCGCTTGACCGAGGTCAGCAGCGACTCGCTGTGCGTGCCGTAGGTGTACAGGGCGTTCACGTCGGCGGCGACCAGCGGGCGGCTGTACCAGCCGACGTCGGCGATGGAGCCGTTGAAGTAGGTGGCGTAGCCGGTGTCGTCGGAGGCGGAGGAGTGCGGCTCGTCGGGCCAGTCGCCGCCGAGGAAACCGGTGCCGAGGTAGTTGAAGGACTGGTTCTTGCCGAAGGCCGTCGCGCTCTTGATGGAGATGGTGCCGGTGCGGGAGCCGACCTTGGCGTTGTCCAGGTAGAGGGTCTGGGAGTTGCCGGCGGCGGACAGCACGACGTGGTGCCACTTGCCGTCGGCGACGGACGCCGAGGACACGATCGGGTTGACGCCGTCGCTGTACCAGAACTCGGCGTTCAGCTTGCCGTCCGTGCCGACGTACACGGACGGTGTGTAGAAGCCGGCCGCCTGCCCGGACCCGATCGGCTGCGAGGCGTAGGAGTAGAGCACCCCCGGTCCGGCGGAGGTCTTGAACCACAGGGAGAGCGCGCCGGAGTCGGTGTCGTTGCCGAGGTTCTTCGGCAGGGAGACGTCCGAGGAGGTGCCGTTGAAACCGGCTGCCTTCGCGGAGGAACCGGTGAGGGGGCCGCTCTGGCCGAGGGTGACGTTCTCGTACGTCGCGTTCGTGGTGCCCTCGTTGGCGAGGACCGCGTCCTTGGCGCTGGTGCCGGAGGTCTCCGACAGCGGCCAGAAGGTGTGCGGGTCGAGGTCGAGCGCCGCGTTCTGGTAGCCGGAGCCGGTGGTGTAGCCGTACGTCGTGCACTTGGTCGTGCTCAGCGGCGAGCAGACGGTGGTCAGCTGGTCGCCGGTGTAGCCGTATGTCCAGATCTGCGTCGTGTTCGTGTCACCGGCGGTGACCGGGTCGGTGACGACGGTCTGGACGTGTGCGGCGAGCGCGCCGGCCGGCGTGGACCAGGTCATGGTGAGCGAGCGGCCGGAGACCGCCGAGGTCATCTTCGTGATGTGGCCGCTCGTCCAGGTGAGGGTGAGGGCGCGACCGTTGGCGTCGGTCACCGAGGTCAGGCCGTAGCCGCCGGAGCCCAGGGACTGGGTGAAGGTGTAGAGGGTGTCGTCCTTGTCGGTGAGCGTGTAGCCGCCGGTGACCGATTTGAAGGTGGCGAACCGTCCGCCGCCGGGGGTGAACGTGCCGTCGCTGTTCTTGCCGTAGCCCGCCTGTGAGCCGTCCGGGTAGGTGACCTGGACGCTCGCGACCGCGCCGGACGCCGTGTACTGCTCGGTGGCCCGGGAGTCGAGGATGCTGGACCAGCCCGCGCCGAACGCGCCGGTCCAGCGCGGGTCACGGGAGTTGTAGTCGCGGTCGATGTCCAGGGACGGGCCGACCGTGGAGATCGAGGCGTCGGTGTCGGAGGTGGTGTAGTTGCCGATCGACGCGTCGAAGCCGTGGTCGCTGCTGTTCTGCGAGAGCCCCGAGGTGATGACGGTCTGCGGGACCTGGATCGATATCTCGTAGGGGTCGGCCGGCGAGTAGAGGTTCGTGGCCGAGTCGTACGCCTGGACGGTCCAGCTGTAGCTCTTGCCCCAGGCGAGCTTGCCGGAGGGAACGGTCCAGTCGCCGGTGGAGACCAGGCCCGAGTCGGCGACCTTGGCGCCGGAGGCGTCGTAGACCCGGAACAGGTATTGGTTGGCGCTGCCGGAGGTGGAGTTGGCGCCGCCGGCCCAGGCGGTGAGTTCGGGGGTGGTGGTGCCGACGACCGCGTTGTCCGCCGGGAACTGTTCGTACAGCTGCGGGGCGGTGTTGCCGGTGTAGGTGACCTCGATCCAGGGGCCCTTGCCCGGGTCGTTGAAGGAGCCGAACTGCTTCCAGTGAAGGGCGTCGGCGGTGGAGGCGTACACGCCGAGGCCGTGGTCGGCGGTGGCGCCGCTGAACCAGCCCTGGATCGCCGAGGTGGACAGCGACACGCTCACCCAGTCGCCGACCGTGCGGTCCGCGGCGGTGTTGGCGCAGGCGTTGGGCACGCTCGGGGTGGCGTTGCCGATCGACGAGCCCATGGACGGGCCGGGGTAGCTGGTGACGCCCTCCGGGGTCCAGGCGCTGGTCACCAGCGCCACGTCGAAACGTTCCGCCGTACAGGTGGAGGCCCAGGTGTCGAACAGGTGCAGGGTCGCGGCGGTGACGGTGGCGTTGCTGCCGTCCCAGGCGGTGTCCCAGTGGTTGACGAAGCTGTTCGCGGCGTGGGTGCCGGAGTCGTAGGAGCCGACCTTGACGGTCTGCTCGTAGGAATGGTCGACATTGTTGCCGGACCCGGACTCGGCGTAGGTGGTGGTCCAGCCGTCCTCGACGGTGGGGTCGACGGTGACCGGGAAGACCCGGCTCTTCGCGTGCAGCCAGGCGCTGTCGAGGGTGATGCGCAGGACATAGCCGTCGCCGTCGTGGAGGAGCTCGGTGGTGACGGCGTGGGTGGTGGCGGGGTCGCCGGAGCGCGGGTCGACGTGGGAGTCGTAGGCGTAGGCCGGAGGGATGCGCTCGACGGACGTGCCGGAGGCGTCCCGGAGATCGATCCAGCCGTCCGCTTCCTGGCTGGGCGTGAGGCCCTTGAGGGTGAGCGGGAAGGTCCAGGTGTCGCCCGCGTCCGCGTCCCGGAGGACGACGGACTCCTTCATCCCGGTGGCGGTGGGCCGCACCTGCAGATCGGTGCCGGGCAGGACCCCGTCGTACGTCACGGTCGAACCGTCGGCGGTGCCCTCGACCGGGGCGGCGCCCTCGAGGGCGTAGGCCACGCCGTGCTTCGTGTCGGTCGCGAGGGAGGCGAGCGCGGGATCGGTGGCCCTGGCCGCGAAGTCGACGTCGAGGGAGTTGGCCGTCTCGTACCACCGCCCGTCCGGCCCGGCCCGCACATCCACGTCGATGGGCGCCCATCGGCCCTCGCCGACCTGGTAGTTGACGGGGTTCTGGGAGATACGGCGGGTGACGGACCCGTCGGCGTTGTCGTAGACGGTCTCCGTGCGGCTGGACTTGGTGGCGCTGCGCTTGCTGGTCTTGGCGTCGTACCCGGCGGCGCCCGCACTGCGGCCCGCGGGCGTGGCCGGCTTGTGCGCCTGGTAGGCGGGCAGTTCGCCCTTCGCCTTTCCGGGGGCGTGGCCCGCGCCGCGATGGGCGGCCGTCGCGGCGGCGGACACCTGGTGCCGGCGCCCGGCCGCGGTGCCGGACTGCTGGTGCGGCAGCCTGCCCCAGTGCGGGTCGGTGAACCAGTGCGCGAGGGAGGCCAGGCTCATGCCCGGCAGCTCGACGCTGCCGAGCTCCAGCCCCTCGGCGACCGCCTGATCGGTCGTCAGCATCAGGGCCAGCGCGGTGAGCAGCAGCGCGGACAGACCCCGCAGGGTGCGACGGGAACGAAACGCCCCGCCCGACCGTCTTGCACGGTGCGAACGAGGGAAGCGACTCGAACGGCTGGGCAGCCGAAAGCGCAACACGACCTGGACCCCCACCAGCGATCGGAAAGCGACACAGAAGCTCACCGATCTTGCCTACTGTGAACAGTCTGTGGACAGGTCCGCGGACCGATCTTTCAGCTCCCTTGACCGGCTCTTGCTGAACCTGACCGATTTGCCGCAGGGCGCCCGTTTGCCGCCTGTGAACTCCTTTACCGACTCATCGATCCCCGCGGACCAAGTGTTCATGCCCCCGTACTGGCCAAAACCGTAAGGCCGTCAGCCCGCGTGGAAGCGTTCCGGCGCCTTGGTGGAATTGCCGCCCGTGGGGAGCCTCTGTTCGGGGCAGGCGGAGAGGACCTTCCGCATCGCGGCCTTCTCCGCCGCCGTGACCCACAGCCCGTACTTCTTCTTCACGGCCACCTGCGCCGCGACATACGTGCACCGGTAGGCCTTGTTGGGCGGCAGCCAGGTCGCGGTGTCCCCGTCGCCCTTGGAACGGTTGGTGCTCGCGTCCACGGCCAGCAGGTTGAGCGGGTCGTTGGCGAGCGCTATCCGCTTGCTCGCGTCCCAGTACTTCGCCCCCGTCTGCCAGGCGTCGGACAGGGCGACGACATGGTCGATGTCGACCTTGCTCGCACCGCGCCGATAGGTCACGTCCTTCCCGGAGTACGGGTCCGACTCCAGCACGCCGTACACCACCTTGCAGTCCCCGCCGGTGAACCTCACCTCCGCCAGATCGCGCTTGAGGATGTCGTCGCGCGTGTCACAGCCGTTGGAGTCCGTGTCGGCCCACGCGGTGCCGAACCTGTCCCGCTCATAGCCGGTCCTGGGCGCGCGCCCCTTCACGGTGAGCGACCCGGCGGCCGCGAGAGCCGCTCCCCCGCCTGCCGGCGCCGTACCAGAACCGGAACCCGACCCGGAGCCCGCACCGGATCCGAGGCCTGTTCCCACGCCCTGGTCGGCACAGCCGGCCACCGCCACGACGGTCACCGCGCTCATCAGCATGGCGGCGGTCGCCGCCCCACCCCTCAGACGCATCCCGCGCGCCCCTCCCCTTGCCTGCCCGCTGCCACCCCGCACAGGGCGGCTTCCCCGGCGGACGTCGGTGCACACCGTACCGATGGGGCGCTCCGCGGCATCCGGGAGGTCCAGACCACCATGGCCTCAAGTGGGCATCCCTCACATCCCGGGAATATCGTCGAAAGTGAGTCACCTCCGGAAGGAGCTCTGCATGGGCATCCTCGACAGGTTCAGGCACAACAAGGCGGCCCAGGACAAGGCCAAGGACATGTCCGACGCCGCCGAACGGAAGGTCAACGAGAGGACGGGCAACAAATACGAGGGTCAGGTCGACGAAGCCCAGCAGAGGATGGAGGGCTCGCTCGGCATGGACCGCGAACGGCCCGACCGGCCCGACCGGCCCGAGGGGCAATGATCCCCGAGGTGATGATCCGAGGGACCCGAGGGCGATGACGCGACCGCCGAAGAGACCACGGAGGAACGTCCGGCCCGGGTGCCGGACCCCGCACACCACCTGAAGAAGAAGCCGTCCGCGCAGCCTCACCTCCCGCGGACGGCTTCCCGCGCGCCCGGCACCGGGCCCCGCCACCGGGCCCGCAACGGCCCTGCTCCCGCCGCCGGGCGGCCCTCACACCTTGCCTATCCCCAGGGTGGATTCCGAGGGCAGCAGTCCGGAGCCGATGACCGCGACCCAGTAGTCGCCGAGGAGGCCGGCCAGCCGCTCCGTGGCCTGCGCCCCCAGGGCCTGCCAGGGGCCGAGCGCGAGGCGGTCGGTGTCCTGCTCCACGCGACGGCGCAGCTCGCGGCCCGCCTCCGTCGCCGTACCGTCCGGCTCGACGAGGCCCCGGGCGGCCAGGCGCTCCCGGGCCGCCGTCCACTCCTCGGCCGGCCAGCCGCGGCTCTCGAAGCGCTCGGCCGAGGCGGCGCCTATCGCGGCGAAGGACACCAGCGCTTCTGCCGGGTCGAGTCCGGCGATCAGCAGGGCGGCGAGATGCCCGTCGCCGCGGTGCTCGCGCAGGACGGTCGCCGCCTGCCAGAGCTGAAGGTGAGGGTCGACCGGCCACTCCAGCGCGGCGTTGGCCGCGGCGAGCGGGCGGCCCGCCGTGTCCGCGGCCTCGGCGGCACGCCGGGCGAGGTCGGCCGCCTCCTCCATGGCGGGACTGTCGACGCGGTCGCCGAACAGCGTGCGGTAGGCCCGGTCGACGCCCCTCAGCCTCGCCCTCAGCGCGGCGTCCGACGTGGTGACCCTGCGCGCCTCGTCGACGTACCGGGCGACCATGCCGGGCGCGAAGCTATAGAAGGCCGAGGTCACGGCCCCGCTGCCGACGGGCCCCAGGGGCGCGGCGCGGAACGGGAAGTAGCTCGACCAGCGGTCCTCGGCGGAGAGGCCGAGACCGGCGGCCTCCTCGAAGACCTCGGGCGCGTAGTACAGGACGGCGTGCAGGGGTTCCAGCAGATGCCAGAGCCCACGGGCCCGGGACGGCTCCACCTGCCGCTCCGGCGCCGGTGCGTGCACCTGGTTCTCGGACTCGCTCTCGGACATGACGTCTCCCCCTCGTCGTGTTCGGCGTGCGCCATAACTTGACACTGACAAGATTGCCCGACCGCCTCCAACTTGTCAATGCCTAGATTCGCCGTAGTCTGCTCCCATGAGCCCGTACCACCACGGCGATCTGCGCCGCGCCATCCTCACCGCCGCCCTCGACGTCATCGCCACCGACGGCCCCGCCGCGCTGAGCCTGCGCGACCTCGCCCGCCGCGCCGGCGTCTCGCACGCCGCCCCCGCCCACCACTTCCGCGACCGCACCGGTCTGCTGACGGCGATCGCGGCGGAGGGGCACGGACTGCTGGCCGAGACACTCGCCGGGGCGACGGACCTGCGGGACGCGGGCGCCCGCTACGTCCGGTTCGCCCGGCAGCACCCGGCGCACTTCCAGGTGATGTTCACGCCGAACCTGCTGCACACCGACGACCTGGAGCTGACCACGGCCCGCGCCCTGTCCGGCGCGGCCCTGACCGACGCCATCGCCACCAGCACGCCCGCCGGCGACGACCCGCACTCCCGGCACACCCGCCTCGCCGTCTGGTCCCTGGCCCACGGCTTCGCCACCCTGCTGCTCGGCCACAACCTCGACCGCCTCCTCGACGACGAGGACCCCGAGGACGTACTGCGGGAGCTGCCGCTGTTCCTGCTCCCACCCGCCTGAACCGCCGCCGCCGGACCGGCGCTTGACCCTGACACCGGCGTCAGGGTCCGAGGATCCCCGCATGACCGGAACGAACAGCCCCCGAACCGTCCTCGTCACCGGCGCCGGCACCGGCATCGGCCGCGCCACCGCCCACGCCTTCGCCGCACAGGGCGACCGCGTGATCGCCGTGGGCCGCCGCCCGGCGCCCCTCGCCGGGACCGCCGCCCACGACGAGGACCGCATCACCCCGCTCGCCGCCGACCTCACGGCCGAGGACGGCCCGGCCGACGTCGTCCGCACCGCCCTGGAACGCCACGGCCGCATCGACGTCCTCGTCAACAATGCCGCCATCGTCACCACCGACTCCCTGCGCACCTACACCCTCGCCTCGGTACGCCCCCTCCTCGCGACCAACCTGGTCGCTCCCCTCCTCCTCACCCAGGCCGCGCTGCCCGCCCTGGAGGAGAGCCGGGGTGTCGTCGTGAACGTGACGACGTCCGTCGGGCAGCGTGGCTGGCCGGGCAACTCCCTGTACGCGGCCGGGAAGGCCGCCCTCGAAGTGCTCACCCGCAGTTGGGCGGTCGAACTGGCGCCCCTCGGGATCCGGGTCGCCGCGGTGGCGCCCGGCGCGATCGAGACACCGATCGCCGACCACACCGGCTGGACGCCAGAACAGCGTGCCGCGATCCGCGCCTGGCAGCTCGCGCACACCCCGCTCGGCCGGATCGGCCGCCCGCAGGACGTCGCCTGGGCGATCACGCGACTCGCCTCACCCGAGGCCTCGTTCGTCACCGGGGTGATCCTCCCGGTGGACGGCGGCGCGGTCGTCGCATGAGACTGACGTGCATGCAGCAGCCAGGCGACACGACGGCCCCCGGTCCGCCCCGACCACGCCTGCGCATCGGCGAGCTCGCCGAGGTCACCGGAGCCTCCGTGCGCGCCCTGCGCCACTACGAGCGGGCGGGGCTGATCGTCTCCGAGCGCGCCGCCAACGGCTACCGCTTCTACGACCCCGCCGTCGCCGTCCGCGTCCGCAACATCCGCAGCCTCGTACGGGCGGGGCTCACCCTGGACGACGTACAGGTGTTCCTGCCCTGTCTGGACCGGGACGTGACCGCGTCCCCGCCGACCGGGCGGACCCTGGAGGTCGCGCTGCGGCGGCTCGCGGTCATGGAGGAGCGGATCGCCGCCCAGGTCGCGGTCCGTGACCGGCTGGCGGCGGCCCTGGCGGAGGCCCTGGCGGAGGCCACCGGCGGACGGATCCGACCGGTGGCCTGACGGCCCTCGACTCCTACGACCCCAGCACCGACGCCAGGAACTCCCCCACCCAGCCCAGCAGTTCCCGGCCGACCAACGGCTTGCCGCCGACCTTCGCCGTCTTCGGGCGGGGCACGAGGACCTGGTGGACGGCCGGCTTGATGACGGAGCCGGGGTACAGGCGCTTCAGGCGCAGCTCCTGCGACTCACGCAACTCCACCGGCGCGAAACGGATGTTGGTGCCCTGCAGAACGATCTCGCCGACCCCGCACGCGCGTGCCAGCATCCGCAGCCCGGCCACCAGCAGCAGGTTCTCGACCGGCTCGGGCAGCTTGCCGTAACGGTCGACGAGTTCCTCCCGTACGGCCTTGATGTCGTCCTCGGAGTTGGCCGAGGCGATGGCACGGTAGGCCTGCAGACGCAGCCGCTCGCCGGGGGCGTAGTCGTGCGGGACGTGCGCGTCGACCGGCAGCTCGATCTTGACCTCGAGCGGCGGCTCCTCCTCGATCCCACCGGTCTCCAGCTGCCGCCGGTAGTCTGCCACGGCCTCGCCGACCATCCGGACGTACAGGTCGAAGCCGACACCCGCGATGTGGCCCGACTGCTCGCCGCCGAGGAGGTTTCCGGCCCCTCGGATCTCCAGGTCCTTCATCGCCACGTACATGCCCGCGCCCATCTCGGTGTGCTGGGCGATCGTGGCGAGCCGCTCGTGCGCGGTCTCCGTCAGCGGCTTCTCCGGCGGGTACAGGAAGTACGCGTACCCGCGCTCGCGGCCACGGCCCACCCGGCCGCGCAGCTGGTGCAGCTGGGAGAGACCGAAGGTGTCGCCGCGCTCCACGATCAGGGTGTTGGCGTTGGAGATGTCGATGCCGGACTCGACGATCGTCGTCGAGACGAGCACGTCGAACTTCTTCTCCCAGAAGTCGACGACGACCTGTTCGAGGGCCGACTCGGACATCTGCCCGTGGGCCGTCGCGATCCGCGCCTCGGGGACGATCTCCCGCAGCCGGGCCGCCGCGCGGTCGATCGACTCGACCCGGTTGTGGATGTAGAAGACCTGGCCCTCGCGCAGCAGTTCACGGCGGATCGCGGCGCCGATCTGCTTCTCCTCGTACGGGCCGACGAAGGTGAGCACCGGGTGGCGCTCCTCCGGCGGGGTGGTGATCGTCGACATCTCGCGGATGCCGGTGACCGCCATCTCCAGGGTGCGCGGGATCGGGGTCGCCGACATGGTCAGCACGTCGACGTTGGCGCGGAGCTTCTTCAGCTGCTCCTTGTGCTCGACGCCGAAGCGCTGCTCCTCGTCGACGATGACCAGGCCCAGGTCCTTGAACTTCGTCTCCGAGGAGAACAGGCGGTGGGTGCCGATGACGACGTCCACCGCGCCCTCGTGCAGGCCCTCCAGGACCGCCTTCGCCTCGGTGTCGGTCTGGAACCGGGACAGCGCCCTGACGTTGACCGGGAACTGCGCGTACCGCTCGCTGAACGTGCCGAAGTGCTGCTGCACGAGCAAAGTCGTCGGGACGAGGACCGCGACCTGCTTGCCGTCCTGGACGGCCTTGAACGCGGCGCGGACCGCGATCTCCGTCTTGCCGTAGCCGACGTCACCGCAGATCAGGCGGTCCATGGGGACCGTCTTCTCCATGTCGTCCTTGACCTCGGCGATGGTGGTGAGCTGGTCGGGGGTCTCCGCGTACGGGAACGCGTCCTCCAGCTCGCGCTGCCACGGCGTGTCCGTGCCGAACGCGTGCCCGGGGGCGGCCATGCGCGCGGAGTACAGCTTGATCAGGTCGGCGGCGATCTCCTTGACGGCCTTCTTCGCGCGCGCCTTGGTCTTCGTCCAGTCGGCGCCGCCGAGCCGGTGCAGCGTGGGCGCCTCGCCGCCGACGTACTTGGTGATCTGCTCCAGCTGGTCGGTGGGGATGTAGAGGCGGTCGCCGGGCTGGCCGCGCTTGGCGGGGGCGTACTCGACGACCAGGTACTCGCGCGTGGCGCCCTGCACGGTGCGCTGCACCATCTCGATGTAGCGGCCGACGCCGTGCTGCTCGTGGACGATGTAGTCGCCCGCCTCCAGGGTGAGCGGGTCGATCGTCTTCCGGCGGCGCGCGGGCATGCGCGCGCCGTCCTTGCCGGCCGCCTTCTGGCCCGACAGGTCGGTCTCGGTGAGGACGACCAGCTTCAGCGCCGCGTCCACGAAGCCGTACTCGAGGGAGCCGCACGCCACATGGACGACGGACGGGCTCAGCGAGGCGATGTCCGTGTCGAGGCGGGCGGCGACGCCCTCGCCGCCGAGGACCTCCACCGTGCGGGCCGCCGGGCCGTGGCCCTCGGTGACGAAGACGACGCGCCAGCCGTCGGCGAGCCAGCCCTTGGTGTCGGCGAGGGCCTTCGCGGTGTCGCCGCGGTAGGTCTCGGGGGCGTGCATGCCGAGCTGGAGGGTGTCCGCCTCCAGCTCGAGGTCGGCGGCGAACGGCGACACGGACCACCACATCATGTCCAGCTCGCGCGCGCGGTCGCGGACGTCCGCGATCGACCACAGGGAGGCCGCGCCGACGTCGATGGGCGCCTCGCCGCCGCCGGCCGTGGCCGCCCAGGACGCCTGCAGGAACTCCTGCGAGGTCGCCACCAGGTCGGCGGCGCGCGTACGGACCCGCTCCGGATCGCATACGACGGCCATGGCGCCCTTGGGGAGGACGTCGATGAGCAGCTCCATGTCGTCGACGAGGACGGGGGCGAGGGACTCCATGCCCTCGACCGCGATGCCCTCGGCGATCCTGTGGAGGAGTTCGCCGAGTTCCGGGTGCTGTTCGGCGAGGGCACGCGCACGCGTGCGTACGTCGTCCGTCAGCAGGAGTTCACGGCAGGGCGGGGCCCACAGGCCGTGCTCGGCGACTTCGAGGGAGCGCTGGTCGGCGACCTTGAAGTAGCGGATCTCCTCGATGTCGTCGCCCCAGAACTCGATGCGCAGGGGGTGTTCCTCGGTGGGCGGGAACACGTCCAGGATGCCGCCGCGCACGGCGAACTCGCCGCGCTTCTCGACGAGCTCCACGCGCGCGTACGCGGCTGCGGCGAGCGCTTCGACGGTCCGGTTCAGGTCGGCCTGCTCGCCGGTGCGCAGGGCCACCGGTTCCAGGTCGCCGAGGCCCTTGACCTGCGGCTGGAGGACCGAGCGGACCGGCGCCACGACGACCGAGACCGGGCCCGTCTCGGGGTCGTCGGGGCGCGGGTGGGACAGCCGGCGCAGCACGGCGAGGCGGCGGCCCACGGTGTCGCTGCGGGGGCTGAGGCGTTCGTGCGGGAGCGTCTCCCAGGAGGGGTACTCGACGACGCCGTCCGGCGGCAGCAGGGAGCGCAGGGCGGCGGCCAGGTCCTCGGCCTCGCGGCCGGTCGCGGTGACGGCGAGGACGGTGCGGCCGGTCTCGCGGGCGAGGGCGGCGATGGTGAAGGGGCGGGCCGCCGGGGGGCCGACCAGATCGATGTGCATGCGGTTGCCGTCTGCGGCCGCGGGGATCGCTTCGGCGAGGGCGGTGTCCTTGACGACGGCGTCGAGCAGACCGTGCAGGCTCATTCGGGGCGGCTTTCGTCGGTGGGTGGGCAACGCGAACGACCCGGCACGCGTCACGGGCCGGGGGTGTCCAGGGTACGACGGGGCGCTGCCGTTCGCCGGGGGCTGTGGACAACCAGGGTTTCTCAGGGGGCGGCCCTGACACTCCCGCCAGGGCTCCGCCCCCCTGGACCCCCGACCTTCGCCGCCCACCACCCGACTCGGTCGGACGGGGAAGGCACCGAGAAGCCCCCCGCGCTTCTCGGTGCCTCGGCCGTGCCCCCGTATATGCGCCCGTATGTGCGCCCGTATCGCCGTCTAGTCCGTCGCGATCGCGTTCAGCACGTTCATGCGGCCGGCGCGGAAGGCGGGGATCAGGGCCGCGAACAGGCCCACGAAGGCCGAGCCGATGAAGACGGCGGTGATGGTCGGCCACGGGATCTCGAGGACGGTCAGGCCCTCCAGGGCGAGGAGCTGCTGGGCGGTGGCGCCCCAGCCCATGCCCAGGCCGAGGCCGAGGAGGGCGCCGAAGAGGGCGATGACCACCGACTCCATGCGGATCATGCGGCGCAGCTGGCGGCGCGAGAGGCCGATGGCGCGCATCAGGCCGATCTCCCGGGTGCGTTCCACCACCGACAGGGCCAGGGTGTTCACCACGCCCAGGATCGCGACGACGATCGCGAGCGCCAGGAGGCCGTAGATCAGGTTGAGGAGCTGGCCGATCTGGTCCTTCAGCGCCTGCTTGTAGTCGGTCTGGTCGCGGACGCTGTACTGCGGGTAGTCGTGCAGGGCGGACTTCAGGGACGTGTAGGCGGCGTCCTGCTGTCCGTCCTTCGCCGAGGCGAAGACCAGCTGGTCGAGGGGGAGCTTGTCGGCCGGGACGTACTTCTTCATCGTGTCGATGGAGGTGTACATCGCGCCCTGGTCGATGACGACGTCACTGCTGGTGATCGCGCGGACGGTGAGGCGGGCCGTGGAGCCGTTGTCGAACGCCACCGCGATCTTGGATCCGAGATGGATGTCGTGGTCCTTGGCGAACGTCTCGTGGACGGACATCGAGTCGGGCTTGTAGGCGTCGGCGAGCTTGCCCGCGACGGTCTCGGTGCGCAGGTCCGTAGCGTAGCTCGGGTCGGCGGCGGTGATGGCCGTGCCGTCGAGCGTCTTCCCGTCGGGCGTGGTGAAGTCGGCCTTGGTCCACTTGTACTCGGTGACCCGCTCCAGGCCCGGCGTGTCCTTGACCGCCTGGACGGCCTGCGGGGTGATGAGCTGCCCGTTGTCGCTCTGGATGATGAAGTCCGTGCCGACGGTCTTGTCGAGCTGGTCGGTCGCGGAGGCGACCATGGAGGAGCCGACGACCGAGAGGCAGGCGACCAGGGCGAGGCCGATCATCAGCGCGGCGCCGGTGGCGCCGGTGCGGCGCGGGTTGCGCAGGGCGTTGCGTTCGGCCATGCGGCCGACCGGGCCGAAGGCCCTCAGCAGGACCGCGCCGAGGACACGGACCACGCCGCCCGCGAGCAGCGGGCCGATGACGACGAAGCCGATCAGCGTCAGCACCACACCGAGGCCGAGCCAGAGGGAGCCCTCCTTGGCCTTGTCGGCGGCCGAGGCGAGGTAGAGGCCGTAGCCGCCCGCTCCGGTCAGCAGCAGCCCCAGCACGGCCCGTACGACACCGGCCTTGGCGTCGGCCGGGGCGCCCGCGTCGCGCAGCGCGGCCATCGGGGAGACCTTGCCGGCGCGGCGGGCGGGCAGGTAGGCGGCGAGGACGGTGACGATCACACCGAGGGCGAGGCCGACCACCGGGGTCGTCCAGGCCACCGTCAGATCGTCGGTGGAGAGGTTCATGCCGGTCGCGCCCATGAGCTTCATCAGACCGATCGCGAGGCCGACGCCCGCGCCGACGCCGAGCACCGAGCCGACGAAGCCGAGCAGCAGCGCCTCGGCGAGGACCGAGCGGTTGACCTGCTTGCGGCTGGAGCCGATGGCCCGCATCAGGCCGATCTCCCGGGTGCGCTGGGCGACCAGCATGGAAAAGGTGTTGATGATCAGGAAGATGCCGACGAGGAAGGCGATCCCGGCGAAGCCGAGCATCGCGTACTTCATGACGTTCAGGAAGCCGCCGACGTCCGCGCGGTTGGCGTCGGCCGTCTCCTTGGCGGTCTGCACCTTGTAGCCGGCCGTGCCGAGCTCCGCCGTGACGTTCTTCTTCAGCTGGTCGTCGCTGACGCCGGCCGCGGCCGTGACGTTGACGTTGGTGTACACGTCCGGCTCGCCGACCAGGGTCTGCTGGGCGGTCCTCGTGTCCAGGTAGAAGATCGCGGCGCCGGGGTTGGTGACCTGGAAGGCGGCGATGCCGGAGATCCGCGCGGTGTGCGTGCCGACCGCGCTGATCACGCCGATCTCGTCGCCGAGCTTCAGGTGGTGCTTGTCGGCGGTGTCCTTGTCGACCATGACCTGGCCGGAGCCCTGGGGCGCCGCACCGGAGGTGATCTTCATGGTGCGGGCGTCGTTGCCGTTCCAGCTGCCGACGATGGTCGGGGCGCCGCTGGACGGGGAGAGGTTGTCCTTGTCGGCGTCCACGACGGTCACCGAGGTCGAGAAGACGGTCCCCTCCGCCGTCTTCACGCCCTGGGCCTCGCGCACCTTGGTGAGCACGGAGGCCGGCATGACCGGCGGCTTGCCGTTGTCGGAGGTGGTCTCACCGGTGTCCGAGGCGTCCTTGGCGCTGACCGTGACATCGGAGGAGGTGGCGGCGAACAGCTTGTCGAAGGTGGTGTTCATGGTGTCGGTGAACACCAGCGTGCCGCAGACGAAGGCGACGGAGAGCAGGACCGCGACGGCCGACAGGGCCATGCGTCCCTTGTGCGCGAAGAAGTTGCGCATCGAGGTCTTCATGACGGTCATGACGTACGCCCCCGCGCGTCGAAGTCCTTCATGCGGTCCAGGACGGCGTCCGCGGTCGGCTTGAACATCTCGTCGACGATCCGGCCGTCGGCGAGGTACAGCACCCGGTCCGCGTACGAGGCCGCCACCGGGTCGTGGGTGACCATCACGATGGTCTGCCCGAGCTCGTCGACGGAGCGGCGCAGGAAGCCCAGGACCTCGGCGCCCGCGCGCGAGTCGAGGTTTCCGGTCGGCTCGTCACCGAAGATGATCTCGGGGCGGGCCGCCAGGGCGCGCGCCACGGCGACCCGCTGCTGCTGACCGCCGGAGAGCTGGGTGGGCCGGTGCTTGAGCCGGTCGGAGAGTCCCACCGTGTCGACCACGCGCGCGAGCCACTCCTTGTCGGGCTTGCGGCCCGCGATGTCCATGGGCAGCGTGATGTTCTCGATCGCGTTGAGCGTGGGCAGCAGGTTGAACGCCTGGAAGATGAACCCGATCCGGTCCCGGCGCAGCTTCGTGAGCTTCTTGTCCTTCAGGCCGGTGATCTCGGTGTCGTCCAGGTAGATCTGACCGCTCGTCACGGTGTCGAGACCGGCGAGGCAGTGCATCAGCGTGGACTTGCCGGACCCCGAGGGGCCCATGATCGCGGTGAACTGCCCGCGTGCGATGTCCACGTCGACGTGGTCCAGGGCGACGACCCGGGTCTCGCCGGACCCGTACGCCTTGACGACCTGTCGCGCCCGCGCGGCGACGGCCGTACGCCCTCCAGTGCCCCCGTGCCTGGGAATGGTCACAGCCGAAGTCACGGTAAGTCTCCTATGTCGGAAGTGAATGGATCGCACTCGACCGCGGTGGATGACCGGGGAGGAGTGCGCGTGGTGCGCGTAGTGCGCCAAGTGCGAGTAGTGCGGGAGGTGCTACGTCGAAGAGTCTGGCGGCGGGAGGGGGTCCGGCGCGCTGGTGCCGGGACCCGTCTTTCCGGGGGGTTAACCCCACCCTCCGCCGCTGGGGCTGGCCACCCCCAACGGCATAAAGCCAGGTTAAGAAGGCACCCCGGTCTGTCTCGTCCTCCGCCGGTACGAACCCTCCCCGAGACGTAGTACGGAGGTACCCCTAGGGGCTCTCCACCACCGGGTGGAGCGGCACTCGGGGTCGACTCCACCCTTCGGCCCCGCGTCGCTCCACCCCCGATGGCCTCAGGCTGCACCCTTCCGTCGCGTGAAGGTCAAGGCTCCCCTGGAGAGAAGGGCAAGTGGGAAGCTGTCCTCCGGCGGATAGGTGCAGGGGGCACGGGAGACGGCAGGGGAGGGCATCCGGTGGGGGACACGAGACCCGCGACACGTGAGGCCGCGCCGCAGCGCATGGGCGGGCAGCGGCGGGGCGCGGTGGTGGCCGCGCTGATGCTCTCCATGGCGCTGGCCGCCCTGGACTCCACCGTCGTCTCCACGGCCGTCCCGCAGATCGTCGGCGACCTGGGCGGGTTCTCGGTCTTCTCGTGGCTGTTCTCGGGCTATCTGCTCGCGGTGACGGTCACCCTGCCCGTCTACGGCAAGCTCTCCGACACCTTCGGCCGCAAGCCGGTGCTGGTGGTGGGCGCCGCGCTGTTCCTGCTGGGGTCGCTGCTGTGCGCGCTCGCCTGGAACATGGCGGCGCTGATCGCGTTCCGCGTGGTGCAGGGGCTGGGCGGCGGCGCGCTGCAGGGCACGGTGCAGACGCTCGCCGCCGATCTGTATCCGCTCGAGGAGCGGCCGAAGATCCAGTCGAAGCTGTCCACGGTGTGGGCGGTGTCGGCGGTGGCGGGTCCCGGTCTGGGCGGAGTGCTCGCGGCGTACGCGGACTGGCGCTGGATCTTCCTGGTCAACCTGCCGATCGGGGCGGTGGCGTTGTGGCTGATCGTCCGTCATCTGCACGAGCCGCACAGGGAGTCGCTGCAGGGATCTTCGGCACTCGCACGTGGGGACGAGGAGACACGGCCGGGATCTCGTGCACGCGCGCGTGGGGATCAGGAGACGCCGGCGGAATCGTCGGCACACGCGCGTGAGGACCGGAAGACGCGGCCGGGATCTCGTGCACGCGCGCGTGAAGACCGGAAGACGCCGGCGGAATCGTCGCCACGCGCGCGTGTGGACTGGGTCGGGGCTCTGGCCGTGTTCGCGTGCGGTGGGGTGTTGTTGACCGCGTTGGTGCAGGGCGGGGTGGCCTGGCCGTGGTGGTCGGGGCCGTCGTTCGGGCTGTTCGGTGCGGGGCTGGCGCTGGCGGGGCTCGTGGTGGTCGTCGAGCGCCGGGCGGCGGAGCCGATCATCCCGGGGTGGGTGTGGCGGCGCCGTACGATCGCCGCGGTCAATCTGGCCCTGGGCGCGCTGGGCCTGCTGATGGTGGCGCCCTCGGTGTTCCTGCCGACGTACGCGCAGTCGGTGCTGGGCCTCGGCCCCGTGGCGGCCGGCTTCGTGCTCTCGGTGTGGACGCTGAGCTGGCCCGTGTCGGCCGCGCTGAGCCAGCACGTCTACCGGCGGATCGGCTTCCGTGACACCGCGCTGCTCGGCATCGGCGCCGCCGCGCTGATCCTGCTGGCGTTCCCCTTCCTGCCGTATCCCGGCGCGGCCTGGCAGCCGGCCCTGTTGATGCTGGTGCTCGGGGCGGCGCTCGGCCTCTTCCAGCTGCCGCTGATCGTGGGTGTGCAGTCGACGGTGGGCTGGTCGGAGCGCGGGACGACGACGGCGTCGGTGCTGTTCTGCCGGCAGACCGGGCAGACGATCGGCGCGTCGGTGTTCGGCGCGGTCGCCAACGGGGTGCTGGCCGCCCGGCTGGGCGGGGCGGGCGATCTGGACTCGGTCACCCGCGCGCTCGACGCAGGTACGGCGCCCGAGTCCGTACGGCGCGCTGTCGCGAGCGCCGTGCACGCCGTGTATCTGGGCGCGTCGTGTGCCGCCGCGCTCGCGTTCCTGGTGCTGCTGTGCGTGGCGCCGCGCCGGTTCCCGGTGCTGGGCGAGCAGGACCGGAGCGAGCCGCCGACGACGGAAGGGACGGAGGAGCAGCCGGGGGAGCAGCCGGAGCGGCGGCGGGGTTATCGGGGGTAACACCGCAGGTCAGCGGCCGGTTCGCATAGTAAGCGCATACCGACCGACCAGTTTGGTGAAAAGACTTCGCACCGACCGTACTCCCGAGTAACGTGCGTGGCTCGCCACCCCCACCCCACCTCCCTGCGGTCCGCCGCCACGGGCCCGAGCCATGCAAGGAGCACGGGATGTCCTACGACCCGTCCCGCCCCGACCCGACCTACCCCTGGCAGCCGCCACCCCAGCCGCCCCCCACGTCCCCGCGCCACCGACCGGACCACCAGGCCCCGCTCGGGCACCACAGCGACCTGCGGATCCTGCGCGGCGCCTACCGCCGCCAGCGACGCGTCGCCACGCTCACCGCGCTCGGCTACTTCGTCGTGTTCCTCGTCCTGTCCGGCTTCGCGCCGTCCCTGATGACGGCCACCGTCACCACCGGACTGCCCGCCGGCCTCCTCCTCGGGCTGATCCAGCTCCCCGTCACCTTGCTGGCGATCGCCGTCTACGAGCACACCGCCCGGCGCCGGGTCGACCCGCTCGCCGACCGCATCCGCAAGCAGTCCGAGATCGACGTACGACGGGGGACCACCCGGTGAGCACGGCAAGCACCCACCTCGCGGCCTCCGTCACGGAGTTCAGCGGCGACGCGCAGACCATGTCCCTCGCCGCCTTCACCGCGGTCGCCACCGTCACCCTGCTGCTGTGCGTGATGACCGGCCCCGACCGCGACGACCTCGACGAGTTCTACACCGGCTACCGCTCCCTGTCCCCGCTGCGCAACGGCCTCGCCATCGCCGGCGACTACATCTCCGCCGCCACCGTCCTCGGCACCGGCGGGGTCATCGCCCTGTGCGGCTACGACGGTGTCGTCCTCGCCCTCAGCACGGCCCTGTCGCTGATGCTGCTGATGTTCCTGCTGGCCGAACCCCTGCGCAACGCGGGCCGGTTCACCATGGGCGACGCGCTGGCCAGAAGGATGCCGGGCCGGGCCGTACGGATCACCGCCTGCGCCGTCACCCTCGCCGCGCTGCTGCCGATGATGCTGGTGCAGCTCGCCGGCACCGGACAGCTCCTCGCGTTCATCCTGGGCTTCTCCGGAGACTCCGTGAAGACCGGCTGCGTCGTCGTCATGGGCGCGCTGATGATCAGCTACGCGGCGATCGGCGGCATGAAGGGCACCGCCCTCATCCAGATCCTGAAGATCGTGACCCTGCTCGGCTCCGGTGCCGCCGTCGCCCTCGTCGTCCTCAGCCGCTTCGACTGGAACCCGGGCGCCCTGTTCGACGCGGCCGCGAAGGGCAGCGGGGTCGGCGACGCGTTCCTGCGCTCCGGCCTGGAGTTCGCCGGCAGCCCGTACCCCCGTATCGACATGATCACCTCCCAGCTGTCGGTGGTCCTGGGCGGCGCCTGCCTGCCGCACATCACCATGCGCATGTACACCGCCTCCAGCGCCCGCCAGGTGCGCCGCTCGCTGTCCTGGGCGGTGTCCGGCGTGGCGGTGTTCGTCCTGGTCATGACGGTCGTCGGATTCGGGGCCACGGCCCTGGTCGGCCGCGCCGCGATCGCCGCCGCGGACCCGCAGGGCAACACCGCCTATCTGCTGGGCTCACGGGCCGCGTTCGGCACGGACGTGTCCACCGCGGAGACCCTGCTGTTCACGGCGGTCACCACGGCGATCTTCCTCACCGTCCTCGCCTCCGTCGCCGGCATGATCCTCGCCTGCGCCAACTCCCTCGCCCACGACGTCTTCGCGGCACGCGCGCGTGCGACGACCCCGCAGCGCGAGATGCTGATCGCCCGGCTGTCCGCGCTGGCCGTCGGCGTACCGACGATCCTGCTCGCCACCCAGGTGCAGCACCGCAGCCTGCAGCCCCTGGTCACGCTCTCCTTCTGCCTGGGCGCGTCCGCCCTCGCCCCCGCCCTCGTCTACAGCCTCTTCTGGCGCCGCTACACCCGCACCGGCCTGCTGTGCACGCTCATCGGCGGCACCCTCGCCGTCCTGCTCCTCATGCCGGGCACGAACCTGGTCTCCGGCTCGCCCGCCGCCGCGTTCCCCGAGGCCGACTTCAACTGGTTCCCGTTCACCACCACCGGCATCGTCACCGTCCCCCTCGGCTTCGCCTTCGGCTGGCTCGGCACCCTGGCCTCGGGCCGGCGCGGCGCCGAGGAACAGCGCCGCCAGTACGAGGCCGTGGAGGGCTGGATCCTGGCGGGAGCGGCGGCACGCAAGGACAACTGACGACCGGCCGGACGGTCCCGTGGCCTGTCCGTCGGCTTGGCATGCAAGCGGGCCCGTCCTGCACCCCGCCGTAGGTCGTGCGGCGTGCAGGGCGGGCCCGCGGTCCTCGGCCCGAGGAGGGCTCGGGGACCCGGGGATCACTCCGCCGGGCGGCCCGTGAGCGCTCTCAGGCTCTCCTGGACCTGCTCCATGTGCGCCCGCACCTCGTCCGAGTGCTCATGGTGCTTGCGGATCACCCGTTCCGTCTCCTGGGCGATGCGGTCCTCCTTCAGCCGGGCCTCGGCGAGGATCTGCGTGGCACGCGCGCGTGCCTCCTCCTGACGCCGGCCGATCGACTCCTGGGCCTCGGCGAACTCCCGCTGCGCCGCGGCCAGGGCCTCCTCGGCACGGGCCACCGCCCGCTCGTTGTTCGCCTCCATGGCGGCGATCCGCTCGGCGAGCTCACGGTCCGCCTCGGCCCACTTCTCGGCGTGCTCGTGCTTCGGTTCCACGAGCAGGCCCGCGGTGCGCTGCCGTACGTCACGCAGCGCGTCGAGCTCCGCGCCGCGGAACTCCTTGACCTTGCGCCGCGCGGTGACCCGGATGCCCTGCGCCTCGGCGCGCGCGGCGAGCAGCCGCTTGTGGGCGTGCTCCTTGGCCTCCGTGCGGATCGTCTCCGCCTGCTCCTGGGCAGTGCGGCTCAGCGTCTCGGCATGCTCCTCGGCCTGCGCGACCTCCTCCGCCGCCTCCCGCCGGGCGCGCTCGACCATCCCGGCCGCCTCTTCCTGTACGAGATCCCACACGCGCCGTGCGCGCTCCCCGAGGGTGTCGTACGTCTGCGGCTTGATCTCCGTGCAGGCCTCGCGCAGCCGCTTGGCCTCCACCACCATCTCCTTGGCGAGCACCGTGAGCCGGGTGACCCGCTCCCAGGCCGCGTCGCGTTCGGCGGAGAGCGCGGCGGTGAACGTGTCGACTTCTTTGGGCCGGTAGCCGCGCCCGAGAACGGTCACGAACCCCGGCGATGACACCCGTGCGCTGCTCATGCTGTAGCCCCTTCCACCAGACGAACGCGAAATGATGATTTCCCGCATATCTTGATGTATCGGACTTAAGTGTTCATAACGCGACACTCCGGGCGCGCAAAAGGGCCGGGTCGGTCATCCGACCGGCCCGGCCCTCGACACACCCGGTGTCAGCGCGAGACACGCCTCACAGCAGCCCGTCCCACATCTGCTCCAGCAGCACCGACCACCAGCTCTCCGGCGAACCCAGCGCCGCCGGGTCCAGCGAGGCCAACTGGGCCTGGAAGTCCACCGTCCAGCGCCCCGCCTGCTCCTGGTTCAGCCCGAACCGCAGCCGCCACATCCGGCCCAGCAGCGCGAGGCACCGCTGGAACTCGGGCAGCCCGGTGTTCACGAACTGCGGCGGCACGGACCCACCGCCCGGCCCCGCCTCCACCGGCACCGCGACGATGTTCGCCGTCCCGTACTGCACACAGATCGCCTTGCCGAAATCACTGCCCATGACGAGGTACGACCCCGCGTCCGGCGCCGGCTGCACACCGCGCTCCGCCGCCAGCTCCGCCAGCGTCGGCACCGGCCGCCCCGGCTGGGCCTGCGCCCAGAAGAACGGCCCCATGTCCATCGGCAGACCCGCCACCACCAGCGTGTGCGCCACGACCGGCGGCACCCCCTGCCGGGACACCGCGGCCTGCTCGAACCGGAACAGCCCCGGCCCGAACGCCGCACCCAGCTCCTGCGCGACCCCCTCCGGGGGGATCGGCGGAACCGGCTGCACCGGCGGCAACGGCGCCCGCACCGGCGCGGGCCGCGCGGGACCGTCGGCCACCTGGTGCAACTCGCCCTGGTGCACCAGCAGCTGCTGCATGCCCTGCTGCCGGCTCGCATGGTCCGTGCCGTACGGCGCGATGCTCGCCAGCCGTGCCTGCGGCCACTGCTCCCGGATCATCCGCGCACAGTACGCACCCGGCAGCTCGCACGACTCCAGCTCGGTGTGCAGCTCCAGCACCTGGTCCGGGGGCACGTTCATGGCCCGCAGCTCATGGAAGATCTGCCACTCCGGGTGCGGGGTGCCCGGCGCCGAACGCCGGATCACCTGCTGCTCCGACCCGTCCTGCGCGCGGTAGCGCAGCACGGCCTGGTAGCCAGGACCGACCGTCGGCTGCCCGGGCGGCTGCTGCGGATACCCGTACGCCGGCGGCTGCCCCGCTCCGGGCATCCCCGGAGGCATGCCCTGAGGGGGCCCCGGGGGCATACCGGGGCCACCGGGCGCCATACCCGGAGCGCCCGGCGCACCCGGGGCGGGCGGCGGGGGCGCACCGGGGCCGCCGACCGGGGGTCCGGCCAGCACGGTCTGCGCCTGGTGCGGGGCGCCGGGCCCACCGGGCATACCCGGCCCGCCGGGTGCCCCCGGAACTCCGGGCGCCTGCGGTGCGCCGGGAGCACCCGCCGGAGCCTGCGGCACACCAGGGGCGCCCGGCGGCTGCGGCGCGCCCCCGACTCCACCGGGCACACCCGGCCCACCGGGCCCTCCCGGACCCATCTGCCCGGGGTTGGCCAGCATGGTCGCGGCATGGTGAACACCGCCGGGAGGAGCACCACCCGGCGTGTTCGGTCCGGCGGGCTGATTCGGCGCACCCGGCCCGCCCTGAGCGTTCGGCGCACCCGGAGCACCTGGCGCACCCGGAGCACCCGGCGCCTGCGGCGCACCGGGCCCGGCCGGCCCGTCCGGCCCCAGGGCCGACACCAACTGCGTGGGCACATAGCCACCCGCCGCGGCGGCACCGGGCGCACCCGGACCGGGCGGCGGCGGAGGCGGCGTACCGCCCGGCCGCGCACCCGGGGCCCCCGGCGCGCTCGGCGGAGGCGGCGGCGTGGCCCCACCGCGACCCCCACGACGCGGGGGCGGAGCCGCCTTGCTGGTCGCGGCATCGGCGATCTCACCGGCGTTCGGCGCGAGCGACCGCCCGGGCGCACCCCCACCCGGGGCACCGGCCCCGTACGACGGCACACCCGCCTGCGGCTGAGGAGGCGGCGGAGGCGGAGGCGTGGCCCCCTGCCCGGCACCGGCACCCCCCGGGCCCTGCGGATACCCGTACGACACCCCACCGGGCCCCTGAGGCGGAGCCGGCGGCGGAGGCATGACCCCCTGCCCGGCCCCCGCACGACCGGGGGCACCGGAACCACCGGGCCCCTGCGGATACCCGTACGACGACCCGACCGGCCCATGGGGCGAGGGCGGAGCCGGCGTGTTGCCCGGCGCCCCCGGCGCGCTCTCGGCGGAGACGCGGCCCGAGGCGTCCATCGCCGGGGCGACCGCCGTCGGCGGGAGCTGGCTGCCGCCCTTCATCAGGGCCGTCTTGGCGTCCGGCAGCCCGGCGGGCGGCGGCGCCGGTTCGTCGGAGCCGCTCAGCGGCGGCGCGAAGACCGTCGCGGGCAGCGGTACGGAACGGTCGTCGCCGGCGTCGGCGTTCGTGTCCGTCCCCGTCCAGGGCGTCGCCCCGGCGGGCGTCGGCGCGACAGGTCCCCCCGGCGCACCGGGCGCGGGCCCCGTCGGCACCCCGGGCTGCGTCTGCGGAAGCCCACTGCCCGGCACTCCGGGCTGCGTCTGCGGCAACCCACTCCCCGGCACCCCGGCCTGCGTCCGCGGCAGCGAGGGATCCGGCGTCGCGCCCCCACCCTCAGCACCCGCCGACACACCGGCACCGGTGCCGGCACCGGCACCGGCACCGGCATCAGACCCGGCAGCCCCGGACCCGGCCCCAGACCCGCCCTCGGCCCCCCGCCGCTCCCCGATGCCCAGCTTGTCCGCCGCCTCCTGCAACCACTCCGGCGGCGACAACAAGAACGACGTCTGATTCAGATCCACCCGCGCCGCAGGCGCCGGCACCGCGTCCTGGGGCTCGTCCGGGCGGCCGTACTCCTCCTCGTAACGGCGGACCACCTCACCCACCGGCAGCGCCGGCCACAACGTGGCCTCCCCGCTGTCCCGGGCGATCACCAGCCGCTGCGCACCCCCGTCCGACCGGGGCCCCTCGGGACGGTCCTCCGCCCACACCACGAACCCGAGCCCGAACTCCCGCACCCGCACCTCACGATGCTGGTACGCGGGAACGTCCCCGTTGATCCACTCCTCGGCGCGCTCCTGCGCCTGCGCGAACGTCACCATCGCTCAGCTCACTCCCCCGCACCGACGGACGCCACGGGCACCGCACGCGCGAACCCGCCGTCCACCATCAGATTCGCCACCGTCTCCAACTCCGGCGGATTGCCGGCCAGCCGGGACAGGAACACGTCGAAGTCCTCACCGCACGGCAACAACAGCCGCTGCGTACGCTCCGCCGGCGGCAACGAGGGATCCACGTCCCGGACGTCGTCGTACGCGCAGAACCACACCGAACCGACCCGCTCGCCCTTCACCTTCACGGCCAGCAGCCCGCCCTGCACGAACCCGACGCCCAGGTAGTCCTTCGTCAGATGGTCCCGCAGACACTTGTTGACGTACACGAGATCGTTGACCGCCGCCTCGTCCCGCACCGTGAAGAACGGCTGGTCCACCAGCAGCCCCGCCTCGGCGTCCAGCGCCGCGCCCACCGGCGCGCACCCGCCCGCCGCCTTCAGGAACGACCGGTACGCCCCCGGCAGCCGGTACCCGAGATCCTCCTCGACCCCCTGCACCTGCGCCTCGCTCACCGCCACACCGGACTTCGGCAGTCCCACATGCGCCGGACGCGTCTCCTGCAACGGCCGCGTCCCCCGCTTCGACTGGTCCACCGCCGCCGTCGCCAGACCGCCGTGATGCCTGAGCAACGCCTTCACCTCGACCGGAACCAGCTCCAGCCGCCGCGAACCCACCACGTGGTGCCACGTCCAGCCGTGCGGGGTCGCCACATTCGGCACCGTGTCCCACAACTCGTGCCCCGAAGCCGCGAGCACCGCGTTCGCCGACACATAGTCCGTCAGCCGCAACTCGTCGACCCCGAAACCCTCGGGGGGCTCCGCGATCTCCGCCGCCGCACGCGCGTACGGCGAGAAGTCCGGATAGCCGCGCTCGTCGATCCGCACCCCTCTCGGGTGCCGCGCCGCACGCACCGGATCCGGGAAATGCACGACCTGCCCGGCATAGGCCGCGTTGGGCGGCGCGGCTTGCTGCCCGAGCCGACTCGTCGTCATGGCGGTTGCCCCCTGCGGCACTCTGGTACGGCCCGCAGCGACCGGTTCCGCTTCCGGACCCGACCCACCACGCCCCGTATCGACTGTCTCCAACGGTTCTCCAACACGCGCCCACCGCGCGCATCACGGTGCCGACAGCCTATGCGGTACGACGACACGGGTCACCGGCGCTCCGTTTGACGGCCCCCACATCCGTGACCAGCCGTCACCCCGCCCTTACGGACCGCCCAAACCCGGGCGTGTCGCACCGCCCCAGCTTCCGCACCCGCCACGCCATTTGGCACCCTGTGACGTCCGAGGGCATGCTCGGGAGGGGATGACGATCATGAACGCAACACAAACGGGGCAGCACAACGGGCCGCAAACGCCCACATCCGGCGACCCCCGCATCGGCTGGTCCACCACCGAGACCCCCCACGCCCCCACGCTCCGTCACCGCCGCGACGGCATACTCCCCACCATCGCCGCCGCCCTCTCCGTGCGCGGCGCCACCCTCACCGGCACCGCGGCCCGGGGCGACCAGCCACCGGCCCTGCACCACCTCGTCCAGGACTTCCTCGACACCCTCGGCAGCGCCCAACGCGACCGTTTCACCGGACGCTGCGCCGAAGCACTCCTCATCTCCCGCCACATCGCCGCCGCAGACGCCGCCCGCAGCAGACGCGCCGCCCGCAAACCCATGACCAACGGCGAAGCCCGCAAGGCACTGAAACAAGCCAAACTCACCGCCCGCCGCATCCGTGAGGACGGCGACCCCCTCCACGGCAGCTTCGCCGCACCCTGCCGCGCCTGCACCGCCCTCAGCGCCCACTTCGGCGTCCGCGTCGTCGACCCCGAAGCAAACGACTGAGTCCGCCCCCACCCCCGGCGAACAGCGAACAGCGAACAGCGAAAAAGAACGACGAACGAACGACGAACGAAGGCCGATGCACCCGGACCCGCGCACCTCCTCCCCCTATCCCTCGGCTTCGCTCGGGCCGGGGGGACCCCCATCCCGCTTCCCCGTCCCCGTCGACGCCACCCTGCGCGCCGCCGGCTGGCAACCCGGACGCTGGGACATCAAACAAGCCGAGATCTGGGCCGACACCCTCCGCGACCACACCAGCCCCGCCGGCCACCGCCACGCCGTCTTCCCCGCCGCCGTGGAAGCCTGGGCCGAATTCGGCGGCCTCACCCTCACCCCCACCGGCCCCGGCCGCCAGGTCGCCCCCACCCCCCTCCACCTCGACCCCCTCCACGGCCTCCACATGGCCCGCACCCTCGCCGACCTCGGCCGCGCCCTCGACACCGACGTCAGCCCCCTCGGCACCGAGACCGACACCCACTCCCTCCTCGCCATCGACGCCGAAGGCCGCGTCTACGCCCTCGACCACACCGGCGACTGGTACCTCGGCCCCGACATCGACCAGGCCCTCGCCGCCCTCGTCTCCGGCATCGAACCCGTACGCCTCACCGCCGGCTGACCGGCCCCGCCCGCCGCTACGACGCCGGGATCACCGCCGACACCCGGAAACCCCCCGCCTCCGTCGGCCCCGACACGAACACCCCACCCAGCGCCACCACCCGCTCCTTCATCCCCACCAGACCATTGCCCCCCGACGGCAACCCCGCCGAACCCGCCGAACCCACCTCCGGCGGCGGCTCGTTCTCCACCTGCATCGCGATTTCCGCCACCCGATGCGCCAACCGCACATGCGTCTTCGCCCCCGCCGCATGCTTGTGCACGTTCGTCAACGCCTCCTGCACCACCCGGTACGCCGTCTGCTCGATCTCGCCCGCATACGACCGGATCTCGCCCTCCACCGACAGATCCACCACCATCCCCGCAGCCGCCGACTGCCCGATCAACTCCTCCAGCTCCTCCAGACACGGCCCCTCACCGTGCTGCTCCACCACCGCCCGCGAAGCCGCCGCCGCAGCCGCCACCCCCACCGCCGCCAACGGCACCGAAGCCGCCGCCGCCCGCTCCTGCCCCCCACCGCTCCGCAGCACCCCGAGCATCTCCCGCAACTCCGTCAGCGCCTGCCGCCCCATGTCCCCGACCAGCGCGGCATTCCGTACGGCCTTCTCGGGATCCTTGCGCGCAACAGCCTGCAGGGCCGCCGCATGCACCACCATCAGGCTCACCCGGTGCGCGACCACGTCATGCATCTCCCGCGCGATCCGCGTCCGCTCCTCGCTCCGCGCCCACTCGGCCCGCTCCTCCGCCCGCTCGGCGAGCAACTGCAACTCCCGCTCGAGGCTGTCCGCTCTCTCGCGGAGGCTCTCCATCAGCCGGCGCCGCTGACCGGCGTACATCCCCAGCAGCACCGGCGGAGCGGTCAGCCCCAGCGACATCACGACCGCCGCGAACGGAATGAACCAGTCCCCGATCGTCAGCCGGCCCGAATCCATGCTCTGCCGCACCCGTACGAACGTCACGATCAACGTCCCGATCAGCTGCATCCCCGCCAGCGAGGCGATGATCCGCCGGGGCAGCTCGGACGCGGCGAGCGTGTACAGCCCGACCAGGCCCATCAGGAAGCCCATCTGGGCCGGCGTGATCGCGATCGCCACCAGCACCACGGCGATCGGCCACTGCCGCCGCACCACCAGCACGGAGCCGGCCAGCAACCCGAAGACGACCCCCGCCGCCACCGGGATCCCGGCGTCCCGTGCGAACGCCACCCCCTCCGTCGCGCACTCCACGGCCGACACTGCGGCCAGACCGCAGTCGAACGCGGCACTGCGCCACCTGGCCCACCACAGCGGCCCCCTCAGGTCCCCCGTGGTCTCTTCCCCCGTCGCGGTCATGCCTCCAGCCTACGGGCGCGACCCCCACCCTTTCCGTCGACTTTCGCCGACGAAACCGCCCCCATTCCCTCGAACAGGTGAACCACGCCTGTTCGACCCCGGAACCCCGCATTCCGCCCGGACGGTATGCGTATGGCACATGCACGTGGCAAGTACGCGGACTTCGAGACCCTGAGCGAACAGGCGGTCGCCCTGCGGCGGGCGGGACTCAGCCTTCGGCAGATCCGCGACGAGCCGAAGATCTACAACAACGACATCCTGAACAGGCTGGTGAAGGGCGAGCCCCCATCGGAGTGGACGACGCCCCATACAGGTGCAGCCCGACAGGGCGCACAGCGTGCGGTCGAGAAGCGCGCCGTCGCGCACGCAGAGCCACCGGAAAGGGCGGCCTCCGAGATCGGGCCGGTCACCCACCGCGAGGCCCGGGCGAACCGGGTGGGCATCAGCGTCGACGCCCAATTACGAGTGCCTCCGGGTGGCCGCGCTCCAGAGCGCCGACCTACACCGTCGCATCGAAGGCTGGCGGTACGGCATAGTAGGAGACGCCACTCGACAGCCTGACTAAATGTCCGGGTTTACACGAGTTTGTTCCCCTGTGGTGTAATTGGCAGCACTGTGGCTTTTGGTGCCATATGTCCGGGTTCGAGTCCTGGCGGGGGAGCTTTAGGTTCGGGTCCTGACCCAGCAAGGTCAGGGCCCACTCTCATGTCTCCCAGGAAACGCCCCGGTATCCTTCGGATGTCCCCACCTCAGTCCACAGCCGAAGGGCACATCCGTGAGCGCCATTCGCCCGGCAGCCGTCGTCGTTCTCGCAGCGGGTGAGGGCACCCGTATGAAGTCGGCCACACCCAAGGTCCTCCACGAGCTCTGCGGTCGCAGTCTCGTCGGGCATGTGCTGGCCGCCGCCCGTGAGTTGGACCCCGAGAACCTGGTCGTCGTCGTCGGGCACGCGCGCGAGAAGGTCGCCGCCCACCTCGCCGAGGTCGACGCCACCGTACGGACCGCGGTGCAGGAGCAGCAGAACGGCACCGGTCATGCCGTCCGGATCGCGCTGGAGGAGCTGGGCAGCCGGGTCGACGGCACGGTGGTCGTCGTCTGCGGCGACACCCCCCTCCTCACCGGCGCCACCCTCTCCGCGCTCGCCGCGACCCATCACACCGACGGCAACGCGGTCACCGTGCTGACCGCCGAGGTGCCGGACGCCACCGGGTACGGGCGGATCGTGCGGGACGAGGCGACGGGTGCCGTCACGGCCATCGTGGAGCACAAGGACGCCTCCGACGCCCAGCGGGCGATCCGGGAGATCAACTCGGGTGTCTTCGCCTTCGACGGGGCGCTGCTCGCGGATGCGCTGAAGAAGGTGCGGACGGACAACAGCCAGGGTGAGGAGTACCTCACCGATGTGCTGGGGATCCTTCGGGAGGCCGGGCACCGGGTGGGCGCGTCCGTGGCCGCCGATCACCGGGAGATCGCCGGTATCAACAACCGGGTGCAGCTGAGCGAGGCCCGTCGGATCCTCAACGACCGGCTGCTGACCGCCGCGATGCTCTCCGGTGTGACGGTGATCGACCCGGCGACGACGTGGGTCGATGTGACGGTCACCTTCGAGCAGGACGCCGTCGTCCATCCGGGCACGCAGCTGCACGGGGCCACGCACGTCGGTGAGGGCGCGGAGGTCGGTCCGAACAGCCGGCTGACGGACACGGTCGTGGGTGCGGGCGCCCGGGTCGACAACGCGGTGTCCTATTCCTCGCACATCGGTGCGAACGCGTCCGTCGGGCCGTACGCCTATCTGCGGCCGGGGACGCGCCTGGGTGCGAAGGGCAAGATCGGTACGTATGTGGAGACGAAGAACGCGTCGATCGGGGAGGGGACGAAGATCCCGCATCTCTCCTATGTCGGTGACGCGACCATCGGTGAGTACACCAACATCGGTGCCGCCAGCGTGTTCGTGAACTACGACGGCGAGAGCAAGCACCACACCACCGTCGGGTCGCACTGCAAGACCGGCTCGGACAACATGTTTGTGGCTCCTGTCACGGTCGGGGACGGCGCGTACACCGCCGCCGGGTCCGTGATCACCAAGGACGTGCCGCCCGGTTCGCTGGCCGTGGCCCGTGGTCAGCAGCGGAATATCGAGGGTTGGGTGGCCCGTAAGCGTCCGGGGAGCGCTGCCGCGCAGGCGGCCGAGGCGGCTGCCCAGCGGCGCGAGGGCGAAGACTGACCGGAAACAGGTGCGTCAAACACGGCGTACCGTGATAAGTGCGAACCCGCACCCCCTGAGACACCTCTGAGGAGACAGTGCTGTGACCGGGATCAAGACGACCGGCGAGAAGAAGTTGATGTTCTTCTCCGGCCGCGCCCACCCCGAGCTTGCCGAGGAGGTCGCCCACGAGCTGGGTGTCGGGGTCGTCCCGACGAAGGCCTTCGACTTCGCCAATGGCGAGATCTACGTCCGCTACCAGGAGTCGGCGCGTGGTGCGGACTGCTTCCTGATCCAGAGCCACACGGCTCCGATCAACAAGTGGATCATGGAGCAGCTCATCATGATCGACGCGCTGAAGCGTGCTTCGGCGCGTTCGATCACCGTGATCGTGCCGTTCTACGGCTATGCGCGGCAGGACAAGAAGCACCGTGGCCGTGAGCCGATCTCGGCGCGGCTGATCGCGGACCTGATGAAGACGGCGGGTGCGGACCGGATCCTGACCGTGGATCTGCACACCGATCAGATCCAGGGTTTCTTCGACGGGCCCGTCGACCACCTGTTCGCGCTGCCGCTGCTGGCGGACTACGTGGGCAGCAAGGTGGACAAGTCGAAGCTGACGGTGGTGTCGCCGGACGCCGGCCGGGTGCGGGTGGCGGACCGCTGGTGCGACCGGCTGGGTGCGCCGCTGGCGATCGTGCACAAGCGGCGTGACAAGGACGTGGCGAACCAGGTGACGGTCCACGAGGTCGTGGGCGAGGTCAAGGGCCGGGTCTGTGTGCTGGTCGACGACATGATCGACACGGGTGGCACGATCTGTGCCGCGGCGGACGCGCTGTTCGCGCACGGTGCGGAGGACGTCATCGTGACGGCGACGCACGGTGTGCTGTCGGGTCCGGCGGCGGACCGGCTGAAGAACTCGAAGGTCAGCGAGTTCGTGTTCACCAACACGCTGCCGACGCCCGGTGAGCTGGAGCTGGACAAGATCACGGTCCTGTCCATCGCGCACACGATCGCGAGCGCGGTGCGTGAGGTGTTCGAGGACGGTTCGGTGACGAGCCTGTTCGACGAGCAGTAGGACGAGGAGCAGCAGGACGAGGAGCAGCAGGACGAACAGCCGGTCCTCTGATCGTTTGATCGTTTCTGCATGATCGATTTTTCTGCGGCCTTCCTCGCCGAGTAGACTTCTCCAGTTGCTCGGCGAGGGAGGCCGCATCCTTGGATGCGACGCTCCGTTATCGACGCGCTCTTCGTAGCAGGCCGTTCGTGGCCGGGTGACCACGTCCGTTCCTGATTCCACGAGGAGTGATCATGTCCGAGGTCAAGATCTCCGCCGAGACCCGCACCGAGTTCGGCAAGGGTGCCGCCCGTCGTATCCGTCGTGACAGCAAGGTCCCCGGTGTCCTGTACGGCCACGGCTCGGACCCGCTGCACCTGACCCTCCCGGGCCACGACCTGCTGCTCGCGCTGCGTACGCCGAACGTCCTGATCTCGCTGGACATCGACGGCAAGACCAGCGAGCTGGCGATCCCGAAGGCCGTGCAGCGTGACGCGGTCAAGGGCTTCCTCGAGCACGTCGACCTGCAGCTGGTCAAGCGCGGCGAGAAGGTCACGGTCGAGATCCCGGTGCACGCCGAGGGCGAGCTGGCCGCCGGTGGCAACCTGCTGGAGCACGTCCTGAACGCGCTGCCGGTCGAGGCCGAGGCCACCCACATCCCCGAGGGTGTCACGGTGTCCGTCGAGGGCCTGGAGGCCGGCGCCTCCGTCCTCGCCAAGGACATCACCCTGCCGAAGGGCACCACGCTGGCCGTGGACGGCGAGACCGTCGTCCTGCAGGTGCTGGCCGCGCAGGCCGAGGAGGCCCCGGAGGGCGAGGCCGCCGAGGGCGAAGAGGTCGCCGAGGCCTGAGCCGCGTAGCTTTCGTAGCGGTACTTCAGCTCCAGCCGCTGTTCCTCTTCCGGGGGAACAGCGGCTGCTGTGTAAGGAGACTTGGACGTGACGACCCCCGCCAACGCCCCGTGGCTGATCGTCGGCCTCGGGAATCCCGGGCCGGAGTACGCCGGCAACCGCCACAACGTCGGTTTCATGGTGGCCGATCTGCTGGCCGAGCGGATCGGGGGGAGGTTCAAGCGGGCGGGGAAGGCGCAGGCCCAGGTCGTGGAGGGGCGGATCGGGCCGCCCGGGCCGGCGAGCCGGCGGGTGGTCCTGGCGAAGCCGATGTCGTTCATGAACCTGTCCGGCGGTCCGGTGAACGCGCTGCGGGACTTCTACAAGGTGCCGGTGGCGAACATCGTGGCCGTGCACGACGAGCTGGACATCGACTACGGCACGCTGCGACTGAAGCTGGGCGGCGGGGACAACGGGCACAACGGTCTGAAGTCGATGACGAAGGCGATGGGTGCGGAGTACCACCGGCTGCGGTTCGGGATCGGGCGGCCGCCGGGGCGGATGCAGGTGGCGGACTTCGTGCTGAAGGACTTCTCCTCGACGGAGCGCAAGGAGCTGGACTGGTTCGTGGACCGGGCCGCCGATGCCGTCGAGTGTCTGGTGATCGAGGGGCTGGAGCGGGCGCAGAGTACGTACAACTCGTGACGTGTCGCCCAGCGAGGTTGACTGGCTGCTGAGGCTTGGCCAATGATCCCGGCCATGCCTGCCACAGCAGCCTCGTCCCATCGCCGCACCACGCGTAAAGGGCATAAAAGCCGTAGAAGCGGCTCTCCGAAAGCCCGTCAGGCCTCGACCGCAGCCCTGCGGTTCGGGCGGCTCGCGGCGATGGGGGTGGTGGCGGCGCTGATCCTGTTCGCCGGGGTGTGGGGTTCGTGGGGTACGGCGCAGCAGGTGATGCTGACGAAGGGGCGCGAGCACGGCACGATCGAGGTGACGCGGTGCGGTGCGCAGACCTGTTCGGGGCCGTACACGCCGTTGTCGGAGGGGTCGACGGCGCGGTCGCGGGTGGTGATCGAGAGGTCGGTGGCGGTGCGCAAGGGGCGGACGTACACGGTCGTCGTGAAGCCGGACGGTGACGAGGTGGTGCGGTCGGGTCCGGCCGGGGTGCTGTACGCGTGGGTGCCGATGGGGGGCGCGCTGCTGCTCGCGTCGGTGGTGGTCGCGGGCGGGCTGGGGCGTGCGCGGTGGGGGTGGGCGCTGGCGGGGTCCGGGGTGGCCTTGTTGACGGCGGCTTTCGTCACCATCTGATCGGGTTCGGTGCATTTCTTTTCTGTGTAGCGCCCATATGTTGCCTGTTCGTGATTGACCGGTGGTCAGTGTCGGTTGGAAGCTGAGCCGCCCCCTCCACATCTTCCCTTTCGTCACTCGAAGATGGACTGCCCCATGCGCACCCTCACTCGGGCCGGTGTCGTCGCCGTCGCCTCCTCGGCGGCACTGCTGCTGGCTCCCGCCGCCCACGCGGCCAAAGGCGACAACGGCGATGTGAAGACCCACAGGTCGACGACCGACGAGTCCGACCAGCGCGACGAGCCCAAGGTCTGCTCGTTCTATCTCGACGCGTTCCATTTCGACGGGCTGCAGCAGGTCGACTGGCACATCGAGGCCTGGGCGGACAACGACGCCGAGAAGGGCGAGACCGTCAAGACCGGCTCCATCACGCTGGACGCGAACGGGCACGGCCGGACCCAGGATCTGTCGCTGCCCGACGGCCAGTACAAGCTGTTCTGGAACTTCGACGGTGAGAAGGGGGCCGCGAAGCACAAGGTGTTCAAGGTGGACTGCGAGGAGGAGGGCGGCGGCGGTTCTTCTCCGTCCGGTTCCCCCTCCGGATCCCCCTCCGGATCCTCGTCGGCGTCGCCGTCCGGCTCGCCGTCGGACTCCGCCTCCCCCTCGGCGTCTGCTTCGCCCTCCGCGTCCGCCGAGCCGTCGTCCTCCTCGGGTGCGACCCCGTCCTCGGCGTCCACCCCGCAGGGCGGCACCGGTGGTCTCGCCGAGACCGGCAACGGGGCGCCCGTCGGTGTCCTGGCGGCCGTCGCGGCGGCGCTGGTGGGTGCCGGCGGCTACCTCGTGGCCCGGCGGCGACGGGCCTGACGCACGGCGGGCCCGACCAACGGCGGGCCTGACGCACGGCGGGAAGAGCTGCCGTAGAGCAGGAAGAAACGGGGGTGCCCCCGAGCCTCGTACTTCTCCGAGGCTCGGGGGCACCCCTCTTCGGTCCTCCACCGGCGCTCAGCCGGTGTTGCGCAGGCCCGCCGCCACGCCGTTGACCGTGAGGAGCAGGGCGCGGGAGAGCAGCGGGTCGGGTTCGGCGCCCGCGGCCGCCGCGTCGCGCTGCCGCTTGAGCAGGGTCACCTGGAGGTAGGAGATCGGGTCCAGGTAGGCGTCGCGGATGGTGAAGGTCTGCTTCAGGACGGGGGTGGCGTCCAGCAGTTCGCGCTCGCCGGTGACCCTGAGGACCTCGGCGACGGTGAGCTCGTGCTCGGCCCGGATGCGGTCGAAGACGTGCTTGAGGTCGTCGGGGACGAGGGTGTCGACGTAGTGCTGGGCGATCCGCAGGTCGGTCTTGGCGAGGGTCATCTCGACGTTGGAGACGAAGTTGCGGAAGAAGTGCCACTGCTCGTGCATCTCGTCGAGCACGGTGGCCCCTTCCTGCCGCAGGCCTGCCTCGCGCAGGGCCTTCAGGCCGGAGCCGACGCCGTACCAGCCGGGGACGATCTGGCGGGACTGGGTCCAGCCGAAGACCCACGGGATGGCGCGCAGTCCGTCGAGCGAGACGCCCGAGCCTGGGCGGCGGGAGGGCCGGGAGCCCAGGTGCAGGTCGGCGAGCTGGTCGACCGGGGTGGAGGCGAGGAAGTACGTCGGCAGGTCGGGGTCCTCGACGAGTTCGCGGTAGGCCGCGTGCGCCGCGTCGGAGACGACGTCCATGGCGGCGTCCCAGCGGGCGAGGGCTTCGTCGGACTGGCGGGGCGCGGTGTGCAGGGCGGAGGCCTGGAGGGTGGCGGCGACCGTCAGTTCCAGGTTCTCGCGGGCCAGGGAGGGGATGAGGTACTTGTCGGAGATGACCTCGCCCTGTTCGGTGACCTTGATCTCGCCTTCGAGGGTGCCCCAGGGCTGGGCGAGGATCGCGTCGTGCGAGGGGCCGCCGCCGCGGCCGACGGTGCCGCCGCGGCCGTGGAAGAGGCGCAGGCGTACGCCGTAGCGGTGGGCGACGTCGCGCAGGCGGCGCTGTGCCCGGTGGATCTCCCACTGGGACGTGGTGATGCCGCCGAACTTGGAGGAGTCGGAGTAGCCGAGCATGACCTCCTGGACGTCGCCGCGCAGAGCGACGAGGCGCCGGTAGGAGGGGTCGGAGAGCATCTCCTCCAGGATGGTGTCGGCGGCCTTGAGCTCGTCGGTGGTCTCCAGGAGGGGCACGATGCCGATCTTGGCCCAGCCGGCGTGCAGGTCGATCAGGCCGGCCTCGCGGGCGAGGACGGCGGCGGCGAAGACGTCGTCGGCGCCCTGGCACATCGAGATGATGTAGGACTCGATGACTTCGGGTCCGAAGACGGCGAGGGCTCGCTTGATGGTGCCGAAGACGCCGAGGGTCTTCTCGCCGGCGGCGTCGACGGGCGCCGGGGTGGGGGCGAGGGGCCTGCGTGAGCGGAGTTCCTTGGCGAGCAGCTTGGTGCGGTAGTCGCGGGGCATGTCGGCGTAGCGCCAGGACTCTTCACCGAGGCGGTCGAACAGTTGACCGAGGGCGTGGTGGTGGGCGTCGGCGTGTTCGCGGACGTCCATGGTGGCGAGCTGGAGGCCGAAGGCGGCCAGCGTGCGGATGGTGCGGTTCATGCGGCCGTCGGCGAAGAGGCCGCCGCGGTGCTCGCGCAGGGAGGTCTGGACGAGGGTGAGGTCCTGGAGGAGCTCGCTGGTGCCGAGGTAGTCGCGGCCGGGTTCGTGCGGGGTGCCCTTGGCGAGGCGCTGCTTGGTGTTCTCCAGCTTCTGCCGGATGCAGGTGGCCTTGAGGCGGTAGGGCTCCTCGGCGTTGAGGCGCTTGTAGCGGGGGCTGATCTCGGGCAGGCGTTCGAGGTCGGCCTTCAGGGACTCCAGCAGTTCCTCCGTCGCCCCGGTATAGCGGATGGAGTTCGACAGGAAGCCGCGCAGTTCGTCGATCGTCTCCAGGGCGTCGTTGATGCCGTGTTCGTGCTGGAGGATGAGGACGTCCCAGGTGACCTGGGGGGTGACGTTGGGGTTGCCGTCGCGGTCGCCGCCGATCCAGGTGCCGAAGGTGAGGGGGCGGGTGTCCTCGGGGAGGTGGACGCCGACCCGCTCCAGCTCGGAGGTGAGGTCCTCCAGGACGTCGCCGACGGCGTTCGCGTGGAGTTCGTCGAGGTAGTAGATCGCGTTGCGGGCCTCGTCGGCGGGCTCGGGGCGTACGACGCGGAGCTCGTCGGTCTGCCAGACGAGGTCGATGTTCTCGGCGAGGCGCGTGTCGTGGCGCCGGCGGTCGGCCTCGATGACGGGGGTGTCCAGGAGCGCGGCGATGCGCCGGAGCTTGTTCAGCACCGACCGGCGGGCGGCCTCGGTCGGGTGTGCGGTGAACACCGGGCGGACGTTCAGATGGCGGACGGTCTCGCGGACGTGCTCGGGGTCGGCGTCCTTGAGGCGGTCGGCGGTGCGGGCGAGGAGTCCGCCCTCGGCGGCGCGCTTGGCGCGCAGCTCACGGCCGCGGTGGACCTGCTCGGTGACGTTGGCGAGGTGGAAGTAGGTGGAGAAGGCGCGGACGAGCTTGGCCGCGGTCTCCAGTTCGGTGCCGCGCAGCAGCTCGGCGGCGGCCTCGCCGTCCTCGCGGGTGAGGCGGCGGACCTTCTCGACCAGGTCGAGCAGCTCGGGGCCCTCCTGGCGGACGAGGGTCTCCCCGAGGAGGTCACCCAGTCGGCGGATGTCGGCGCGCAGCTCTGCACTCGTCGTCGTGGTCTGGTCGTCGGCACTGCTCACAGGTGCGGCTCCTTGCAGTGGTGAAGCTCGTCTGAGGCTCGTCTGGGACGGGGCCCGGGACCGTCCGGGCGGCGGGTGCCGCATACGGGCCGGACATCCGGGAAGAAAACAGAGCGGACCGCGCTGTCCGACCGCCTCCAAGGATAGGTGGCGGACGGGACGCGCAGACGGTCGGGCTCTTGCCGCCGAGCAGGGCACTGCCATACTTACGATGCCGTAGGTTACGGAACCGTAGGAAGCTGTACGCGGCATCCTGCGCGAGGTGCCCGTGACCCGGCGACCTGCCACAGAACCCTCGAACCCCACAGGGGACGCCCCATGACCACGAGCTCCGATGTGATCGACGACGCCCCGAAGGCGAACGACGGCGCTCCACTTCCCTCCGCGACGCTGGGTGGCGAACAGAAGCGTTCGCTGGAGCAGATCACCCTCCTCCTGTTCATCATCGTTCCGTTTCTCGCGCTGCTCGCGGCGGTGCCGCTGGCGTGGGGGTGGGGGGTCAGCTGGCTGGACCTGGGCCTGCTGGTCTTCATGTACTACCTCGGGTGCCACGGCATCACGATCGGTTTCCACCGCTACTTCACCCACGGTTCGTTCAAGGCGAAACGGCCGCTGCGGATCGCGCTGGCGGTCATGGGGTCGCTGGCGGTGGAGGGGCCGCTGGTCCGCTGGGTGGCGGATCACCGCAGGCACCACAAGTTCTCGGACGCGGAGGGCGACCCGCATTCGCCGTGGCGGTTCGGGGAGACCGTTCCGGCGCTGATGAAGGGCCTGTGGTGGGCGCACATCGGATGGATGTTCGACGAGGAGCAGACCCCGCAGGACAAGTACGCGCCGGATCTGATCAAGGACCGGGCGATCCGGGCGATCTCTCGGCAGTTCATCTTCTGGACGATGCTGTCGCTGGCGATCCCGCCGCTGGTGGGCGGGCTGGTGACGATGTCCTGGTGGGGCGCGTTCACGGCGTTCTTCTGGGGGTCGCTGGTGCGGGTGGCGCTGCTGCACCACGTCACCTGGTCGATCAACTCGATCTGTCACGCGGTGGGCAGGCGCCCCTTCAAGTCGCGGGACCGCTCGGGCAACGTGTGGTGGCTGGCCGCGCTGTCGTGCGGCGAGTCCTGGCACAACCTGCACCACGCGGACCCGACGTCGGCGCGGCACGGTGTGGAGCGGGGGCAGATCGACTCCTCGGCGCGGCTCATCCGCTGGTTTGAGATGCTCGGGTGGGCGTACGACGTCCGCTGGCCGTCACGCTCGCGTATCGATTCGCGTCGCAACACGGACGAGGACGGCTCCCGACGCCGGAAGGCGGCTGCGAAGGCGGCATGATTGACGGCGTGGCGACCGACTCCAGCAGTACCCCCAGTTCCGGCGGCGAAGCGAAGCCGCGGCGCGTCCGGCGCACCCGGATGACGGGGGCCGAGCGTCGCCAGCAGTTGCTGGAGATCGGTCGCACCCTGTTCGCGGCGAAGGGCTTCGAGGCCACGTCGGTGGAGGAGATCGCGGCGAAGGCCGGGGTCTCCAAGCCGGTGGTGTACGAGCACTTCGGCGGCAAGGAGGGGCTGTACGCGGTCGTCGTGGACCGGGAGATGCGGCGGCTGCTGGACATGGTGACCAGCTCGCTGACCGCCGGTCACCCCCGTGAGCTGCTCGAACAGGCGGCCTTCGCGCTGCTCGACTACATCGAGGAGCACACGGACGGGTTCCGGATCCTGGTCCGGGACTCCCCGATCCCGCAGTCGACGGGGTCCTTCGCCTCGCTGATCTCGGACATCGCCACCCAGGTGGAGGACATCCTGGGCCGTGAGTTCAAGAGCCGCGGTTTCGATCCGAAGCTGGCGCCGCTGTACGCGCAGGCGCTGGTGGGGATGGTGGCGCTGACGGGTCAGTGGTGGCTGGACGTGCGTCGGCCGAAGAAGGCCGAGGTCGCGGCCCATCTGGTCAACCTGGCCTGGCACGGGCTGGACGGGCTGGAGGCCAGACCGCACCTGATAGGCCGCCGCAAGGCGTAGCGCCCGCGCGTGAGCGGCTGTGGGTGAGCGGCTGTGGGTCAGTGCTTGAAGGCGTCCTTGGTCTTCTCCTTCGCCTGGCGGGCGTCGCCCTTGGCCTGTTCGGCGCGGCCCTCGGCCTCGAGCGGCAGGTCGCGCGTCGCCCGGCCGGTGACCTCCTTGGCCTTGCCCTTGAGCTGTTCCTTCTTGGCCTTGGCCTTCTGATCGCGTGCCATGGTGGTTCGCTCCTCGGTTGTTCGAATTTCACCCGAGTCACCGTCGGCGCGGCGGTTCAAACGCGGGTTTCCAGGAACTCCAGGCGGTTGCCGACGGGGTCGTGGGCGTAGAAGCGGTCGTGGCCGGGGAGGTCGTCGTCCCAGGTGACGTCCACTCCATGGGCCGCGAGCCGGGCGGCGTGGGCGGCGATCGCGGTGACCCTCAGGCCCGGGTGGGCCTTGGCCGACGGGCGGAAGTCCCGCTCGATGCCCACATGGATCTGTACGGCGCCGGCCCGGAACCAGCAGCCGCCGCGGGCTGCGAGCACGCCGGGCTTGGGGATCTCGGTCATGCCGAGGGCGTCGGTGTAGAAGGCCCGCAGGAGGTCCTCGGTGCCGGGCGGGGCGGCGAGCTGGACGTGGTCGACGGCGGTGATCATCACACCGCCCTGGTGGCCACGGCGAACAGTCGGCGGAAGGGCAGGACGGTCCCGTACGGGGTGCTCGGGTAGGCCTCGCGGAGCAGGTCGCGGTATGCGGTGACGAAGGCGTCCCGGGCCTCGGGGTCGTCGGCGAGGGCGTCGAGGGCGGGGCGCAGTCCGGTGCCCTTGACCCAGTCGAGGACGGGGTCCTCGCCCGTCAGGACGTGGTGGTACGTCGTCGTCCAGACGTCGGTGGCGCAGCCCAGGCGGGCGAGGCGGTCGAGGTAGACGCCGGGGGCGTGGACGGAGTCCTCGGGGCGCAGGACGTGGGCGAGGCGGTCCTTCCAGCGGGGGGTGTCGCCGAGTTCGCGCATGAGGGCGTGCAGGGGGGCGTCGGTGTTGTGGGGGACCTGGAAGGCGAGGGTGCCGCCGGGGGCGAGGCCGTCGAGCCAGGCGGGGAGGGCGTCGAGGTGGCCGGGGACCCAGTGCAGGGCGGCGTTGGAGATGAGCAGGTCGTACGTCTCGTCGGGGGTCCAGGTGGTGAGGTCGGCGTGGGCGAAGTCGAGGTGTGCGCCGGCGTGCGCGGCGGCGTCGGCGAGCATCTGCGCGGAGTTGTCGTAGCCGGTGATGCGGGCGGTGGGCCAGCGGTCGGCGAGGACGGCGGTGACGTTGCCGGGGCCGCAGCCGAGGTCGGCGATGCGGGGCGGGTCGCCGGGCAGGTCGGGGACGCGGGCGAGGAGGTCGTGGAAGGGGCGGGCGCGGTGGCCGGCGTGGCGGAGGTACTGGGCGGGGTTCCAGGAAGGGTTGGTCGTCATGTCTCTCACCTTCCCCTCTCACTATCTTGACGTCAAGAGACTAGATATCAAGAGATTAGATACCAAGAGACTCGACATCAAGAGACTTCATGTCGACACAACCACTACACTGATCGTCATGGAGGACGAGGTCGATCGGCTGGTCGCAGCGTGGCGCCGGGAGCGCCCGGACCTCGACGTGGAGCCGCTGGAAGTACTCAGCCGGGTGAGCAGACTGGCCCGGCATCTGGACCGGGCGCGCCGGCTGGCGTTCTCCGAGCATCAGCTGGAGCCCTGGGAGTTCGACGTGCTGACCGCGCTCCGGCGCGCGGGGGCGCCGTACCAGCTCTCCCCCGGGCAGCTGCTGACGCAGACGCTGGTGACGTCGGGCACGATGACGAACCGTATCGACCGGCTCACGAAGAAGGGTCTGGTGGAACGGCTGCCGGACCCGAGCGACCGGCGCGGTGTGCTCGTCCGTCTCACGGACGACGGCAAGGACCGCGCCGATCAGGCGCTGGCCGGGCTGCTCGACCAGGAACGGGCCATCCTGGCCGAGCTCTCGCACGCCCAGCGCGGCGAGCTGGCCGCCCTGCTACGCCAGCTGACCGCCCCGTTCGACAACATCCCCGGCTAGGTCCACCGGACCGACGCCGGCTCTGCGTGCCAGGGCGACGGCGGCGAGGGTGGAGTGGACGCCCAGTTTGCCGAGGACGTTCTGCATATGGGTGCGGACGGTGTGCGGGGAGAGGAAGAGGCGCTCGGCGACGGCCTTGCGCCCCAGGCCCGCCACCATGCACCGGAGCACTTCGCGTTCCCTCGGGGTGAGGGACTCGACGAGCCGTTCGCTCTCGGTGCGGTGCTTGCGGGCGGCGGTGAGTTCGCGCAGGACGCCGGTGAGCAGGGCGGGCGGCAGATGGGTCTCCTCGCGCAGGACCCCGCGGATGACGGTGAGCAGCCGCGACAGCGAGCAGTCCTTGGCCACCCACCCGGACGCCCCGGCCTGCAGGGCGAGGGCGGCGCGGCGCGGGTCGTCCTTCTCGGCGAGGACGACGACCCGGACGTGGGGCTGTGTGGAGCGCACGCCCGCGACGAGGGAGATCCCGTCGACGAGCCCGTCCTCGCCGACCTCGTGCACGGGGACGGCGGGCCGTATGCCCGGCAGCGCACCGCCCGGGCCGCCGCCCGGACCGCCTCCTCCCGCGGCGCCGAGATCGGCGTCGACGAGCAGCACGTCGTAGCGGCGTCCCTCGGCGGCCGCGCGCTCCAGGCTGCGCAGCGCCGCGGGGCCGCTGCCGGCCGCGGAGACGTCGACGTCGGGCTCTGCGGCGAGCGCCGCGGCGAGCGACTCGGCGAAGATGCGGTGGTCGTCGACGACCAGGACTCGGATACGAACCACGAAACCCCCTTCCCCAGGCTCCTTGCCGGAGCAGGGGATACCCCAAGGTCCTCGAAAGACGGAGCACGACGACCGGCGCGGGTACGACGCCCGGAGGGGATGCGGGCCACCGCACGGCCGCCGCCGTGCAGAGACTGCTACCCCGACTCCGGGCGTCGTACCCGACTGTCTCGCCCCCTGATCGGCACCGGCCCCCACCGGTGCTGTTCATCAGGGTAGGGCTGTGGGCGGGCAGCGGAAGGCAAAACGCAGAACTGGTTGGCCAGGGCGTTTATGGTGTGCCGCATGTTTCGTCTTGAGACAGAAGTCGACAGTACGAGGCGCGATCTTCTTCGCTCGCGGCTCCGCGACAGCGACACGGCGGCCTCCCCCGTTCTGAAGGCGCTGCGCGGCACCCCCGCCGAACGCGAGACCCCGCTGCACGTGTGGGCCTCGGACGCGGCCGGCGAACTCGCGGGCGGGCTGGTCGGCCACACCTGGACGACCTGGCTGCACGTCGCCCACCTGTGGGTGGACGAACGTCACCGCGGCACGGGCCTGGGCTCCCGCCTGATGACCGAGGCGGAACGCGTCGCCGCCGAGGAACGCGACTGCCGCCACGTACGCCTGGAGACCTGGGACTTCCAGGCCCCGGAGTTCTACGGACGCCTCGGCTACGAGGTGGTGTGCGTGATCGAGGACTATCCGCCGGGGATCACGGAGTACACGCTGACGAAACGGCTGGGGTGAGACGGCAGGCACCGGAGCCCGACGCCTCACCCTTTTTCGTGACAGCCGGTCAGATCAGGCGGCGCGCCCCCGGGGAGGGGACCGCCTCGAAGACGCGCGGGGCCGTGTGGCCCGCCGCCGCGAAGGCCTCCTCGATCGCCTTGGTGAGGGTGTCGACCTCGGCGGCGTCGGTGAGGACGATCGCCGATCCGCCGAAGCCGCCGCCGGTCATCCGGGCGCCGAGGGCGCCGTGGGCGACGGCGGTGTCGACGACCAGGTCCAGCTCGGGGCAGGAGACCCGGAAGTCGTCGCGCAGGGAGGCGTGGCCCTCGGTGAGGACCGGGCCGACGGCCCGGGTGTCGCCGGCCTCCAGCAGGGCGACCATGCGTTCGACGCGGGCGTCCTCGGTGACGACGTGGCGGACCAGGCGGCGGACCTCCTCCTCGTCGCCGAGGCGGGCGAGGGCCGCGTCCAGGTCGGCGTACGGGACGTCCCGCAGCGCGTCGACGCCGAGCAGGGCGGCGCCCTTCTCGCAGCCCTCGCGGCGCTTGCCGTACTCGCCGGTGCTGTGGGAGTGCTTGACCTGGGTGTCCACGACCAGCAGCCGCATCCCCTCGGCCGCGAGGTCGAGCGGGATCTGCTTCTGGGAGAGGTCGCGGGTGTCGAGGAAGAGGGCGTGGCCCTCCTCGCAGCAGGCCGAGGCCGTCTGGTCCATGATCCCGGTGGGGGCGCCGACGTAGACGTTCTCCGCGCGCTGGCACAGGCGGGCGAGCTGCCAGCCCGCGAGGCCCAGTGCGTAGAGGTCGTTCAGGGCGAGGGCCACGACGACCTCGATCGCCGCCGACGAGGACAGGCCCGCGCCGGTCGGGACGGTCGAGGTGAGGTGGATGTCGGCGCCGGTGACCGGGTGGCCGGCCTCGCGCAGCGCCCAGACGACCCCGGCGGGGTACGCCGTCCAGTTCTCGTCGGACTCCGGGGCGAGGTCGTCGAGGCGGAGCTCGACGACGCCGCCCTCGATGTCGGAGGAGTGCAGGCGCAGCCGGCCGTCCTCGCGCCGGGAGACCGCGGCGAGCGCCTGGTGCGGCAGCGCGAAGGGCATCACGAAGCCGTCGTTGTAGTCGGTGTGCTCACCGATGAGGTTGACGCGGCCGGGCGCGGCCCACACCCCGTCGGGCTCGGCGCCGTACAGCCCGGCGAACGCCTCGCGCACTTCCTGTGCCGCCACTGCTGCCCCCACTACTGCTCCCTTGCGATGTGCTGCGCGAACTCCCAGGCGTCCGCGACGATGCCCGCGAGGTCCGCGCGGGACGGGTTCCAGCCCAGCCGTTCGCGGGCGGTGGCCGCGGAGGCGACCAGGACGGCGGGGTCGCCGCCCCGGCGGGGGGCCATGACCTCGGGGATCGGGTGGCCGGTGACCTCGCGGACGGTCTCGATCACCTCGCGGACCGAGAAGCCGTTGCCGTTGCCCAGGTTGCAGACGAGGTGCTCGCCGGGCGTGGCGGCGGCGACGGCGAGGAGGTGGGCCTCGGCGAGGTCGGCGACGTGGATGTAGTCGCGCACACAGGTGCCGTCGGGGGTCGGGTAGTCGTCGCCGTAGACGGAGATGGCCTCGCGGCGGCCCTGGGCGACCTGGAGGACGAGCGGGATGAGGTGCGACTCGGGGTCGTGGCGCTCGCCGTACGCCCCGTAGGCGCCCGCGACGTTGAAGTAGCGCAGGGAGACCGCGCCCAGGCCGTGCGCCGCGGCCTCGCCGGTGATCATGTGGTCGACGGCGAGCTTGGTGGCCCCGTAGGGGTTGGTGGGCTTCGTCGGCGCGGTCTCGACGATCGGGACCTGCTCGGGCTCGCCGTAGGTGGCGGCGGTGGAGGAGAAGACGAGCTTGCGCACGCCGGCCTCGCGCATGGCGGCGAGCAGGGCCATGGTGCCGCCTACGTTGTTGTCCCAGTACTTCTCGGGCTTCACGACGGACTCGCCGACCTGCGAGGACGCGGCGAAGTGCAGCACGGCGTCGAAGGAGGCGTCGAGCCACTTGGCGGCGTCGCGGATGTCGCCCTCGACGAAGGCGGCGCCGGCGGGGACGCTCTCGCGGAAGCCGGTGGTCAGGTTGTCGAGGACGACGACCTCGTGGCCCGCCTCCAGCAGGTGCTGGGCGACCACGCTGCCGACGTAACCCGCCCCGCCCGTCACCAGGTACTTCATGAACTCGCTACCTCTCGCAGTCGCTCGGCCGCGCGCTCCGGTGGCACGTCGTTGATGAAGACGTTCATGCCGGATTCGGAACCCGCGAGGAACTTCAGCTTGCCGGACGTCCGGCGGATGGTGAAAAGCTCGAGGTGGAGCGCGAAGTCGTCACGGTTGACGCCGTCGAACTCCTCCAGCGCGCCGAACGGCGCCTGGTGCCAGGCGGCGATGTAGGGCGTGGGCGGTTCACCTTCACCGAAGATACGGTCGAAGCGCCTCAAGAGTTCCAGGTAGACCTGGGGGAACTCTGTGCGGGCCTCCTCGCCGAGGGCGAGCAGGTCGGGCACGCGCCGCTTGGGGTACAGGTGCACCTCGTACGGCCAGTGCGCCGCGTACGGCACGAAGGCGACCCAGTGTTCACCCTCCAGGACGACCCGTTCGCCCCGGAGTTCACGCTCCAGTACGGCGTCGAAGAGGTTCTCCCCGCCGGTGGCCTCCTTGTGCGCGGCGACCGAACGCAGCATCAGGGCGGTGCGGGGGGTGGTGAACGGGTAGGCGTAGATCTGCCCGTGCGGGTGACCCAGTGTCACACCGATCTCGGCACCCCGGTTCTCGAAGCAGAACACCTGGTCGACGGAGGGCAGATGCGACAGCTCGGAGGTCCGGTCCGTCCAGGCGTCGAGGACGAGGCGCGTCTGCTCCTCGGTGAGGTCGGCGAAGGACGCGTTGTGGTCGGAGGTGAAGCAGACCACCTCGCACCGCCCGGAGTCGCCGGCCAGCGAGGGGAAACGGTTCTCGAAGACGACGACGTCGTACGACGAGTCCGGGATCTCGCTGAGCCGCTCGCCCTGGGAGGGGCACAGGGGGCATTCGTCGGCCGGCGGGTGGTAGATGCGCCCCTGCCGGTGCGAGGCGATCGCGACCGAGTCGCCCAGCAGCGGGTCCCGGCGTACCTCCGAAGTGGTGACCGTGCGGTCCAGCGGACGGCGGTCCACCGCGTCGCGCACCGAGTCGTCCTTCAGGTCGTAGTAGATCAGCTCACGACCGTCGGCCAGCCGGGTCGAGGTCTTCTTCACCGCGACTCTCCATTGCCAAGTAGTGCCAAGTAAGTGCCAAGCATGACTTCAAACAGAACCGAACACATAGAAACATAAACACGCGCGGGAAGTAACCCCCCACAACCAAACAAAGACCACCAGACAAGGTGAGCTCCGGATGCAGACCCCCACAGACCGCGTGCAGCTGGCAGCCGAGCTGCGGCTCCCCACGAACGCGCTCGACTACACGATCCTCGGCATCTACTTCGTCGTCGTCCTGGGCATCGGCTTCGCCGCCCGCAAGTCGGTCAAGACCAGCCTCGACTTCTTCCTCTCCGGGCGCTCGCTGCCGGCCTGGATCACCGGCCTCGCCTTCATCTCGGCGAACCTGGCCGCCACCGAGATCCTCGGCATGGCCGCGAACAGCGCCCAGTACGGCGCCTACACCGTGCACTGGTACTGGATCGGCGCCATCCCGGCGATGGTGTTCCTGGGCCTGGTGATGATGCCGTTCTACTACGGCAGCAAGGTCCGCTCGGTGCCCGAGTTCCTGCTGCTGCGCTTCGACAAAGGGGCCCATCTGCTCAGCTCGGCCCTGTTCGCCTTCGCGGCGATCCTGATCGCGGGCGTCAACCTGTACGCGCTGGCGATCGTCGTCGAGGCCCTGCTGGGCTGGCCGCAGTGGGTGGCGATCGTGGTCGCGGGCTTCTTCGTCCTCGCGTACATCACCCTGGGCGGCCTGTCCTCGGCGATCTACAACGAGGTCCTCCAGTTCTTCGTGATCCTGGCGGCGCTGATCCCGCTGTCGGTGCTGGGCCTGAAGCGGGTGAACGGCTGGGACGGCCTCACCGACAAGCTGACCGCGATCCACGGGGAGAACTTCACCACCGCCTGGGGCGGCACCGGCATCGGCAGCGACAACCCGCTGGGCGCGAACTGGCTGACCATCGTGCTCGGCCTCGGCTTCGTCCTCTCCTTCGGCTACTGGACGACGAACTTCGCCGAGGTCCAGCGCGCCCTGTCGGCGAGGAACCTGTCGGCGGCCCAGCGGACCCCGCTCATCGCGGCGTACCCCAAGATCTTCATCGTGTTCCTGGTGATGATCCCGGGGCTGGTGGCGGCGGCCCTGATCCCGGGCTTCGGCACCGAGGACTCCGGCTACCAGTACAACGACGCCATCCCGTACCTGATGGCTTCACTGCTGCCCAACGGCGTGCTGGGCATCGCGGTGACCGGACTGCTGGCGGCGTTCATGGCCGGCATGGCGGCCAACGTGTCGTCGTTCAACACGGTGTTCACCACCGACATCTGGGCGAAGTACGTGGTGCGCGACCGCGAGGACGCCTACTACGTCCGCTTCGGCCGGCTGATCACGGCGATCGGGGTCGCGGCGTCGGTGGGGACGGCCTTCCTGGCCTCCTCCTTCTCCAACATCATGAGCTACCTCCAGACGCTGTTCTCCTTCTTCAACGTCCCCATGTTCGTGGTCTTCATCGTGGGGATGTTCTGGAAGCGGGCGTCGCGGAAGTCGGGCTTCTGGGGCCTGCTCGCCGGCACCACCGCGGCGATGATCAACTACTTCGTCCTCTACAAGCAGGACGTCATCGGCATCCCCACCGACCAGGGCGCGAACTTCGTCTCCGCGATCGCCGGATTCGTCGCGGGAGCGGTCGTCATGGTGGCGGTCTCGCTGTTCACCGCCCCGAAGCCCGACGAGGAGCTCCAGGGACTGGTCTACGGCACCCGCTCCCCCGGCATGGCCGAACCCCCGGCGGCCGGCGACGACGCCTGGTACCGCAAGCCCGCGCTGCTGGGCTGGGGGGCCGTGATCCTGGCGGCGGCCTGCTACATCCCGTTCTCGTTCTGAACCCGTTCGCGCCGCCCGCGGGAGAGAGCCGCGCGCGGGAGACCGCGGGAGACCGCGGGAGACTGGAGAGACCATGTCCGAGCACTTCGAACCCGAGGAACGCCACGAGGCCGCCGAGCGGCAGCGGCGCGCCGGGTACACCGAGGCCGAGCTCCAGCGCGAGATCACCGAGCTGGAGCAGCAGTCGACGACCGCAGCCCGCATCTTCGACCTGCGCCGCATCATCGGCGGACTGTTCGTCCTGTACGGCGTCATCCTCACGCTCACCGGCCTGACCGACAGCGACGCCGAGATCGACAAGGCCCAGGGCATCAACATCAACCTCTGGACCGGCCTCGGGATGCTGGCCCTCGGCGTCTTCTTCCTGGCGTGGCTGTGGCTGCGGCCGGCGTCGGCTCCGGCACCGCCGCTGCCGACACCAAAGGACACACCCTCCGAGTGACGCCCTACAGCAGCCCCGCCCCCGCCAGGAACTTGGCCACCCCTTCGGTCTCCTCCGGGGACAGCGGGATCTGGGGCTCGGCCGTCGCCGGGCAGTCGATGACGCCGCGCAGGTACAGAGCCGTCTTGAACGCGCCCAGGGCCGCCGAGCTCCCGCCCATCCGGGCCGGGTCGCCGACCGACACCATGCCGAACAGGGCGCACAGCCGTTCCTGTTCGGCCCGCGCTCCCTCCGCGTCGCCCGACCGGCACCGGTCGACGAGCCGGACGTACCCGTGCGGGTCGACGTTGGCCAGGCCGGGCACCGCGCCGTCCGCGCCCAGCGCCAGCGCCGCGTCGACCAGCAGCTCGGAGCCGGTGAGGACACCGAAGCCGGGCAGGTCGCGAGCGCCGGTGACGACCTCGCGGAAGCCGGCCAGATCGCCGCTGGAGTCCTTCAGCCCGGCCAGCACGCCCTCGGCGGCCAGGTCCAGGACGAGCCCGGCGGGCAGCTTGGTGTGCACGGCGACCGGGATGTCGTAGGCGATCACCGGGAGCGCGCCGCGCTCGGCGACCAGCCGGTAGTGGCGGGCGATCTCCGCGGGGTGGGTGCGGGTGTAGAAGGGCGCGGTGACGACGACCGCGTCCGCGCCCGCCGCCGCGGCGGCCGCGACGTGGTCCAGCACCCGGGACGTGGTCATGTCGACGGCGCCGGCCAGGACGGGCAGCCGGCCCGCCACCTGCCCGACGACGGTCTCGGTGACCAGTCGGCGCTGCCGGTCGGTGAGGAACGCGACCTCCGAGGTGGAGCCGAGCACGAACAGCCCGTCCACGCCGCCGTCCAGGAGATGGTCGACGAGCCGGCGCAGCGAGGGGACGTCCACCTCGCGGTCCGGGGTCAGGGGGGTGCAGACCGGCGGGATCACTCCGGCCGGCGGGGTGGGCAGGGTCATCGCAGCTCCCTGGGCAGGCTCTCGCGTACGAGGTCGTCGGTCGACTCGTCCTCCTGCACAGGATGGTGACAGCGGTAGCGGTGTCCGGGCGACGACGCGGCCGAGACCTCGGGCATCTCGCGCGAGCACACCGCGTCCGCCTTCCAGCAGCGGGTGTGGAACGGGCAGCCGCTCGGCGGGCGGGTCGCCGACGGCACCGGACCGGTCAGCGGGATCGGGGCGCGCGGGCGCAGCAGGCTGGGCGTGGCGGAGAACAGGGCGCGGGTGTACGGGTGCCGGGCCTCGTCGGTGATCCGGTCGGCCGGGGCCTCCTCGACGATCCGGCCGAGGTACATGGTGATCACCCGGTCGCTCATGCGCCGTACGGTCTGGATGTCGTGCGAGACGAACACCAGGGCGAGGCCGAGGCGTTCGCGCAGGTCGAGGAGGAGGTTGAGGATCTGGGCGCGGACGGAGACGTCCAGGGCGCTGGTGGGTTCGTCGGCGACGAGCAGACCGGGGTCGAGGGCGAGCGCGCGGGCGACGGCGACGCGCTGGCGCTGACCGCCGGAGAGCTGTCCGGGCAGGGCGTCGGCGAGGGCCGGGGGCAGGCCGACGAGGGCCATCAGCTCACGCGCGCGTGCCTCGCGTCCGGCTTTCGTGCCGCGCCGGTGGACGTCCATCGGGTCGCGCAGGATCCGCCGTACGGTCAGCCGGCGGTTGAGGGCGGTCGAGGGGTCCTGGAAGACCATGCCGGTGCCGGCGCCGACCGCGGTCCGGCGTTCGTCCGGGGGCATCGTCCACAGGTCGCGGCCGCGGTGGAGGACCGTGCCGGAGGTGGGCCGCTGGATGCCCACCAGCACTCTGGCCAGCGTCGACTTCCCGCACCCGGACTCGCCGACCACACCGACCGTCTCACCGGGCGCGACGGTGAGATCGACGCCGGTGAGGGCGTACAGCGACTCCCGGCCGAAGGGCCCGCCCCTGGCCCGGTGCACGACATGGACGTCCCGCAGCTCCACCACGGCGCTCATGACACGGCCTCGCTCTCCGGCTCGGGGGTGGGTTCCACGGCGGGGTGGTGACAGGCGACGGTGTGGGCGGGGGCAGGCGGACCCTCGGGGCGGGGCGCGGCCGGGCGGAGGGGTGGGGTCGCGAGGCAGACCGTCGTGGCGCTCGGGCAGCGGTCGGCGAAGCGGCAGCCCGGCGGGTAGTCCGCGGGGGCCGGTACGGTCCCGGCGATCCGGGTCGGCCGGGCGTCGGCGGACTCCAGGGAGAGGACGCCGGCGAGCAGGCCGCGGGTGTAGGGGTGGGCCGGGGCCGCGAGGAGGTCGGGGGTCGGGCCGCTCTCCACGATCCGCCCGCCGTACATCACCGCGACCCGGTCGGTGACCTCGGCGACGAGGGCGAGGTCGTGCGAGACGAGGACCAGCGCGAAGCCCAGTTCCTCGCGCAGCCGCAGCAGCAGCTCCATGACCTGGGCCTGCACGGTGACGTCGAGGGCGGTCGTCGGCTCGTCGGCGACGATCAGGGACGGGTCGCGGGAGAGGGCCATGGCGATGAGCACGCGCTGGCGCTGCCCGCCGGAGAGCTCGTGCGGCCGGCTGCGCAGGGTGCGCGGCGGGTCGAGGCCGACCATCGTCAGCAGTTCATCGGGCGTACGGCGGCCTCCGCGCCGTACCAGCTGGCGAAGCTGGGCGCGGACGGTCATCGCCGGGTTGAGCGCGGACAGGGCGTCCTGGTGGACCATCGCCATCTCGTGCCCGAGCAGCCGCCGCCGGGCCCGGGCCGGCTGGGTGAGCAAGTCCGTGCCGCGGAAGCGGATCCGGCCGCGGACCCGGGCGGGCGCGGGCTGGAGGCCCATGAGGGTGAGCGCGGTCAGGGACTTCCCGCAGCCGGACTCGCCGACCAGGCCCAGCACCTCGCCGGGGTACAGCTCGAAGCCGATCCCGTCGACGACGTCCACGCCCCGGTGCCGGTCGGGGAAGCCGACGGCGAGGTCCTCCACCGTGAGCACGGGGCCGCCGCCGCGGTCCACCGGGGGCCGGGCGCGGGCGCGCAGCCGCCGGGCGGCGTCGGCGAGCCCGGTCAGCGGGTGCACGGCGTCGGCGGGCACCGCCGCGTCCCCCGTCGCGTGACCGTGCCGGTGTTCCTCCTCCGGTGTCGCGGTCGTGCGGGCCGCCGGGGCCGCCCAGGCGTCGGAGACGCCCTCCGACAGGAGGGTCAGCGACAGGACGGTGACCAGCATCAGCAGTCCGGGGAAGACGGTCGCCCACCAGCCGCCGGTCAGCACCATGTTCCGGCCGTCGGCGACGACGCTGCCCCAGGACGGGTCCGGGGGCCGTACGCCGGCGCCGACGAAGGACAGCGACGCCTCGAAGACGATCGCCTCGGCGACCTGGACCGTGCAGAACACGAGCACCGGCGCCGCGCAGTTGACCGCGACGTGCCGCAGCACGATGTGCGGGGTGCGGGCGCCGATGAGGCGTTCCGCCGTCACATAGTCCTCGCCGTACTGGTCGAGGACGTTGGCCCGGACGACCCGTGCCACCGCCGGGGTGAAGAGAAAGGCGATCGCGCAGGTCAGGACGGTGATGCCGCCGCCGAAGACGGTGACGAGCACGGCGGCCAGGGCGATGCCGGGGAAGGCCATCACCACGTCCAGGCCCCGCATCAGCGTCTCGTCGACCCCCTTGCGGGAGGTCGCGGCGAGCGCCCCGAGGAGCGCGCCGGCGGCCAGGGCGAGCGCGGTCGCGCCCAGCCCGATCGCGAGGGACCAGCGGGCGCCGTACAGGAGTCTGCTGAGGATGTCCCGGCCGAGGCTGTCCTGGCCCATCCAGTGGGCGCCGGAGGGGTGTCCGGTGCCGTCGACGGGGTCCTGCTGGTCGAGCGGGTCGTACGGGGCGAGGAGCGGCGCCAGGACGGCGGCGAGGGCGACGACCGTCAGGAACCCGACGGCGAGGCGGGCGCGGGTGGGCATCAGGCCGCCCTCAGGCGTGGGTTGACGAGCAGGTGGAGGAGGTCGATGAGGAGGTTGACGACGACGAAGCCGGTGGCGGTGGTGAGGACGACGCCCTGGACGACGGCCGGGTCGCCGTTCTGTACGGCGTCGATCATCAGTTTGCCCATGCCGGGCAGGGCGAAGACCGTCTCGATGACGACGGCGCCGCCGAGGAGGTGACCGACGCGCAGGCCGAGCACGGTCAGCGGGTTCATCAGGGCGTTGCGCAGCACGTTGCGGCCGACGACCACGCGGGGCGGGAGTCCGGCGCCGAGCGCGGTGCGAACGTAGTCCTTGTCCAGTTCCTCCACCACCGAGGTCCGTACGATCCGGGTCAGCTGGGCCGCCACCGGCAGGGAGAGGGCGAGCGCGGGCAGCGCCATGGTGCGCAGCCAGCCGGTGAGGGAGTCGGCGGGGTTGATGTAGCCGCCGGCCGGGAACCAGCCCAGGTCCACGGCCAGGTACTGGATCATCAGCAGCGCCAGCCAGAACCCGGGCGCGGCCACCCCGGCCAGCGAGAGGACCCGTACGGCCTGGTCGGGGAGGCGGTCGCGGTGCACGGCGGCGGTGATCCCGCAGGTCAGGGCGAGGACGACGGCGATGCCGAGGCCGAGGAAGGTCAGCTGGAGGGTGAGCGGCAGCGCGGTGGCGATCTGGTCGGCGACCCGGGCGCCGGTGAGGGCGCTGGTGCCGAGGTCGCCGTGGAAGAGGTCGCCGACGAAGTGGACGTACCGCACGGGGAGGGGGTCGAGGAGGCCGTTGCGTGCGCGGAACTCGTGCAGTTGACGCGGGGTCGGGTTGGCGCCCTGGAAGAAGGCGGAGGCGGGGTCGGCGTCGGAGAACCGCATCACCAGGAACACGAACAGCGCGATGCCGAGCAGCAGCGGCACCAGCAGGGCGACGCGGCGCAGCAGGATCCGTACGACCGCTGTCATGCCGTCAGGCCCACCTGGCCTGCAGGAGGTTGAGGCCGGGGTAGGGCTGGGCGCGGGCGCCGGTGAGCCGGTGCGGGTCCCAGGCGGTCATCAGCTCGTTGTGGACGACCGGGTAGAGGACGGCCTGTTCGGCGACGGTGTCGAGGCAGTCCCGGAGCAGGGCGTTCCTGCTGCCCGGGTCGGGTTCGCGGCCGGCCCGGTCCATGGCGGCGAAGAGGCGCCGGGCGACGGGGTGGGTCTCCCAGCGGGCGTAGCGCGTCCACAGATTGTGGGGGCCGTAGTTGTAGCGGAGGATCAGGTCGGCGTCGAGGCCGAACTGGTTGGCGTTGGAGGCGGCGGCGACCACCTGGTAGTCCCTCCTCTGGTCCAGCTTGGTGAAGACGGCGGTGGTCTCCTGCGGCGCGAGGGTCGTCTCGACGCCGACCGCGTCCCAGGACGCCTTGATGGTCGGCAGGCAGTCGAGGACCCAGCTCACGTTCACGGCGAGCAGTTCGATCCTCAGTCCGCGCACGCCGGCGGCCCGCAGCAGGGCACGCGCGCGTGCGGGGTCGTGGCGGTAGACGGTGCTCGCGGGCCGGTGGGCGGGGTTGCCCTCGTCCAGGAAGGACGTGGCCGGTGTGCCGTGCCCCTTGAGGGCGACCTCGACCATCCGCTCGGCGTCGACGGCGTAGTGCAGCGCCTGGCGCACCCGTACGTCGTCGAAGGGGCTGCGGCGGGTGTTGAACATCAGGAACAGGTTGTTCATCCCGGCGGCGCCCGCGACGGTGCGGCCGCGGCGCCGCAGCCAGGGGATGTGGGCGTAGGGGATGTTGTCGGCGATCTGCGCGCCGGCGCTCACGCCGGAGATCCGGGCGACACGGGAGGCGGCGTCGACGATCGTCAGCCAGTTCATCCTCCGGAAGGCCGGTGGGCGGGGTCCGTCGTAGGCGGCGAACGCCTCGAAGGCGGTGTTCGACTTCGGGTGGTGGGCGGTCTGCCGGTACGGTCCGGAGCCGATCGCGAGTCCCCGGACCGCGTCGTCCCAGGCGCCGGGCCGGGAGTAGACGTGCCGGGGCATGATCTTGGCGAGGGTGAGGCGGGGGACGCCGTCGGGGAAGGGGAAGCGGAGGTGGAGTTCCACGGTGCGGGCGTCGGCCTTGCGGACGCCGGCGAGCCAGCTCGCGAAGAAGCCGCGGGTGAGGGTCTCGGTGCCGGGGTCCAGGATCCGTTCGTAGACGAACACGACGTCGTCGGCGGTGACGGGGCTGCCGTCGTGGAAGACGGCGCCGGGCCTGAGCGTGAACCGCCAGACGGTGGCGCCGGGGTCGGCGGGCAGCCGGGTCGCGAGCGCGGGGTAGGGGGCGCGGGTGACCGGGTCGGTGTCGACCAGCCCCTCGTAGACGTGGTGGTTGGCGGCCATGGCGAACGCGGACGCCGTCCGGGTCGGGTCCCAGCTGCCGTCGTTGCCGTAGCCGATCACCGCGGTCAGGGTGCGGTCGGGGCCGCGGCCGCCGGTGTCGTTGGTGGAGGGCGGGCCGCCGCAGGCCGCCAGGGAGGCGGTCAGGGCGGCCGTGGTCGTCAGGAACGCCCGGCGATCGGGCACCGCGATGCCGTGGTCCACGATTCGCCCCCTTTGTCTCCTTGGCCGTCGCGACCCTAGGAAGGGGTCGCGGGGACGGTCAAGGAGAGCCGGGGAGGGCCACACGAATGGCGTAACCGCAGGCCAGGGCGGCTACGGCGTCGGGTCCGCGCTCGCGCGGTGGGAGCCGAGGGGACCCGCGCGGTCCAGCAGACCGGTGCGGGCGGCCAGGGCCGCCGCCTCCAGGCGGGAGCCGACACCGAGTTTCATGAGGACGCGCTGGACGTGGGTGCGGGCCGTGGAGGGGGCTATGCCCATACCTGCGGCGATCAGGCGGGTGTCCTCGCCGTCGGCGACCCGGACCAGGACCTCGACCTCGCGCGGGGTGAGCATCTGCAGCAGCCGCTGCCCCTCGTCGTCCGGCTGGGCGACGGGGTTGAGGAGTTCACCGAAGGCGCCCTGGAGGAGCTGCGGGGCGACCGCGGCCTCGCCCGCCCTCGCCTTCATGATGGCCCGCTCGACGCCCTCGATGCGCTCGTCGTGGCGCACATAGCCGGAGGCGCCCGCGGCGAAGGCGGCGGCGATGCCCCGGGGGCTGGGCACCGGCCCGAGGACCAGGACCGCCACCTGCGGGCGCTCCCGCTTGATCCGGACCACCGGGTCGAAGATGCCCGGCTCGGCCGGGGCGGCCGTCCCGAGCAGGCACACCTCCGGCGCCCGGGTGATCACCAGCTCCGCCGCCCCCGCGGCGGGCGCCGCCGCGGCGAGCACCCGGTGCCCTCTCAGCTTCAACGCCGAGGCCAGCGCCTCGGCGAGCAGTCGGTGGTCGTCGACCACCATCAGCCGCACTCCCATCGGCAACCCCCCAGTCCCCCAACGGAACACGACAGACGGAACACAACAGAACGGTGACAACAGACAAAAGGTGCCCCCCGGCACCCCGTCCTTCATGCCCCCGGAAGCTACACGCTTGTTCGACGTTGCGCTCCCCCTACCGGCGAGAAGTGCCCCGGATCGCCGAAATTCCTCGCATTCGAGGGTGATGAGCGGTAAGTGCACGGCCCCGCCCCTGAGCAGGGGCGGGGCCGCTCGTCTCTCGGCGCTCAGCCGGAGGTGCCGAAGGCGACCGCCAGGTACCCCTTGTCGCCGCCGCTGCCGGCGTCGGCGTAGGTGTCCGCCATGTACAGCCGGCCCTGGGAGTACAGGAGCTCCGAGTACTCCGGGGACATGTCGCTCTCCATCTCGCGCGCGTCCTCCGAGTCCGTGTTCTCCAGCAGCGTGGTCTCCTTGAACGAACCGCCGTCGATGCTGACGACCTGTCCGCCCTTGTCGTACGGCGGCTCCTTGTACGCGATCACGTTGCCGCCGTCCATCCGCAGCGGGTAGAGGGTGTAGTCGGTGCCGGAGTCGGCGCGCTGGCCGGTCTGCTTGCCGGTGGCGAGGTCGAAGGCGACGATCGAGTTGCTGCGGGAGCCGTCGCCGTTGTCGTCGCGCTCCTCGGTCGCGACGTACAGCCGGTCGTTGCCGACGGTGAGACCCGTGCACGCCTCGGGTGTGTCGATGCTGTCGCACTCGGCCGCGTACTCGTCGCCCGGCGCGGAGATCCGGGTGCGCAGTTCGCCGGTCTTGTTGTCGATGGAGAAGAAGTCGGAGATGCCGCTGCCGTCACCGGCGCTGTCGCCGACGTCGGCGGCCACGACCAGCGGGTCCGTCGAGACCACGCCGGCGTACTCGATGTCGGTGGCCATCTTGTACTCGGAGAGCACCTTCCCGGAGGCCGGGTCGATGGTCTGGATGTGCAGCTGCGGCGCGTCGTACGAGCCGCACTTGCGCACCGCGACCAGTTTGGCGCCGCCGCCGTAGCCGGCGTCGTAGCAGGTGTCGGAGGTCTTGGGCGACCACAGCACCTTGCCGGTCGCGATGTCGAAGGCGGCGCCGCCGTCGGTGCTGCCCACGGCGACCGTGTTCGCGCTGACGGTGACGTTGTCGAAGTCGATCGGGGCGTCACCGGAGTTGACCGTCTTCGTCCACAGCTGTTTGCCGGCGTTCAGGTCGATCGCCGCGACCTGGGTGCAGCCGGCCGTGGAGTCCTTCGGGGGCATCTTCGGCTGGAAGACGACCGCGGTGCGGCCGTCGTCGTTGGTCTGCCGGCTGGCCGCGCACACCGGGCCGGGCAGCTTCACCGTCCACAGCTTCGTGCCCTTGTCGCGGTCGTAGCCGACGATCTCGGCGACCCCGCTCTTCACAAACGCCTTGTCGGTCAGCCAGGAGCCGTCCACGGCCACGCTGTCGTCCTTGGCGACGGTGGGCATCGGCAGCTGGAAGAGGGCCTTGGCGCCCGGGTCGGAGGGCACCTTCTCGCTGCCCTTGGCGACCCCGCCCTTGTCGTCGCCGCCGGTGCCGCCGGTGCCGCCGGAGGCGGTGGGGCCGTCCTGCTTGCCGCCCCCGCCGGACGACTTGGCGTACCAGACCCCGCCGCCGACGATCAGCGCGATCGCCACCACCGCGGCGACGATGATCACCATCGAGGCGTTCATCTTCCGCTTCCCGCCCGGAGCGGCGGGCGCGGGCGACTGCATCGGCACGGTCACCGGCTGCCCGGGGTAGCCGTAGCCGGGCTGCGGCCCGTAGGGGGCCGCGGCACCGTACGGGGGCTGCGGCTGGGGAGCGGCCCCGGGGTACCCGTAGCCCGGCTGGGGCTGCGGGGGCTGGGGCGCGGCGGCCGGGTAGCCGTAACCGGGCTGGGGCTGCGGGGCTCCCGGATAGCCGTAGCCCTGGGGCTGCTGCGGGGGCTGAGGGGGCTGAGGGGCTCCCGGGTAGCCGTAACCGGGCTGGGGCTGCTGCGGGGGCTGAGGGGCTCCCGGGTAGCCGTAACCGGGCTGGGGCTGCTGCGGGGGCTGGGGGGCCTGCGGGTAGCTGGGGCCGGGGTGCGGGGTCGGCTGGGCCGGTGCGCCGGGCTGCGGGCTCGGGTGAGACGGTACGCCGGGCTGCGGCTGCGGCTGCGGCTGCGGCTGCGGCTGCGGCTGCGGCTGCGGCTGCGGCTGCGGCTGCTGAGCGTGGGCCTGTTGGGAGGGCTGGGGCGGCTGTGCCGCGGGCCCTGCCGGAGCAGCCCCCTGCGCCGACTGCGCACCCTGGCCGGCCTGGGCCTGGGCCTGCGCTGCCTGGGCCTGGGCTGCCTGGGCCGCCTCGGTGTTCTTCCTCAGATGCTCCGCCATGGCCGCCTGGTGCGGCATGGGGCCGCCGGTCGGCCGGCTGAGCTGCGGTCCCTCAGGCGGAGCGGGCGGCGGCGCCGGTGGCCGGAACGGCGGTGGCCCCTGCGGCGCGGGCGCCTGCGGCACCGCGTCCTGCGGAGGGGCGTCCTGCGGTGGCTCGGGGGGCCCGAATGCCCCCTGCTGCTGGGGCGGTTGGTCCTGCGGCGGCTGGGTCATGGTGTGGATTTCCTCGGCGGAGGCGGAACGCTGGGGACGACGGGACGGAACTGGCTCGGAGGGGGTCCGCTCACTTGCCGTAGGCGAGCATGAGCTTCTCCTTCCCGTCGTCCTCGCCGGTCAGCTGGGTGGAGGAGAGGTAGAGACGGCCGTCGGCCCAGGCGCGGTCGCCGTTGGAGAACCCGTCCTCGAGGTCGACCGTGCCCGTGGGCATCTGCAGCAGCGTCGTCGAGGTGTGCGCGGACCCGGCCGTCGGGATCGACACCACCCGGCCGCCCGCGTCGGAGGACGGCCCGACGTACGCCACGAGCTTGCCGCTCTCGGTCGTCATCGGCGACATCGGCTCGTCGGTGGGCGACTTCACGCGCCACTTCTCCTTGCCGGTGGCGAGGTCGATCGCGACGACCTCGTTGGCGCCGCCGCTCGCGTCGGTGGGCAGGTAGAGCGTGCTCGCGTCGACCGCCGCGCCGAGGCAGCCGGTGAGGTCGCTGTCGAAGAGCGCCCAGCCGCACTGCGGGTCGAAGTCCTCGTCGACCCCGACCTGCGAACGGAAGCCGCCGTCCGCCTTGAACGTCGAGATGTTCCAGCTGTTCTTGTCGTCGTTGGTGCTGTAGACGACGAGCGGGTCGAGGGAGTACACCCGCTCGACCTCCCAGCCCTTGTCGAGCTTGCGGGTCCACTTCGCCTTGCCGGTCGCCGGGTCCAGCTCCTGGAGCTCGACGTGCTCGTCGGTCTTCAGCGCGGCACAGGAGGCCACCATCACCAGCCGGGCCCCGCCCGCGAACGCCTTCGGGAAGCAGGAGTCGCCGTACTTCTCGATGTCGTACAGCTTCTTGCCGGTGCGGGCGTCGTACGCCACCCCGGACTGCGAGCGGCCCACGACCAGCGTGTTCCCGGCGAGGGAGAGCCCGATGCCGCTGCCGACGCTGTCGAAGAGCTGACCGTCCGCGACCTTCGCGGTCCAGCCCTTGGCGCCGGTGGCGAGGTCGATCTGCTGGAGCTGGTTGCACTGGGCGCGGTCGCTGACCCCGCTCATGTACGCGACGACGATCTTGTCGTCGGCGGTCGTGTCCTTGGTGACCGAGCAGATCTTCTGGGGGAACGCGACCGGGTCCCAGGCCGGCTTGCCGTCGCCGACGCCGTACGCGACGACCTCCTTGTACGCCGCCTTCGCCGCCACCTTGGACGTGATCCACATGCCGGGCGCGTCGGCGCCGTCGGCGGGCGCGTCCGGTGCCTCCTTGTACCAGAGCACCTTGGCCTCGCCCGCCTTGCGGCCCGCGTTGAGGTCCTGCGGGTCCGTGCCGCCGTCGCCGCTGCCGTCCCCGGGGTTGACCGGGCTGTCGCTCGCGCCCTTCTTGTCGTCGCTCGCGTCGGCGACCGGCTTCTTGCCGTCGTCGCCGCCGCCGGCGACCGCGAACACGACCCCGCCGATCACCAACAGGGCGGCGACCGCGGCGGCCACGACCATCGCGGGGCGCCCCTTGAAGGGGTTGCGCGAGCCGGGGCCTGGCGGCGGAGTGCCGGGGGCGCCGGGGAACTGGGCCGGACCGGGCGGGTACCCGTAACCGGGCTGCGCCTGCTGGGCATAGGGCCCGGGCTGCCCATAGGGCCCCGGCTGCCCGTACGGCCCCTGCGGCTGGGGCGGTCCGTACGGTCCCGGCTGCCGGGGCTCTCCGTACGGTCCCGGTGCGGCCGGAGCGCCGTACGGACCGGCCTGCTGCGGATAGCCGTACCCGGGCGCGCCCTGCGGCTGGGGCGGCATCTGCGGTGCTCCGAATCCGCCCTGCTGCGGCGGCTGATCAGGCGGCTGGGCCATCAGCGTGTTCCCCCTTGTCACTGATTTTTGGCCAGCCCTTTGTATCACCCGGCACCGACACCAAATCGGGCCGGATCCACCCCTGTTCCCAAGGGAGGACCGGCCCGTGATGCCCTTGTTATGCGCCTTCACGCCCCCTTCACGGGGTGCACGCGCGCGTGTCGAAGTGCTACGCGTCCTCGGCGAGTTCCAGCCAGCGCAGCTCCAGGTCCTCCCGCTCCCCCGCCAGCCCGCGCAGCTCCGCGTCGAGTTCGGCGACCTTCGCGAAGTCGGTGGCGTTGTCGGCGATCTGCGCGTGCAGCTTGGACTCCCGCTCGGAGATCTTGTCCAACTGGCGTTCGATCCGCTGGAGTTCCTTCTTGGCGGCGCGCTGGTCGGCGGCGCTCTTCTCGGTCGTGGCCGGCTTCGGCGCGGCCGCCGGGGCGGAGGAGGCCGCGGCCTCCTCCATCCGGGCCCGGCGCTCCAGGTACTCGTCGATGCCGCGTGGCAGCATCCGCAGCGTGGCGTCGCCGAGGAGGGCGAACACCCGGTCGGTGGTGCGCTCGACGAAGAACCGGTCGTGGGAGATGACGACCATCGAGCCGGGCCAGCCGTCGAGGACGTCCTCCAGCTGGGTGAGGGTCTCGATGTCGAGGTCGTTGGTGGGCTCGTCGAGGAAGAGGACGTTCGGCTCGTCCATGAGCAGCCGCAGGATCTGGAGGCGGCGCCGCTCACCGCCGGACAGGTCGCCGACCGGAGTCCACTGCTTCTCCTTGTTGAAGCCGAACGTCTCGCACAGCTGACCGGCCGTCATCTCGCGCCCCTTGCCGAGGTCGACGCGCTCGCGCACCCGCTGCACGGCCTCCAGGACCCGCAGGTTCGGGTCGAGTTCGCCGACCTCCTGGGAGAGGTAGGCGAGCTTCACGGTCTTGCCGACGACGACCCGGCCGCCCGCGGGCCGGGCCTCGCCCTCGGTGCGCCACGCCTCGGCCATGGCGCGCAGCAGGGAGGTCTTGCCGGCGCCGTTGACGCCGACCAGGCCGATGCGGTCACCGGGGCCGAGCTGCCAGGTGACGTGCTTGAGCAGCACCTTGGGTCCGGCCTGCACGGAGACGTCCTCGAGGTCGAAGACGGTCCTGCCGAGCCGTGAGGACGCGAACTTCATCAGCTCGCTGCTGTCCCGGGGCGGCGGCACGTCCTTGATGAGCTCGTTGGCGGCCTCGACCCGGAAGCGCGGCTTCGACGTCCGCGCGGGGGCGCCGCGCCGCAGCCAGGCCAGCTCCTTGCGGACCAGGTTCTGCCGCTTGACCTCCTCGGTCGCGGCGATCCGCTCCCGCTCCGCGCGCGCGAAGACGTAGTCGGAGTAGCCGCCCTCGTACTCGTGGACGTCACCGCGCTGGACGTCCCACATGCGCGTGCAGACCTGGTCGAGGAACCAGCGGTCGTGGGTGACGCACACGAGCGCGGAACGGCGGGCCTGGAGGTGGCGGGCGAGCCAGGAGATGCCCTCGACGTCGAGGTGGTTCGTCGGCTCGTCGAGGACGATCACGTCCTGCTCGTCGATGAGCAGTTTGGCGAGCGCGATCCGGCGGCGCTCACCGCCGGAGAGCGGTCCGATGACGGTGTCGAGCCCCTGCGGGAACCCGGGCAGGTCGAGGCCGCCGAACAGGCCGGTCAGTACGTCCCTGACCTTGGCGTTGCCCGCCCACTCGTGGTCGGCCATGTCCCGGATGACCTCGTGCCGCACGGTCGCGGCCGGGTCGAGGGAGTCGTGCTGGGTGAGGACGCCCATGCGCAGCCCGCCGGAGTGGGTGACCCGCCCGGAGTCGGCCTCCTCCAGCTTGGCGAGCATCCGGATCAGGGTGGTCTTGCCGTCGCCGTTGCGGCCGACGACCCCGATCCGGTCCCCTTCGGACACGCCGAGCGAGATGCCGTCGAGGAGCGCACGGGTGCCGTACACCTTGCTGACGTTCTCGACATTGACCAGGTTGACGGCCATTTCACTCCTGCGCATGGGGGTCGGTCAGCCTTCTAGCGTAGGGCCTGCCGGGTTAGGGACGGGGCGCGAGGGTGTTGTCACTCTTTGTGATGACGTGATCGGGAAAGGGCCGCTACCGTGGAGGACGGGCAGCAGGATCCCGTCCATGGGAGGAACCATGACCGCCGAGTCCGTAAAGCACCGCGTCCAGTGGCCGGTGCCGCCGCAGGACGGCTACACCGTGGACGACCTGTTCACGCTGCCCGATCTCCCGCCGCATACCGAACTGATCGACGGGAGCTTGGTTTTCGTGAGTGCGCAGCGCCGATTTCACGGCAATATGATCGACCTGCTGGTCTGGGGCCTGCGCACGGGACTGCCGTCCGAGCTGAAGGTCAGCCGGGAGATGACTGTCATCCTCGACTCCCGCAACGGCCCCGAACCAGACGTCAGCGTGATCCGCGCCAATGCGGTCACCGGGCCGAATCAGTCGAGCTTCCGGGCCGAGGACGTGCTCCTCGCCGTGGAGGTCGTCTCACCGGACTCGGAATCCCGGGACCGCACGACCAAGCCGCAGAAGTACGCGTCCGCCGGAATCCCGAATTTCTGGCGCGTCGAGCAGAGCGGGGCCAGCAACAGGGCTGTCATCCATGTGTACGAGCTGGACCCGCTCACCCAGGCGTACGTTCACACGGGGATGCACCGGGACCAAGTCAAGGTCGACAAGCCCTACGACATCGTCATCGACCTGACCGCCGTCGACGAACTCTGACCGCGACCGCCCCTCAGAGCACCGTCGCCCCCGCCGCCGGCGCCGTCGCCACCCGCACCGTGCGGCAGGTGCCGGAGGCGCGCAGGGCCTCGGCCACCGTCTCGGCCGAGCCCGGATCGCGGACGAGGAAGGCCGTCGTCGGTCCTGAGCCCGAGACCAGCGCCGCGAGCGCCCCCGCCCCGCGTCCCGACGCCAGCGTGTCGGCCAGTTCGGGGAAGAGGGAGAGCGCGGCGGGCTGAAGGTCGTTGGAGACCGTCGCGGCGAGCGCGTCGGGGTCACCGGCGGCCAGGGCGTCCAGGAGCGCCTCGGAGGCGACCGGCTCGGGGATGTCCCGCCCCTCGGCGAGACGGTCGAACTCACGGAAGACGGCCGGGGTCGACAGCCCCCGCTCCGCCATCGCGAACACCCAGTGGAAGGCGCTGCCCACCTCCAGCGGCGTCAGCTTCTCGCCGCGCCCGGTGCCGAGGGCCGCCCCGCCGACCAGGCTGAACGGGACGTCGCTGCCCAGCTCGGCGCAGATGTCGAGGAGTTCACCGCGCGGCGCGCCGATGCCCCACAGCGTGTCGCAGGCCAGCAGCGCGCCCGCGCCGTCCGCGCTGCCGCCCGCCATGCCGCCGGCCACCGGGATGTCCTTGGCGATGTGGAGGTGGACGCGGGGGTCGCGGTCGTACCGCTCGGCGAGGGCGAGCGCGGCGCGGGCGGCGAGGTTCGTACGGTCCAGGGGGACCTGGGCCGCGTCCGGGCCCGCGCAGGTGACGCGGAGGTCGTCGGCCGGGGTGACGGTGACCTCGTCGTACAGGCCGACCGCCAGGAACACGTTCGCCAGGTCGTGGAAGCCGTCCGCGCGCGCGGCGCCCACCGCGAGCTGGACGTTGACCTTGGCCGGCACGCGGACGGTGACGCTCACGCTGTGTTCTCCTGCTTGTTCTCGGCGGCCTCGTCGCCGACGGCCTTGTTCTCGGCGGCCTTGTTCTCGGCGGCCTTGTTCTCGGCGGCCTTGTTCTCGGCGATCCGGGCGAATTCCTCGACGGTCAGCGACTCGCCGCGCGCCTGCGGGGACACCCCGGCCGCGACCAGCGCCGTCTCGGCCGCCGCCGCCGAACCGGCCCAGCCGGCGAGCGCGGCCCGCAGCGTCTTGCGCCGCTGGGCGAAGGCCGCGTCGACCACGGCGAACACCTCGGCCCTGGACGCCGTGGTCTTGAGCGGCTCGGTGCGCCGGACCAGCGAGACGAGCCCGCTGTCGACGTTCGGGGCCGGCCAGAAGACGTTGCGGCCGATGGCCCCGGCCCGCTTGACCTCGGCGTACCAGTTGGCCTTGACGGACGGGACGCCGTACACCTTCGAGCCGGGCGCGGCGGCGAGGCGGTCGGCGACCTCGGACTGGACCATCACGAGGGTGCGGTCGATGCTCGGGAAGGTGGCGAGCATGTGCAGCAGGACGGGCACAGCCACGTTGTAGGGGAGGTTCGCGACCAGGGCGGTCGGGGCCGGGCCGGGCAGGTCGGTGACGTGCATCGCGTCGGAGTGCACCAGCGCGAACCGCTCCGCGCGCTCCGGCATGCGCGCCGTGATCGTCGCGGGGAGCGCGGCGGCCAGCACGTCGTCGATCTCCACGGCGGTGACCCGGTCGGCGACCTCCAGCAGGGCGAGCGTGAGGGAGCCGAGCCCCGGGCCGACCTCGACGACCACGTCGTCGGGGCGGACCTGCGCGGTACGGACGATACGGCGGACCGTGTTCGCGTCGATCACGAAGTTCTGGCCGCGCTGCTTGGTGGGACGCACACCGAGGGCGGCCGCGAGTTCACGGATGTCGGCGGGGCCGAGGAGGGCGTCGGGGGTGGGGCTGCTCACGGGACAAGGGTACGGGGGCCCGGCGGGCGGTCTCTCACCCGTGCAGCCGTGCCCCGCAGTGCGGCCAGGGACTCGCCCCCCGGCGCACGTACAGCTTCTTCGCGCGGAGGGTCTGTTCCGCCGCCGGGGCGTCCTGGGGGCGCCCGCTGCCGCCGAGGGCGTGCCAGGTGAGGCGGTCGAACTGGTACAGCCCCCCGTACGTCCCCGACGGGTCGACCGCGTCGGGCCGGCCGCCGGACTCGCAGGCCGCGAGCCCCTGCCAGTTCAGCCCGTCGGCCCCGCGCACCGACGTCGGCAGCGGCTTCGTGCCGACCCTCACCACCTGGTCCCGGGCCTCGCGCACCACCTCGGTGCCGATCCGCCGGGGCTTCTGCCGCACCCCGTTGACGGTGCGCAGGGCGTACGTGGTCCGGCGCAGCCCGGGCTGTCCGGCCCGCTCGACGACCTCGGTGCCCCGGAAGAGGGCGGGATCCTCGGTGCGCCGCACCGCGAACGGGATCGGCTCCTCGCGCACCTCCCTGCCGCCGGTGATCCGCAGCACGGTGACCGTCTGCCCGTCGCGCGGGAAGCTGCCGGGCGGGACGGAGGTGGTGTCCTCGCCGCGCAGGGTGATCCCGGCCTGCTCGACGGCCTCGCCCACGGTCGCCGCGTTGGTGCGGATGGTGCGGGCCCGGCCGTCGGCCAGGACCGTCACGGAGCGCTCGGTGCGCACGTCCAGCGCGAGCCCCTGCCGCCCGATGCGCCGGGTGCGCGCGAGGGAGAGATACGCGCCGTCGGCGCGCACCCCGAACTGTTCGAGCGCCGCCTCCACCGTGCGCGCCGTCGTCCACAGGTCGTGCCGGTGGCCGTCCAGGGTGAGCCGTACGGGCCGTCCGTAGCGCACCTCGACCTCGTCGCCGCCGGCCAGGGCCGTGCCCGGGGCGGGCACCACCCGGTCGTGCGCGCCGACCGGCACGCCCTCGTCGGCCAGCAGTTCGGTGACGTCGTCGGCGAAGGTGTGCAGGGTGCGGGACCTGCCGTCGACGGTCAGCTCGACCGCCTTGTCCTCGGCGACGAAGGCGGTGGTGCCGCCGGCGAGGAAGGCGACGACGAGGGCCTGCGGGAGCAGCCGGCGCACGGCGGAGTCGGGGCGTTCGGCCGCCCGCCCCCTGCGCCGGCGCGCGGCCCGCCGTCCCGTCCCCTCCGCGGGCACCGGCGCGCCCTGGTGCGGCAGCTGGAGCGTGTCCGGGGGCCGGGGTGCCTCGTAGGCGGGCCGGTAGGTGTCGTCGTACGGCGGCCGGTACGGGGCGTCACCGGCCTCGGGGCCCGTGTACACGCCGTGGGCGACGGTCTCCGCGTTGTGCAGGTCGACGTACGTGTCGCCGCCGCCGTACGGCTCGTGGTACTGCTGCGAGTTGCTCACGCCGACGCTCCAGGGGTCCTGGGGGTCCTGATCGGGCCCCCAGAACCTAGCGGAGAGGCGGTCACTCTCCAAAGCGGCACAGCTACCCAGCGTTGTGTTCGGGTGACCCCACGACCGGATCAGTAACCGAACGCGCGTGCGGTGTTGGTCGCGAGCGCCGTCGCGAACGTGTCCTCGTCGAGGTCCCGTACGGCGGCCATGGCACGCACCGTGACAGGGATCAGGTAGGGCGCGTTGGGCCGGCCGCGGTAGGGGGCCGGGGTGAGGAAGGGGGCGTCGGTCTCGACCAGGACCAGCTCCAGGGGGGCGACGGCGAGGGCGTCGCGCAGGTGCTGGGCGTTCTTGAAGGTGACGTTGCCGGCGAAGGACATGAAGTACCCGGCGCGGGCGCAGATCTCGGCCATCTCGGCGTCGCCGGAGTAGCAGTGGAAGACGGTCCGCTCGGGCGCGCCCTCCTCCTTCAGCACGCGCAGGACGTCGGCGTGGGCGTCGCGGTCGTGGATGACGAGCGCCTTGCCGTGCCGCTTGGCGATCTCGATGTGGGCGCGGAAGGAACGCTCCTGCGCCTCCTTGCCCCCGGGACCGGTGCGGAAGTGGTCGAGGCCGGTCTCGCCGACGGCCTTGACGTGCGCGAGCGCGGCCAGGCGGTCGATCTCGGCGAGCGCCTCGTCGAGCGCCGCCGCGCCCCCCGGCTCGCGTGCGCCCTGCCGGGACCAGCCGTCGGGGTCGCCGTGCACGATGCGGGGCGCCTCGTTGGGGTGCAGGGCGACGGCCGCGTGGACGCTGTCGTACGCCGCCGCCGTCTCGGCCGCCCAGCGGGAGCCCTTGATGTCGCAGCCGACCTGGACGACCGTCGTGACCCCGACCGACGCGGCCTTCGCGAGGCCCTCCTCCACGGTGCCGGACTGCATGTCGAGGTGGGTGTGGGAGTCGGCGACCGGCACCCGCAGGGGCTCCGGGAGCGGCGGCGCCGCGTTCTTGTCGCTGGAGGAAGGCATGCCCCGATCCTACGGAAGGGGCATGCGACGGCCCGCGGTCCGCCCCCGCGGGCCGTCGCGCGCTCAGCTCGCCTTGCGGAAGGGGTGCAGCAGGTCGGACAGATGCCAGTGGTGGGGTTCCCTGGTCTGCGCCGGCACCTCGGGCACCTCGACCGGTCCCGCCGGGGGCACCGGGCGCCCCCGGCGGGCCGCGCCCTGCACCGACGACACCTGTCCGGCCCGCATGATGCGCACCACGTGCCCGTCGCAGTTCTGGCACGCGGGCCGGCTCAGCGGGGACGGCACGACCCGCCCGTCCGTCACGTACTGGACGAACTCGTGTCCGCCGCCGTCGATGTGGTGCTCTATCGCGTACGACTGCTCCCAGCCGTGCCCGCAGCGCATGCAGGCGAAGGAATACGACTCGTTGACCACGCCGGTCGCCCCGTTGCGAAGGCCGGTCTGCCCTGTGATCTCACTCATGGCCAGCTCCTGTTGTCCGCTGGAGGGACGTGTCACGTCCCGTCATCCAGTGGATGCCTCACACCGGCCGAATGGCACCCGATCTGTGCAGTGTTGAAGCCGATTTGGGCGTCCCTTGCCACAAGCCCCGGCGCCCTTTGCCCGCCCATGGGGCGCACGCTCATCCGACATGCGCCCTGCTCAGAGGGGGTGTGAGCGTCCTCACGGCACTCCTGTGAACTCCTTCACGACACCCCCGCGAACCTCACGACCCCCCGGCGTTCTTCGCCGCCACCACCGCGTCGAACACCTCGCGCTTGGGCAGGCCCGCATCCGCCGCGACCGCCGCGATGGCCTCCTTGCGGCGCTCGCCCGCCTCCTCGCGCACCCGTACCCGCCGCACCAGCTCCGCCGCGTCGAGCTCCTCGGGACCGCGCTCGGGCGCGCCGGAGACGACGACGGTGATCTCACCGCGTACGCCCTCGGCCGCCCAGGCGGCCAGCTCGTCCAGCGGACCGCGCCTGACCTCCTCGTACGTCTTGGTCAGCTCGCGGCAGACGGCGGCCCGCCGGTCCGCGCCGAACACCTCGGCCATCGCGGTGAGGGTGTCGTCGAGCCGGTGCGGGGCCTCGAAGTAGACGAGGGTGCGCCGCTCCTCGGCGACCTCCCGCAGCCGCGACAGCCGCTCCCCCGCCTTCCTCGGCAGGAACCCCTCGAAGCAGAACCGGTCGACGGGCAGCCCGGACAGGGCGAGCGCGGTGAGCACGGCGGACGGGCCGGGCACGGCGGTGACCCGGATGTCCCGTTCGACGGCCGCGGCGACCAGCCGGTACCCGGGGTCGGAGACCGACGGCATGCCCGCGTCGGTGACGAGCAGCACGCGCGCGCCGCCCAGCAGGTCCTCGACGAGCTCGGGCGTGCGGGCCGACTCGTTGCCCTCGAAGTACGACACGATCCGCCCCTTGGGCGTGACGCCGAGGGCCTGGGTCAGCCGGCGCAGCCTGCGGGTGTCCTCGGCGGCGACGACATCGGCCCCGGCCAGCTCCTCGGCGAGCCGCGGCGGGGCGTCGGAGACGTCGCCGATGGGGGTGCCGGCGAGGACGAGGGTTCCGGGCGCGAGAGCGGGCGTGTCTGTCACGTTCCCCATCCTCCCAGGCGCCGTGCGCCCGGCGTGACGCCCGGCGTGACGCCCGGCGTGACCGGCCGACTGGGCCCATGCACGGGACTCACACAGCCCTGTTCCCTACGATGGCGCGGTGACCAGTACCGCGTCCTCCACGGACTCCACGGACTCCACGGGCTCCACCGACCACCGGCCCGCAGCGACCGCGCACGCCGACCCGCACGACCGGCGGCCGTCGTCGTGGCGGCTGCGGCTGCGCCGTTTCGGGTACGCGGCCGAGCCCGCGGCCGATGTCCGGGCGAGGCTGGTGCCGCCGTACACGCAGCCCAGTCCCCGGCTGTGGCAGACGCTGGGGCTGCCGCCGGTGTGGGCGGACCGGATCGCGCGCTGGTCGGGCTGGGGCGGTCCGCTGCTGGTCACGCTGGTGGCGGGCGTCATGCGGTTCTGGAACCTGGGCAACCCGAGGAAGGTGATATTCGACGAGACGTACTACGCCAAGGACGCGTGGGCGCTCGTCCACCGCGGGTTCGAGGTCAACTGGGACAAGAACGCCAACGACCTGGTCCTCTCCTCGGGCGGCCATCTCGCCGTCCCCACGGACGCGGCGTACGTCGTGCATCCGCCGGTCGGCAAGTACGTCATCGGGCTGGGCGAGCTGATCTTCGGCTTCGATCCGTTCGGCTGGCGCTTCATGACGGCGCTGCTGGGCACGCTGTCCGTGCTGCTGCTGTGCCGGATCGGCCGCCGCATCTTCCGCTCCACCTTCCTCGGCTGTCTCGCGGGCGCGCTGATGGCGGTGGACGGGCTGGCCTTCGTGATGAGCCGCACCTCGCTGCTCGACGGGGTGCTGATGTTCTTCGTGCTGGCGGCGTTCGGCTGTCTGGTGATCGACCGCGACCGGGCGCGGGCGCGGCTCGCCGCGGCCCTGCCGCCGGACGTGGACGGCCGCTTCCGCCCGGACGCGCACATCGCCGAGACCGTGCGCCTGGGTCTGCGCCCCTGGCGCTGGGCGGCGGGTCTGATGTTCGGCCTGGCCATCGGCACCAAGTGGAACGCGCTGTACATCATGGCCGCGTTCCTGCTGATGACCCTGCTCTGGGACGTGAGCTCGCGCAGGGTGGCCGGCGCCCGCCACCCCTACCGGGCGGTCCTCAGGCACGACACGGGCCTGACGTTCCTGGCGACGATCCCGGTCGCCGTCGTCACCTACCTGGTCTCCTGGACGGGCTGGATCCTGTCGCCGAGCGACGGCTCGGGCGGCTACTACCGCAACTGGGCGGCCACCGACGGCCGGGGCGGCAGCTGGACCTGGCTGTTCCCGGACTGGCTGCGGAGCCTGTGGCACTACGAGCACGAGGTGTACGAGTTCCACACCCACCTCACCTCGCCGCACAACTACCAGTCGAACCCGTGGAGCTGGCTGGTCCTCGGCCGCCCCGTCTCCTACTTCTACGAGTCCCCCTCCCCCGGCACGGACGGCTGCCCCGCCGACGCGGGCGAGAAGTGCGCCCGCGAGGTCCTCGCGATCGGCACCCCGCTGCTGTGGTGGGCCGCCTGCTTCGCGCTCCTCTACGTGCTGTGGCGCTGGCTGTTCCGCCGCGACTGGCGCGCGGGCGCGATCGCCTGCGGCATCGCGGCCGGCTACCTCCCCTGGTTCATGTACCAGGAGCGCACGATCTTCCTCTTCTACGCGGTCGTCTTCCTCCCCTTCCTGTGCCTCGCGGTCGCGATGATGCTCGGCGCGATCATCGGCCCCCCGGGCTCGTCGGACACCCGCCGCGTGGCCGGCGCCACCGGCGCGGGCGTCCTGGTCCTCCTGATCGCCTGGAACTTCATCTACTTCTGGCCCCTGTTCACGGGCCAGGCGATTCCGATCGACCAGTGGCGGTCACGGATGTGGATCGACACGTGGGTCTAGCCGTGCCGTGCCTTCCGTCCAGGGGCGCCGGATCCTCATCGACAGACAACGTTCGCGTATGCGATTGAGCACCCTGGGCTAACGATTCCGGAAACTGCCGTCCCAGGCGCCTCCCTTTCTGCTTACTGTGAGCCTGAGCAGAGATTTCTGAACGCGTTCAGAAACGTCGTGCAGTAGGTGCCAACGGGGAGGGTGCACACATGCGCAAGGGGGCGAAGGCGGCCATAGTCGGCTCGGTGTTCGTCGTCATGGTGGGCGGGGCCGGGTACGGGGCCTTCAACATCGTGAACGCGATGAGCGGGGGCGGCGGCGCGGAGGGCGGCGGGCCCGCGCCCGCGCGGACGGGGCCGCCGAGCAGCAGTGAGGTGAAGGACACCAGCACCAAGTTCTTCGCCGCCTGGGAGAAGGGCGAGCCGGCGGCCGCGGCCGCGCTCACCAACAACGCGGAGAAGGCAGAGCCGCTGCTGACCTCGTACGGCGGGACCGCCCACATCGGCGGGGTGAAGATCACCCCGGGTGCCGCCCAGGGGGACACCGTGCCGTTCAGCGTCAGGGCGACCGTGTCGTACGAAGGCAGGTCGAAGCCGCTCGACTACAAGAGCGAGCTGACCGTGGTGCGCGGGGTCACCACCGGCAGGGCGCTCGTGGACTGGCAGCCGTCGGTCGTCCACCCCGAGCTCAAGGACATGGACGACACCCTGGTCACCGGCGCCGCGTCCGCCCCGCCGATCGAGGCCGTCGACCGCGGCGGCAAGGTGCTCACCAAGGAGAAGTACCCCTCGCTCGGGCCGATCCTCGACGAGCTGCGCGCCAAGTACGGCGACAAGGCCGGCGGCACCCCCGGCATCGAGCTGGCGATCCACCACGCCGCCCCGGACGCCGCCGACACCCCGCTGCTGACCCTCGCCGAGGGCAAGGCGGGCAGGCTGCCCACCACGCTCAGCGCGAGCGTGCAGGCGGCGGCCGAGAAGGCGGTCGGGAAGTACCCCGAGTCGTCGGTGGTGGCCGTCAAGCCGAGCACCGGCGAGGTGCTGGCGGTCGCCAACAACCGTGCCGACGGCTGGAACGCCGCGTTCCTCGGCAAGGTGGCCCCCGGCTCCACGATGAAGATCGCCAGCGCCGCCACCCTCATCGACAACAAGATCACCTCGGCGAACGGTCCGGCCCCCTGCCCGGCCGAGGCCGTATGGCAGAGCCAGACCTTCCACAACATCAAGAACATGCCCCCGAACGACAACGCCACCCTCTCCGAGAGCTTCGCCCGCTCCTGCAACACGGCGTTCGTGAAGTTCGCCGACGAGGTGAAGGTCGACTCCCTCACCGAGGAGACCAAGGACCGCTTCGGGATCGGCCTCGACTGGAAGACCGGCATCCCGTCCTTCGACGGCTCGGTCCCCGCCTCCGGCGGCCCGGACACCGCGGCCAACCTGATCGGGCAGGGCCAGGTCCAGATGAACCCGCTGAACCTGGCCTCGATGACGGCGACCGCGATGACGGGCGCCTTCCGGCAGCCGGTGATCGTGCCGCAGAGCCTCGACGGCCGTGAACTGGCACGCGCGCGTGGGCTGTCTGCGAGCACCGTGCGGCAACTGCGCGGCATGATGAACCGCACCGCGACCAGCGGCACCGCCGCCGAGGTGATGGCGAAGCTCGGTGGCAGCATCGGCGCGAAGACCGGTTCCGCCGAGGTCGACGGCCAGGCCAGGTCCAACAGCTGGTTCACCGGCTACCGCGACGACGTGGCCGCCGCGGCCCTGGTCCAGGACGGCGGCCACGGCGTGGACGCGTCCGGCCCGCTCGTCGCGGAGATCCTGCGCGCCGGTTGACCCGACGCCGGAGCCGCTGGTTCAAGTCGGTAACAGGTGGGTGGTTGACGTCACATATGACGTCACCCCCACAGCGCGGGACTCTAGGGTGGTTGCCGTCGTTGGGGTGAGTGAGGGCAACGAGGGCACTGGGGCAAGGGGAGCCCCCTGGGGATCCGGAGGATCACAGGCTGTGGGCAAGAGAAGGCGCGTCGACGAACGGCGCAGCAAGCGACGGCCCGCCGTCGTCGGCGGCATGGTCGCCGTCGTCGTCGGCGGGGCCGGGATCGGTGTCTACGCGCTCTACGCCGGCGGCGCGTCGGCCGAGGCCGGTACGGCGGGCAGGCTGAAGACGGTCGTCAAGACCGGACCGCTGTCGGAGACCGAGGTGACCACCGCGGCCCGCACGTTCCTCACCGCCTGGCAGCAGGGCGCGGTCGCGAAGGCCTCGGCCGCCACCGACGACTCCACGGCCGCCGCCGCCCTGCTCACCGGCTACACCGAGGACGCCCACGTCTCGGGCGTCACCCTCACCGCCGGCAGGCGCACGGGCGACAAGGTCGCCTTCTCCGTGAAGGGCACGGTGACGTACAAGAAAGTCAGCAAGCCGCTGTCGTACGACAGCGCGCTGACCGTCGTACGCCGGGCGAAGGACGGCAGGGCGACCGTCGACTGGCACGCGTCCGTGGTGCATCCCGACCTGTCCGACGGGGACACGCTCGTGACCGGCGAGGCGGGCAACCCGCCGGTCAAGGCGCTCGACCGGGACGGCGGTGAGATCACCGCCGCCACATACCCCTCCCTCGGCACGGTGCTGGACGGGCTGCGCGAGAAGTACGGCAAGAAGGCGGGCGGTACGGCGGGCGTCGAGCTGCGCGTGGTGCGCGGCAAGGCGTCCAAGGCGAAGAAGGCCTCCGACAAGACCCTCCTGGAGCTCAGCAAGGGCACCCCGGGCACCGTGAGGACGACCCTCAGCCCGACGCTCCAGGCCGCCGCCGAACAGCAGGTCGCCAAGACCGCGCGCGCGTCCGTCGTCGTCCTGCGCCCCTCCACCGGCGAGATCCTCGCGGTGGCGAACACCGGCCACGGCTTCAACACCGCGTTCAACGGCTCCCTCGCGCCCGGCTCCACCTGGAAGATCGTCAGCTCGTCGGTGCTCATCGAGAAGGGGCTGGCGTCGGCGGACAAGGTGCACCCCTGCCCGAAGACGTTCACCTACGGCGGCTGGAAGTTCCACAACGACGACGACTTCCAGATCAAGGGCGGCAGCTTCAAGGCGAGTTTCGCGCGCTCCTGCAACACGGCCTTCATCAGCCAGGCGGGTGAGCTCGACAACGACACCCTGACCCGGCAGGCGCAGCAGGTGTTCGGGCTGTCGATGAACAACTGGGCCATCGGGGTCCCGTCGTTCGACGGCTCGGTGCCGGTGCAGTCGGCGGCCCAGATGGCGGCCTCCCTGATCGGTCAGGGCGGGGTGCGGATGAACCCGCTGAACATGGCGTCGGTGTCGGCGACGGTGAAGTCGGGCACCTTCCACCAGCCGTACCTGGTCTCCCCGTCGGTCGACCACCGCGCCCTCGCCACGGCCTCCCGCACGATGTCCTCCTCCACCCTGTCCCAGCTGCGCGAGCTGATGAACTACACCGCGGCCTACGGCACCGCCGCCGAGGCGATGTCGGGCCTCGGCCCCGACGACGGCGCGAAGACCGGCTCGGCGGAGGTCGACGGCCAGTCCAAGCCGAACGGCTGGTTCACGGCCTACAAGGGCGACCTGGCGGCGGCGGGAGTGGTCCAGGCAGGCGGCCACGGCGGCGACACGGCGGGGCCGATCGTGGCGGCCCTGCTGAGGATGGGCGGCTGACCGGCGGCCCTACCGGGTGACCGGTTCGCCCGCCATGTAGGTCCGGCGCAGAAACCGCAGCAGCGCCTGTGAGTCGAACTGCACCACCGACACACCCTGCGACGAATGGAACTCGACGACGGCCTGCACCCGCCCGAGCGGCCACACCCGCACCTCGCCCGTCCCGGCCGGTGCCCGCAACCCCTGCTCCAGCAGGGTCCGCGAGAACGTCCACTCGTGCCGGTCGGGCAGCCCCACCCGCACGGACCGCGGATCGTCCTCGGGGTCGTAGCGCAGGACGACGGGAACGGCGTCGCGTTCCTCCTCGACCAGGTCCGCGTCCGTGACGATGTGGGCTCGCGCGTACTGCTCGACTACGGACATCGGCCGGCCCTCTCACGCTGCGTGACCTACGGGGAAGCTGTGTATCGATTCCCCCTCCAATGTCGCATATTTTCCGGAATGCGCTCCTCCGGGCAGGCGTATCTCACCTGTGCGATACGCCGTACAACGTGCGCCGATTCACGAGCTCCTCGCTCTTGCGAACTGTTCGCATTAAGCCACTATCATCGACGGGTGCACGTACCCGACGGATTCATCAACGCCCCGACCTCCGCCGTGACCGGAGTCGTCGCCGCGGGCGCCATCGCCGTGAGCCTGCGCGGCGCGCGCCGTGAGCTCGACGAGCGGACGGCGCCGCTGGCCGGCCTGGTCGCGGCGTTCATCTTCGCCGTGCAGATGCTGAACTTCCCCGTCGCGGCGGGCACCAGCGGCCATCTGCTGGGCGGCGCGCTGGCCGCGATACTCGTGGGCCCCTTCACGGGGGTCCTGTGCGTGTCCGTCGTCCTGCTGATGCAGGGCATCCTCTTCGCCGACGGCGGGCTGACCGCGCTCGGGGTGAACATCACCGACATGGCGATCGTCACGACCGTGGTGGCGTACGCCGTCTTCCGCGGCCTGGTGAAGACGCTGCCGCGCACCCACCGCTCGGTCACGGTCGCGTCCTTCGTCGCCGCCCTGCTGTCCGTCCCCGCCGCGGCGGTGGCCTTCACCTTCCTGTACTGGATCGGCGGCACCACCGACGTGGCGATCGGCAAGGTCGCCACCGCGATGGTCGGCGTGCATGTGCTGATCGGCGTCGGCGAGGCCGCGATCACCGCGCTGACGGTCGGCGCCGTGATCGCCGTACGGCCGGACCTCGTGTACGGCGCGCGCGGCCTGCAGCAGAAGCTCAAGCTGCGCGTGAACGGCGAACTGGTCGACACTCCCGCGGCGCACCCGGCGGCGCCCGTGGCGGCGCGCACCTCGCGGCGCACGCTGTGGGTGAGCGGCCTGGTCACCTCCCTGGTCCTCGCCGGCGTCGTCAGCTTCTACGCCTCCGCGAACCCCGACGGCCTGGAGAAGGTCGCCGCCGACCACGGCATCGACAGCAAGGCCGAGGAGCACGCGAACGCCGACTCCCCGCTCGCCGACTACGGCGTCAAGGACGTCACGAACGCCCGGCTGTCCGGCGGTCTCGCGGGCGTGATCGGCGTGGGCGTGACCGTCGTCGCGGGCAGCGCGGTCTTCTGGGCGGTGCGTCGGCGCCGTACGTCGGACGCCTCGCCCACCGCCGTAGAGAACGTCTGACGGCATGGGCGCAGGACACGCGCACCGGCTCTACCGGCACGGGCACTCGCCCGTGCACGCGCTGCCGCCGCACACCAAGCTCGCCGCCACGTTCGCCTTCGTGGTCGTCGTGGTCTCGACGCCGCGCGAGGCGATGTGGGCGTTCGGCCTGTACGCCGTCCTGCTCGCGTGCGTGGCACGGCACGCGCGCGTGCCCGCTCGCTTCCTTCTCAAACGTCTGCTGATCGAGGTGCCGTTCGTCGCGTTCGCGGTGCTGATGCCGTTCGTGGCGGAGGGCGAGCGGGTGGACGTCCTCGGGCTGTCCCTCAGCGTGAACGGCCTGTGGGGCGCCTGGAACGTCCTCGCCAAGGGCACCCTGGGCGTCGCCGCCTCCGTGCTCCTGGCGGCCACCACGGAGCTGCGGGAGCTGCTCCTGGGCCTCCAGCGCCTGAAGCTGCCCCCGCTGCTGGTGCAGATCGCGTCCTTCATGATCCGCTACGGCGATGTCATCACCGACGAGATGCGGCGGATGCGGATCGCGCGCGAGTCGCGCGGCTTCGAGGCACGAGGCGTACGGCACTGGGGCGTGCTCGCCAAGTCGGCGGGCGCGCTGTTCATCCGCTCCTACGAACGCGGCGAGCGGGTGCATCTGGCGATGGTCAGCCGGGGGTACGCCGGTGCGATGCCGGTGATCGACGAGGTGACCGCGTCCCGGGCGCAGTGGTCGTACGCCTTCGCCCTGCCGTTCGCCGCCCTGGTCGTCTGCGTGGTGGGATGGATGCTGTGACGGACATGTCCCTGGAGGTCTCCGGCCTCGCCTTCGCCTACCCCGACGGCCATCAGGCGCTGTTCGGCGTGGATTTCGGCATCGCGCGCGGGGAGCGGGTCGCGCTGCTCGGGCCGAACGGCGCCGGCAAGACCACGCTCGTGCTGCACCTCAACGGCATCCTGACCGGCGGGGCGGGCACGGTGACGGTCGCCGGACTGCCCGTCGGCAAGCGCCACATGGCTCAGATCCGCCGCAAGGTCGGCCTCGTCTTCCAGGACCCGGACGACCAGCTGTTCATGCCGACGGTCCGCGAGGACGTGGCGTTCGGGCCGGCCGCGGCCGGGCTGAAGGGCGCGGAGCTGGAGGAGCGCGTGGACCGCGCGCTCGCGCAGGTCGGCATGGCGGAGTTCAAGGACCGCCCGCCGCACCACCTCTCCTTCGGCCAGCGCCGCAGGGTCGCCGTCGCCACCGTCCTCGCGATGGAACCGGAGATCCTCGTCCTGGACGAGCCGTCCTCCAACCTCGACCCCGCCTCGCGCCGTGAACTCGCCGACATCCTGCGCTCGCTTGACGTGACCGTGCTGATGGTCACGCACGACCTGCCGTACGCCCTGGAGCTGTGCCCGCGTGCGCTGATCCTGAGCGAGGGCGTGATCGCGGCGGACGGCCGCACGGGCGAACTCCTCGCCGACGAGTCCCTGATGAACGCCCATCGTCTGGAGCTGCCCTTCGGGTTCGACCCGCGCTCCGTCACAATGGGGGCGTGACGAATGGGCGCGTGACCGACGAAAACCGGACGGCCGAGCGTACGCCGCTGCTCGACGAACAGCTGTGCTTCGCGCTGTACGCGGCCCAGCGCGCGGTGACCTCCGCCTACCGCCCGGTCCTGGACGAGCTGGGGCTCACCTACCCGCAGTACCTCGTGCTGCTGGCCCTCTGGGAGCGCGGTGAGACCACGGTCAAGGAGCTGGCGGCGGCCCTGCGGCTCGACTACGGCACGATGTCGCCGCTGCTGAAGCGCCTGGAGGCGGCGGGCCTGGTGCGCCGGGAGCGCTCGGAGCGCGACGAGCGCACGGTCCTGGTCGCCTGCACCGGCCGCGGCGAGGAACTGAGGAGCCGCGCGTCCCGCGTCCCCGGCGCCCTGATGACCGCGACGGGCCTGGAGGCGGCGGAGGTCGCGCGGTTGCGCGAGGAACTGTGGGGTCTCGCGGAGCGGGCGCACAGCGCGGCGAGCCGCGCGCGGTAGCCCGCGCGAGCTGAAGTTACCCGCGGTTACTACCCCCTGGTAGAAACACACCGACCTACCGGCCGGTACCTTGTGCACGATGTAATCGGGGAACGTTCAGGGGAGGGGTCCCGCTGTGAGCGAAGGTGACGTCGTCGACGTCGTCGAAACCGTCGACACCCGTCCGACGAAGATCATGTACGTCGCCGAGGCGACCGCGCACGGAGGGCGCGACGGGTATGTGACCAGCCAGGACGGCCAGATCGAGCTGAAGGTGGCGATGCCGCCGGAGCTGGGCGGCGACGGCAACGGCACCAACCCGGAACAGCTCTTCGCGGCCGGCTACAGCTCCTGCTTCCACAACGCGCTGATCCTCGTCGGCAACCGCGCGGGCTACGACCTGACCGGCTCCACGGTCGCGGCGAAGGTCGGCATCGGGCCGAACAGGACCAAGGGCTACGGCCTCGCGGTCGCCCTCAGCGTCTCGCTCCCCGTCCTCGACCAGGGCCTCGCCGAGAAGCTGGTCGACGCGGCCCACCAGGTCTGCCCGTACTCGAACGCCACCCGCGGCAACATCGACGTGACGATTCTGCTGGGCTGAGCCCGGGTACAACGCCGGTGTCGCCCGCGCGGGCGGGCGGGATCGGGGGGTCCCATGGGTGGTCCCACGGACGGTTCGGCGGACGCTTCGGCGGACAGTCCTGCGGACTGCTCGGCGCACGACGGGTTCGGGCGCCGGCTCGCGCTCCGGCTCGTGCCGCGCGGGGCGGCCGCGCTCGCCGGGTACCGCGAGTTCGGGGCCTACGTCGACAGCGACCGGCAGACACCCCTGGCGGTCTGGGCCTTCTGCGCGGTGACCGGCTTCTTCTGGTTCGTCCTGCCGGTCGTCCTCGTCGCACGGCTCTGCCTGGGACTCGGGGACACGCGCACCGTCTGGCTGACCCCGGTGACCCTGGCGGGGCCGCTCCTGCTCGTCCTCGGCCGTCGTGTGGGCTGGTGGCGGGGCGTCCTGTACCGGTACGACCGCGGCGTGGTCCTGCGCCGGTTCCGCAGCTACCAGGCTTACTCCTGGCGCGAGTTGACCGCCGAGACGCACAGTCGATGGGTCGATGAGGGGGATGGGTTCGAGCACCGCGTCCGGCGCGAGGAACTGGAGCTGCGCACCCGCGACGGCACCCGCGTCCACCGCTACGACCACCACCCGCGCGAGGTGAGCGCCCTCGTCCGCCCCGCGCGGAAGCCACAGCGGACCGCCGACCCCTAGGGCAGCCCGAGGAATCCAAGGCGCGGCCGCCGTGTTTCACTCACTGTCGCAAGCGAGTGAAGGGATCCGGGCGTGAACACGAACGCGAACGGTGTGGTGGCCGAGGGATTCGAGCCGGTCCGGGAGGCGTTCGTACGGAATTTCGCCACGCTCGGGGAGCGGGGCGCGGCGGTGGCCGTCTACCGGGACGGGCGCAAGGTCGTCGACCTGTGGGGCGGCACCCGGGACGTGGACGGCACGGCTCCCTGGGAGCAGGGCACCGCGCAGATCGTGCGCTCCGCGACCAAGGGCGTCGCCGCCGCCGTACTCCTGCTGCTGCACCAGCGCGGACTGCTGGACCTCGACGCGCCCGTGGGGGCGTACTGGCCGCAGTACAAGGCGGCCGGCAAGGAGCGCACCCTGGTGCGGGAGCTGCTCGCGCACCGCGCGGGGGTGCCCGTCCTCGACCGGCCGCTGACGCCCGCCGAGGCCGCCGACCCCGATCTGGGCGCGGCGGCGGTCGCCGCGCAGGCGCCCGCCTGGGAGCCGGGCGGCGACCACGGGTACCACGCGCAGACCTACAGCTGGCTGACCGGCGAGCTGGTACGGCGGGTCACCGGGCGACCGATCGGCGAGTGGATCGCCGACGAGATCGCCGCACCCCTCGGGGCCGATCTGTGGCTGGGGCTGCCGGAATCGCTCCACGCGCGCGTGGGACGCGTCGGGCAGGTCGACACGCCCGTGCCCGCCGGAGGTCTGCGGACCCGGCCCAAGCGGTCCGTCGCCGACGCCTACGCCGACCCCGCCTCCCTCACCCGCCGCGCCTTCGCCGCGATCACCCCGCTGCCCGACGAGAACGACCCCGCGTACCGCGCGGCGGCCCTGCCCGCCTCCAACGGCATCGCCACCGCCGACGGCCTGGCCCGCTTCTACGCCTCGCTCATCGGCGAAGTCGAGGGCGGCGTGCGGCTGTTCACCCCCGAGACGGCCGCCCTGGCGGGCACCGAGCAGTCCGCCGGGCCGGACCGGGTGCTGGTGGTCACCACCCGGTTCGGCCTCGGCCACATGCTGCACGGCGGTGCGTCCCCGCTGCTCTCCCCCACCTCCTTCGGCCACCCCGGCCGCGGCGGCGCGCTCGGCCTCGCGGACCCCGGGTCGGGCATCGCCTTCGGCTATGTCACCAACGGTTTCCGCACCGGCGTGACGGCCGACCCGAGGGCCCAGGCGCTGCTGCGGGCGGTACGGACGGCGATCACCTCCGCCTGACGGCCCCCACCGTCCGACGCGCCTCAGATGTTGATGGAATGAGACGTCCGCCCCGACGCGTCGTCGATCTCCCCGTGGGCCTTCGTCAGCAACTGCATGGCGAGTTCGTTGAGGGCGCGGGCGCCCGCTATCTCCTCGCCGACCCGGGGCTGGTTGCTGTCGACCCGGTGACGGCTGGCGTGCCCGTGGGACCGTACCTCGGTCCCGTCGGGCAGGCGGACCAGCGCGGCGGCGCTCGTGTGCTGATCGTCCTCCTTGAACTCCAGCTCGACGTGCCATCCCACAGCGGTGTGCATCATGTCGGTCACCTCCGGAACTCCTGCTTCCAGGGTGCTCCTCCGGACCGGCGCCCGCACCCACGCGGACTCAGTCCGGCAGGACCGTCCCCTCGGGCACGTCGATGCCGAACTCCTGCGCGCAGATCCGCCGCACCTCCGCCTCCCCGGTCAGCTCCCGCTCGACGACCCGGCCGTCGGCGCCGGCCCGCACGAGCCGGCGGCCGTCCAGCAGGAGGTGGCCGCCGTCCGGGATGAGGCGCAGGACACGCGGACGCCTGCGGAACGGGGAGCGCGGATGCGTGGCGACGTACCAGTTGGCGACCTCGAAGTCCGGCCGCGCGAAGGGCGCGAGGGTGAAGACGTACTGCGCCTGCCAGGCGTCCTCCGTACGGAACTCCAGCGACCACAGCTCCAGCGGCCCGTCCGACGGGACCCGGACGAGCCGGTGGCGGCGCCCGGCGCCGGAGGGCTCGCCCGGGGCCGTCGGGACCGGCTCCAGCGGCGCGCCGGGGGCGCCGAAGCCGACGTCGGCGAGCTGGGGGCGCGGGTCGCCCGGCGCCTCGACGAGCAGCGCCATGTGGGTCAGCGGCCGGTCCTCGGCCCGCGCCGCGCCCAGCACGACCCGCGCCGCGAGCCGGGTCACCCGGAACCCGAGGGCCACCAGCACCTCCGCGAACAGCGTGTTCTGCTCGAAGCAGTAGCCCCCGCGTCGGCCCCGCACCAGCTTGGCCATCAGATCGGCGGGCGCCAGCGAGGGCACGACACCGCGTACGGGGTCCAGGTTCTCGAAGGGGAACGCGTGCACGTGCGCGTGGTGCAACGCGCGCAGGGTGCCCGCATCGGCTTCGCGGACACCGGGGTGGCCGATGCGCTCGCAGTAGGCGTCGAGGTCGTCGCGGCTCAGGGAAGAACGGCTGAAGGAAGAACGGCCGAGGGAAGAACGGCCGAAGGCAGAGGTGTCCATGGCGGTCAACCGGCATGCAGCATCAGGCCGATGCCCACGACCAGCAGGCAGGCGGCGGCGATGCGCGGGGCGCCGAAGGTCTCCTTGAAGAAGAGGGCGCCGATGGCGGCGCCGACGATGATGGACGACTCGCGCAGTGCTGCCACCGGGGCCAGTTCGGCGCGGGTCTGGGCCCACAGGACGAGGGCGTACGCGGCGACGGACAGGGCGGAGCCGAGGAGGCCGACTCGGGCGTCGGGGCGCAGGACGGCGAGGGTCCCGCCGCGCCAGCGGATGACGGCGTACGCCGGGATCACCACGCCCTGAACGGCCATCAGCCACGCGATGTACCCGAGGGAGGAACCGGCGGCGCGCACCCCGAGGCCGTCGACGACCGTGTACGCGGCGATGGTCAGCCCGGTGGCGAGCGCGGCGCCGATCGCCGACCAGTTCGGCCGCCTCCCGCGCAGCCCCCACAGCGCGACGCCGGTCAGCCCCGCGCAGGACACCGCGATGCCGGCGGCGGCCCAGCCGTCGGGTACCTCGTGCGCGAAGACGGCGGCGAGGACGGTGACGACGAGCGGCGCGGTGCCGCGCGCGATGGGGTACGCCTGCCCGAAGTCGCCGAGCCGGAACGACCGCATCAGCAGCGCGTAGTAGGCGATGTGGATGACGGCGGAGCACAGCAGGTACGGCCACGCCCCGGCCGCCGGGAACGCGACGAACGGCGCGAGGGCGAGGCCGATGAGCATGCCGCCGCCCGCGATCAGCGTGAAGCCGACCAGCTTGTCGGTGATCCGGTGCGCGATGGCGTTCCAGCCGGCGTGGGTGACCGCCGCCAGCAGCACGGCGGCGGTGACCAGAGGTGTCACGCGGTGCGCTCGCGGACGTCCACGACGGTGGCGGCCGAGCGGGCGACGAGGGTGTCGGGGGCCATGGGGAACACGGCGTGCGGATCGCCGGCGGCGGCCCAGACGACGTCGTGCGCGAGGAGACCGCGATCGGCGAGGACCCGGGTGCGGGTGCGGTGCCCGAAGGGCGGTACGCCGCCGATGGCGTACCCGGTGGTCTCGCGGACGACGCCCGCGTCGGCCCTCGTCACCTTCTCGGCGCCGAGTTCCGCACGCACCCGCTCCACGTCGACCCGGGACGCGCCGTCCATCAGCACCAGCACCGGCACGCCGTCCGCCGCGAAGATCAGCGACTTGCAGATCTGGCTCAGCTCGCACCCGATGGCGGCGGCCGCCTCGGCGGCGGTGCGGGTCGCCTCCGGGAAGCGGCGCACGCGCGCGTTCAGCTCGTCGAGCCCCAGCTCGGTGAGGGCCTCGGCGAAACGGGGGTGGGCACCGGTGGTGGTCGTCATGCACGGCACGCTAGCGGTCGTTGTACGGGGCATGCGACGGAGTTACGCGGGTGGGTGCTCAGCCGTCTGCTCAGCCGTGTGTTCAGCCGTGTGTTCAGCCGTCGAAGAGGCGGCGGGACTGCTCGATATGGGCGAGGTTGCGGTGGGTCCACTCGCACATCCCGTCGACCGTGGCCCGCAGTCCCCGCCCCGCCTCGGTCAGGGTGTACTCGACGCGCGGCGGCACGGTCGGGTACACGGTCCGCACCACCAGGCCGTTGCGCTCCAGCATGCGCAGGTTCTGGGTGAGCATCTTGTGGCTGACCCCCTCGACCGCGTCACGCAACGGGCTGAACCGCAGGGTGCGTTCCCCGAGCGCCTCGATGATCAGCAGCGCCCACTTGTTGGCCACGTCCGAGAAGATCTCGCGGCCGAGCGAGTCGGCCCTCCTCAGGTCCGCCTGTTCGTCGGGCGTGCCCGTGTACTGCTTGGTCACCAGCAGGTTCCCCAGTCACCGAAAAGTGCGTTCTTCCATGTCAGCGTTCACTCTCCTACGGTTCCCCGGTAACCACAAGAGAGCACGACCGCCCCTACGGAAGGCAGGCGCCCCCATGCCCGTCACCCTCGTGAATCCGACCGGACTGCCCAGCACCGACGCGTACAGCCAGGTGTCCGTCGCGACCGGCTCCCGGCTCGTCTCCGTCGCCGGACAGGTCGCCTGGGACGCCGAGGGCGTCACGGTCGGCGAGGGCGATCTCGCCGCGCAGGTCGAACAGGCCTACGTCAATGTCGGCACCGCGCTCGCCGGGGTCGGCGCCGGCTTCGACGACGTCACCAGGCTGACCGTCCATGTCGTCGACTGGACCCCGGACAAGATGCCGGCGTTCATGGCGGGCGTCACCCGCGCGGCCGGCCGCCTCGGCGTCACGGCGACCCCGCCGGTCACCCTGCTGGGCGTCGCCGCCCTCCACATCCCCGAGCACCTGGTGGAGATCGAGGCGACGGCGATCCTCGACTGACGGATTCCCCTACCCGCCCCAGGTGGCGGAGTACTGGACGTGCAGACGGCCCGGTACATGGCGCCGGGTCCTCGCGTGCGGCCAGGGGCCGGGGCCCAGTTCGACGCAGTAGTGCGCGGCGGGGTGGCGGTGCAGGTGGGAGGGCGCCTCGTCGACGAGGCCGCGCAGGGCCGCGCCGTGTTCGCGGAAGGCGGTGGAGCTGCCGACGACGAACAGGGTGTGCGCCGCGATGTGGAAGTCGAGGTGGTCGCGGTACTCCTGGTGGCGCCACCGGTCGTGGTCGACGGCCGTCTCGTCGGGGAGGTCCCGCTCCGGGGTGGAGGCGGTGTGGGGCTTCCCGGCCCCGAGCCGCGCGCGGACCTCCTTCCAGGACCCGGTGGGGAACTGCAGGCTGTGGTGGAGCAGCACCAGGTCCAGCGCGACCGGTTCACCGTCGCCGGCCACGCCCTCGGGCGCCGGGTTGGCCCGGATCGGCAGATACACCAGCGAGTGCGCGGACCGCGCGGCCAGCGCCCACAGCTCGACGAGCCGCTCCGCGCCCTCCCGGTCGGCGTACATCGACAGCCAGTGCCGGTCGTCCCGCAGGGCCAGCCGTACGGGGGCGGGCGCGGCCCGGATCACCCGCACCTCGGCACCGCCCTGCCGGACCCGGTGTATGCGTACGCGCGTGCTCATCCGATGCCGTCGACGAACCCGGCCCGGGCGACGGGAGAGACGGACGGTTCCGGCGTACTCACGGTCTCCCCAGCGCTTGTTCGACGAAGTCCGGGGACTCCCCCGGCGTGACCTGGAGTTCCACGAAGGGCAACGGGGCCACGTCCGGCATGCGTTCGAGCTGCCGACGCAGAACATTGTGTCGCACGCACGACGGCGCGCCCGCCCCCGGCAGTAGGGGTCGGGCGCGCCGCCGTCGGGTGGATCAGTGGCGGTCGCCGCGGTCGTGACGGTCCCAGCCGCCGTGCTCGTGGCGGTCGCCGCCGTGGTGGCGGTCCCAGCCGCCGTGCTCGTGGCGGTCGCCGCCGTGGTGGCGGTCCCAGCCGCCGTGACGCCGGCCGCCCCAGGACTCGTCGTCGACGAAGCGGTTGCGGTCGTTGCGCAGGGTGATCGTGTCGGCGCGGTCGTCCAGCACCTCGCGGCGGCGGTCCTGGAACAAGTCGGTGCGGGTGTCGCGGCCCTCACCGGTGTGAATCCGGACGGTGGCGCGGGGGGCCAGGCGGTAGTTGTCGAACGTGTAGGTGTCGCCGTCCCGGTTCGTCAGCGTCCACCCCTCCAGGTTGACCGCGTGGCGGGTGGTGTTGGTGAGCTCGACCCACTCCTTGTTCAGGGAGCGGTTGGAGCGGTCGTCACGGCCCGGGGAGTCGTACTGGACGGCGCTGATCTCCACCTTGGGCCGCTCGGCGCGGGGGTAGCCGGCGGCGGACGCCGGGAGCGCCACGGCGCCGACGACGGCGGCGGCCGCGAGGGTGGCGGCAGCCAGACGGCGGGCGGAAACAACGGAAGAGGACACAAGGTCTCCTAGTTTTGTGCGAGTTACGACCGCATCGGCCGCAGAACCCACACTTGACCACCACACGTCCCGCAAGCATCCGATTGACGCCTCACGTTACGAATCATCCATATTTCAGTGACAGTAACCTTCTATGTCCATCTATGTACTGAAGGCTCTGAGTCGTTGTCAGATCTACCCTCCGAGCCCTGCCGGCGACCGTCCGTCACCCGAAAGTGGGTCACAACGGGCGAGGCGAACAAAAAGCCGGTGAGGGCGCCCCGTCCCCACGGAACCCTCACCGGCGGTCTTCACACGAGCGGTCGGATCACGCCCGTACGAGCTCCCTGTCCTCGTCGGGGTCGGCGTCCTTGGCGTCGGCCGGGGTGCGCAGCCCCTCGCCCTCGACGTCCACGTTGGGCAGGGCGCGGTCCAGCCACTTCGGCAGCCACCAGGCCTTCTTGCCGAGCAGGGCGAGGACCGCGGGGACGATGGCCATGCGGACGACGAACGCGTCGAAGAAGACGGCGATCGCGAGGCCGAAGCCGATCATCTTGATCATGGACTCGCCGGAGCCGATGAAGCCGGCGAACACGGCCATCATGATGACCGCGGCGGCGGCGACCACCCGGGCGCTGTACTTGAAGCCGGTGACCACGGCCTGGCTCGGGCTCTCGCCGTGGACGTAGGCCTCGCGCATCCGGGTCACGAGGAACACCTCGTAGTCCATGGCCAGGCCGAAGACCACGCCGACCATGAAGATCGGCATCATCGACATGATCGGGCCGGTCTCCTCGACGCCGATCAGGCTCGCCAGCCAGCCCCACTGGAAGACCGCGACGACGGCGCCGAGCGCGGCCAGCACGCTGAGCAGGAAGCCGAGGGCAGCCTTCAGCGGGACCAGGATCGAGCGGAAGACCACGATCAGCAGGAGGAAGGCCAGGCCCACCACCAGCGCCAGGTACGGGATCAGGGCGTCCGTGAGCTTCTGCGAGAAGTCGATGTTCATGGCGGTGGCGCCGGTGACCAGCACCTCGGCGTCCGTGTCGGCGGTCACCCCGGTGCCGGCGTCACGGATGGCGTGCACCAGGTCCTCGGTGTCGGTCGAGGACGGCTTGGAGTCCGGGATCACCGTGATCATCGCGGTGTCGCCGGCCTTGTTGAAGGTGGCGGGGGTGACGGTGACGACGTCCTTGAGGCCCTTGACCTCGTCGCTCACCGCGGTGGCCGCGGCCTGGGGGTCGGCGCTGTCCTTGGCGTCCACGACGACCATGAGGGGGCCGTTGAAGCCGGGCCCGAAGCCTTCGGAGAGCAGGTCGTAGGCGCGGCGCTGGGTGGTGGACGTCGACTGCGAGCCGTCGTCGGGCAGGCCCAGCTCCAGCTGGGTGGCGGGGAGGGCGATCGCACCGAGGCCCACCACGCCGAGCAGGAGGACGGCGACGGGACGGCGGACGACGAAGCTGGCCCAGCGGGCGCCCATGTTGGGCTTCGCGGCCGCGGCCGCGGCCGTGTCCTCGGCCGTGTCCTCGGTGGTACGGCGGCCGAACCGCTTGCCCTTCTGGCCGGCCGGCTTGACCTTGCGGCCCGCGTAGCCGAGCAGCGCCGGGATCATGGTGAGGGCGATGAGGACGGAGACGACGACCGTGCCAGCCGCCGCGAGCCCCATCTTGGTCAGCATCGGGACGCCGACGACGGAGAGTCCGGCGAGGGCGATGACGACGGTGAGGCCGGCGAAGACGACCGCCGAGCCGGCGGTGCCGGTGGCGCGGCCTACCGCTTCCTCGCGGCTGCGGCCCTCGGCGAGTTCGACGCGGTAGCGGGAGACGATGAACAGCGCGTAGTCGATGCCGACGGCGAGGCCGATCATCAGGGCGAGGGTGGAGGTGGTGTCGCCGAGGTCGAGCGCGCTGGCGAGCGCGGTGATGGTGGAGACGCCGATGCCGACGCCGATGATCGCGGTCAGCAGCGGGAGTCCGGCGGCGACGAGCGAGCCCAGGGTGACGACGAGGACCACCGCGGCGAGGGCCAGGCCGATGATCTCACCGGTGGCGGCCTGATCGGGTTCGGCCTGGAGGGCGTCACCGCCCATCTCGACGGTCAGCCCGGCGTCCCTGGCCTTGTCGGCGGTGGTCTCCAGCGCTTCCTTGGAGGAGTCCTTCAGCTCGACGGAGGAGACCTCGTACCGCACGGAGGCGTACGCGACCGTGCCGTCCTTGCTGACGGCGTTGGTCGTGTAGGGGTCGGTGACGGAGGTGACCTCGGAGCCGTCGCCCAGCTCCTTGACGGTCTTCTCGACGGTCGCCTTGTGGGCGGCGTCGGTCATCTTCTCCCCGTCGGGCGCCTTGAAGACGACCCGCGCGGTGGCGCCGTCGGCGCTGGAGCCGGGGAAGCGCTGTTCCAGCAGGTCGAAGGCCTTCTGGGCCTCGACGCCGGGGATCGAGAAGGAGGAGGAGCCGGCGGCGGGCGCGGAGGCGGCGCCGACGCCGGCGAGCGTCAGCAGGGCGATCCAGAGCAGGGCGACGAAATGCCGCCGCCGGAACGAGAACCGGCCGAGTTTGTAGAGGAACGTGGCCACGGAGGCGTACTCCCGGTCAGGTCGTGGGGTATGGGCGCCCGGCACCGGGGTTCCGGCACGGGCCCGAGGGCAGGGGTGACCGCACCGGCGGGGAGGCAGGTGTGATCGTCCCGACGACGTGAGCGGTGACGTCAGGCGGTGGTGTGCGATCGGGGAATGATCAGGGGTCGATCGGGGGTCGATCAGGAGGTGGGCACGCCGAGAGCGGGGAGGACCACGGCGTCGATGTACGCGAGGAGGAAGGACTGGGTCGGCGGCATCTCGTCGATCATCGTGCGGGCGGCGAACCCGCCGATCATCATGTGCATCACGAACTCGATCGCCGGGTTGTCCGGGCGGACCTCGCCCCGGTCGACCGCCCGCTGCAGCACGGTGCGGAACTCCGCCATCTCGGGTTCGATGAGATGCTCCCGGAACGCGCCCAGGAGGTCCGGGTTGCCGTGGATCGCCATGGCCAGCCCTCGCATCAGCGCGGAGCTCTGCTCCATCTCGCAGTCGTCCGAGCGCCTCGTGAGGGCGTGCAGGTCACCTCTGAGCGACCCGGTGTCGATCGCGGCGAGCCCGACGCCGCCCGGCTTGTTGTGCCGGACCGCCTTCGCCACCAGCTCGGCCTTGCCGCCCCACTGGCGGTAGAGCGTGGCCTTGCTGGAGCGGGTGCGGGCGGCGACGGCGTCCATGGTCAGGGCGTCGTAGCCGACCTCGCGGAGCAGATCGAGCACGGCGCCGTACAGCTCGGCCTCGCGCTCGGGTGTGATCCGACTGCGACGCGCGGTTGCGGTCTCGGTCATCCCGCTCACCTTTCGGCTCCGTCACCCAGGGGTCTCGTACATCCGTCTCGTACGCCCATCGCGTACGTCCATCGCTTACACCCAAGAAGATACCCCTCACACCAGCGAAACGAAACCGTTTCGTACGTGTGCTGACTCACGTCCGTGAAGAGCGGATAAGCACGGGCCGCGGAAGCCGAGAAGTTGCCCGGCCCGTTTCGCCGGAAAAGCATGGGGAGGTGAGCTATCTGCACCTGCCCCATCTCAGCGGTGACCTCCTGTGCTTCGTGGCCGAGGACGACCTCTGGCTGACCCGGCTGGACAGTCCGGACCGCGCCTGGCGGCTCACCGTCGACCGCACGAAGGCCGGACACCCCCGCTTCTCCCCCGACGGACGCCTCATCGCGTACACGAGCTGGCGAAGTCTCGTCCCCGAGATCCACCTGGTGCCGGTGGACGGCGGACCGGGACGGCGGCTGACCTACTGGGGCAGCCCCGACACCCAGGTCTGCGGCTGGACCCCGGAGGGCGACATCCTCGCCGTCGCCTCCCACGGTGAACCCTTCTCCTACTTCACCTGGGCCTACAAGGTCCCCGCCGACGGCTCCCCCGGCAGCAAACTGCCCTGGGGCCCCGTCTCCGACATCCAGGTCGCCGACCTCGACGGCGAGCACATGACGCTGCTGCTGACCGGCACGCCCCCGCACGAGCCCGCCTCCTGGAAGCGCTACCGGGGCGGCGCCATGGGCCGCCTGTGGCTGCACGGACAGCGCCTCCTGGAGGACCTCGACGGCCACCTCCACTCCCCCCTCTTCGTCGGTGGCCGGATCGCCTTCCTCTCCGACCACGAGGGCGTCGGCAACCTCTACTCCTGTGCCCACGACGGCTCCGACCTGCGTCGGCACACCGACCACGACGCCTTCTACGCCCGCCACGCCGCCACCGACGGCACGCGCGTGGTGTACCAGTGCGCCGGCGACCTGTGGCTCGTCGACGACCTCGCCGCCGGCTCCGGGCCACGCCGGATCGACGTACGGCTGGGCGGTCCGCGCGCGGGACGGCGCCGGTACCAGATCCCGGCCGCCCAGCACGTGGACGGCCTGTCCGTCGACGAGACCGGACGGGCGAGCGCGGTCGTCGTCCGCGGCAGCCTGTACTGGCTGACCCACCGGGACGGACCCGCCCGTACGATCACCGACACGCCCGGCGTACGGGTACGGCTCCCGGAGATGCTCGGCTCGGGCGGGCAGGTCGCCTACGTCACCGACGCCGAGGGCGAGGACGCCGTCGAGATCGCCTACCTCCCGCGCGCGAGCGGCGACCGCGAGCCGCGCCGGCTGGCCTCCGGGGAGCTGGGCCGGGTCCTGGAGCTGGTGTCGGACCCGGACGGCGAACGCCTCGCGATCGCCGCGCACGACGGTCGGCTCCTGCTGATCGACGCGACCGAGGATTCCAACGGCGAGGTCACCGAGTTGATCACGTCCGTCAACGGGCCCGTCCGCGACCTCGCCTTCTCCCCCGACGGGACCTGGCTCACCTGGTCGCATCCGGGCATCGGCCGCTCGCTGCGGCAGATCAAGATGGCCCGGATCCCGGGCGTGGGGCAGGGCGAACGGCTGATCGTCGACGTCACCAACGGCCGCTTCGAGGACGAGAACCCCGTCTTCACCCGCGACGGCCGCTATCTCGCCTTCCTCTCCTGGCGCGGCTTCGACCCGGTGTACGACGTCCACACCGGCGACCTGTCCTTCCCGCTCGGCTGCCGCCCCTACCTCGTCCCGCTGTCCTCCGCCACCCCGTCCCCCTTCGCGCTGAACCCGGAGGGCCGGCCGGCCGCCGGGGGCCTGGACCCGGTGGAGGAGGACGAGGGCGGCGACGGGACCGTGACCGTGGAGGTCGAGGGGCTGGAGAGCCGGGTCACCCCGTTCCCCGTCCCCGCCTCCAAGTACTCCTCGCTGCACCCGGTCGCGGGCGGCGGACTGGTCTGGCTGCGCTGGCCGATCTCGGGCGCGCTCGGCGAGACCTTCGCCAACCCGGACGACATGAGCGGCCGGCCCACGCTGGAGTACTTCACCATCGGCAAGGCCAAGAAGTCCGAACTCGTCGGCCATCTCGACTGGTTCGCCGTCAGCGGGGACGGCTCCCGGCTCGTCGTGGTCGACGAGGGCGATCTGCGGGCCGTGCCGTCGAGCGAGTCCGGCGACCTCGACACCACCGTCTGGATCGACGTACGCCGCATCCTGCACGAGGTGGACCCCGGCGCCGAATGGCGGCAGTCGTACGAGGAGGCGGGCCGGCTCATCCGCGCCTACTTCTGGGACCCGGGGATGTGCGGCATCGACTGGGACGCGGTGCTCGACCAGTACCGCCCGCTCGTCGAACGGGTCGCCTCCCCCGACGAGTTCGCCGACCTGCTCCGCGAGGTCCTCGGCGAACTCGGCACCTCGCACGCCTACGTCACCGCCGCCCGCCGCAACGAGGGGCCGCCGCACTACCAGCGCCGGCAGGGCCTGCTGGGCGCCAACCTCGTACGGCGCGACGGCGGCTGGACCGTCAAGCGCATCCTCGCCGGCGACTCCTCCGACTCCAAGGCCCGCTCACCGCTCGCGGGCACCGGCATCCGCGAGGGCGCGGTGCTGACGCACGTCGACGGCCGGCCGGTGGATCCGCTCCAGGGGCCGTACCCCCTCCTGGCGGGGGCGGGCGGTACGACGGTGGAGCTCACGTTCACCCCGGCGGAGGGCACCGCGGGGCGCGCACGGCGCGTGGCCGTGGTCCCGCTCATCGACGAGCGCCCCCTGCGCTACCAGGACTGGGTCGCCAAACGGCGCGAGGTGGTGCGGGAGCTGAGCGGCGGCCGGTGCGGCTACCTCCACATCCCCGACATGGGCGGCTCCGGCTGGGCCCAGTTCAACCGCGACCTGCGCATGGAGGTGTCCCGGCCCGCGCTCATCGTGGACGTGCGCGGCAACGCGGGCGGCCACATCAGCGAGCTGGTCGTGGAGAAGCTGACCCGCACGATCCTCGGCTGGGACCTCACCCGCAACGCCCAGCCGGTGTCGTACGCCTCGAACGCCCCCCGCGGCCCGGTGGTGGCCCTCGCCGACGAGGCGACCTCCTCGGACGGCGACATGATCACCGCCGCGTTCAAACTGCTGAAGCTGGGCCCGGTGGTGGGGCAGCGCACCTGGGGCGGAGTCGTCGGCATGACCGGCCGCCACCAGCTCGGCGACGGCACGGTCATCACCGTCCCCATGAACGCGGCCTGGTTCGACGCCTACGGCTGGACCGTCGAGAACCGCGGCGTCCTCCCCGACCTCGAGATCCTCCGCACCCCCCTGGACTGGGCGGAGGGCCGCTACGCCCAACTCGACGACGCGGTCCGCCTGGCCCTGGACCTCCTCGACACCAACCCCCCGGCGTCCCCACCGGACTACACCGCCGTACCGAACCGCTCCCGCCCGAAACTCCCTCCACGCGCGTGAGGCTCGGGGGGTACGACTTGCGGATGACGGATGGGCGGCTCGGCGTCTCGTGGCCTGCGACTCGTGGCTTGGCGGCTTGCGACTTGCGGCTCGTCGCCGTGGTCCGGCAGCTCGGCAGCTCACCGGCTCGGCAGCTCCGCGGCTCGGCAGCTCCGCGACTCCGGGGCCTAGCGGCCCGCGGTGTCGAGCAGCAGTTTCGCCGCCACGGCCGCCCCGTCGGTGCGGATGCCGGCGGCCACGGTCCTCGCCCGTGCACCGGTGTCGGTGGCGAGGGCCGTGCCCAGGGCGGCCGCGAGGGACTCGGCGGTGGGCTCCGGGCCGTCGTGTGCCGCGCCGATGCCGAGGGCGGCCACCCGGCCCGCCCAGTACGGCTGGTCCGCCGCCTGCGGCACCACCACCTGGGGCGCGCCGGCCCGCGCGGCCGTCGTCGTGGTGCCCGCGCCGCCGTGGTGCACGACGGCGGCCACGCGGCCGAACAGCGCCTGCTGATTGACCTCGCCCACGACGAAACAGTCGTCCTGGTCGTCGATCGCGGCCAGTTCGGCCCAGCCGCGGCCGACGAGCACGCGGCGGCCGTGCCTGCGGATCACCTCGATGGACACCCGGGCGATGTCCGCCGAGACGCCGCGCATACTGCCGTAGCCGACGAACACCGGGGGTGCGCCCGCGTCCAGGAACGCCAGCAGGTCGTCCGCCGGCGGGCGTTCGTCCGGCAGGATCCACGCGCCGGTGTGCACGACGTCGAGCTCCGGGGTCTGCCGCCACGGGCCCAGGACCGGGTCGGTGGCCAGCCACGGCCGGTCGGTGAAGATGAAGCGGTGGACGTCGTCGACCGGCGGCAGACCGACCGAGGCCCGGTGGGCGTTGAGCGCACCGCCGTGCAGCGTGTTGAAGGTCCGGGCGTTCAGATCCCACAGCACCCGGTTGTCCGTCACCTCCGGCGGAAACGACTGTCCCGGCAGCAGCGCGGGCGGCGCCTGGTGCGGCGACCGCAGCAGAAACGGGCAGAAGGTCGCGTACACGTACGGGATACCGAGCTTCTCGGCCGCCGACCGCGAGGAGAAGTGCGCGAGTCCGGTCGCCAGCAGGACATCGCATCCCTCGGCCGCCGCGACGACCGTGTCGTACTGCGCGGCCAGTTCGGCCACGCGCCGGGAGGCCGCCGATTCCGTCGACGGCGCCGTCATGACCCCCATCGGCCTGCCGATCGGCACCAGCTCCACACCGGCCCGTTCGAGCATCCGGACGAACACCTCGTCCGGCGGCGCACACACCCGCACCTGCGCCCCGAGCTCCCGTAACCGCACCGCGAGCGCCACCACCGGTTCGGCATCCCCACGCGACCCGTAGGTCGACAACAACACGCGCACCACGCGACTCCCGTTCCCGCAGACACCACACCTGACCCGGCGATTCTGCGCGCCCAGGGGGCCCTTGCGGCAAGCCCCCCACCGCGCTATACGTTGATCACGGCAGAGGTTTCGTGCCTTTGGGGGCGCGGGGAACTGCGCGACAAGCCCCGAACGCCCAAAACGCAGGGTGCCCTCCCCGAAAAGGGAAGGGCACCCCACGTTCACGGCCGAAGCCCAGCGCAGCGACTACGCGTCGTAGTCCTGGTTGAGCCGGTCCTCTTCCTCGCGCTGCGTGCGCTCCGTCTCCGGGTCCGTCTCACGGCGCCGGCCACGCTGCTGGACCTGCTCCTTGGCCTGCTGGGCCTTCTGCTTGGCCTGCTGCTGCCACTGCTGGGACTGGTCCTGCATCTTGTCCTTCATACCCATGTGGGTTCACTCCTGTAGGGAGATGAGGGGAGGGTCGAAGCCCCGTGGTGGGGCCTCGACCAGATTCACACGGGAGGACAACGCACGCATTTCGATCAACTACGGTGCGTAGCACGCGCCGCCTCGTCGGCCGCGCCCCCGGCCCCCACCAGCCCCGTCCGCATCCCCTGCAACCTGGGCGCGAACCGCTTCATCTCCCGCTGCCCGACGGTCCCGATGATCCCCGGGAGACCCCCTCGTACGCCCTGCATCCCGCGCAGCCACCACTGCCCGTACACATGGGACGACCGCCGCTCTATGCCGGCGACGATCCGGTCCACCGCCGGGCCGAGCGGATACGTCTTGTTCGCCGGCCACGGCAGCCGCTGCCGCAACTCCCGCATGACCTCCTCCTGATCGGCCCCGCGCACCATGTCGGTGTCGGTCCAGGACAGATAGCCCACGCCGACCCGCACGCCCCGGTGACCGACCTCGGCGCGCAGGCTGTGCGCGTACGCCTCCACCCCGGACTTGGACGCGCAGTACGCGGTCATCATCGGCGCGGGGGTGAGCGCGGCGAGGGAGGCGATCTGGAGCAGATAGCCCCGGCTCTCCAGCAGCGCCGGCAGGAAGGCGCGGGCGGTGACCGCCGAGCCGATGAGGTTGACCTCGATGACCCGGCGCCAGGCCTCCGGGTCGGAGTCGACGAACGGCCCGCCGGACGCCACACCGGCGTTGGCGACCACGACGTCCACCTTGCCGAAGCGTTCCTTCACCTCGGCCGCGACCCGGGTCATCGCCTCCTGGTCGGTGACGTCGGCGTACCAGTGGTCGCTGTCGCCGTGCAGCCGCTGCGAGACCTCCTTGAGCGCGTCCGGCTCCAGCCCCACCAGCGCGACCTTCGCCCCGCGCGCGGAGAGCTTGCGGGCGAGCAGCTCACCGACCCCCCGCGCGGCACCGGTGACGACGGCGACCCGCCCCTCGAGACCGACCCTGCTCATGCGCCCTCCTTCAACTGCGTGTACGTGCGGACGAGTTCCCGGATCCTGCCGGTGACCAGCTCGGGCGCCTCGACCGGCGTCATGTGGCCGAGCCCGGGCAGCTCCGTCACCCCCAGGGAGTGCGGCAGCGCCGCCGCGATCCGGTGGGCGTGCACCGGCGGGGTCAGCCGGTCCCCGGTGCCGACCACGACGGCCGTCGGCACCCGCAACTCCCGTACGGCGTGGTCGAGGTCGAGCGCGCTCAGCACCCGCGACCAGGCGTGCCGCACCGTGCGCGGGCAGGCGTGCACGATCCGCGCGCACGTCTCCACCAGGTGCGGGGCCGAACCGGCGCCCATCGTGGCGTACTTGAGGATCGCCTTGGCGACCGGCGTGACCGGCCCGAGGGGCGCCCGCGTGCCGAGGACCCGCCCGGTCAGCCAGGTCCGCAGCCGGCCCGGACGCAGCGGTACGACGGTGGACTCGGCGACCAGCCGCGAGGCGCCCGTGCTGCACAGCAGGACGGCGGCGGCGTGCTCCCGCATCCGGGGGCGCGCGGCGGCGGCCAGCACGGTCATGGCGCCCATCGAGTGCCCGGCGATCACCGCCCGCTCACCGGGCGCGAGGGTCGCGGCGAGCACCGCTTCCAGGTCGTCGGCGAGCGCGTCCGTGCTGCACACCGGGGACGGCGGGGTGCGGCCGTGCCCGCGCTGGTCGTAGGCGATGACCCGGTGGTCGGCGGCGAGGTCCCCGATCTGGGCCGCCCAGAAGGCGGTGGAGCAGGTCCAGCCGTGCGCGAGGACGACGGCGGGCGCGTCCTCGGGGCCGTGGACCTCGACGTGCAGCCGGGTGCCGTCGGCGGAGAGGGCGGTGAGGTCGCGGGCGGGGGTCGTGCTCGTGCTCATGCGGTGACCTCGCTCTTGTCATCCTTTGTGCGGACGGCCGCGCGCTGGTCGTCCTCCGTGCGGACGGCCGCGCGCTGGTCGGCGGGCGCCCGCAGGACCTCGTACTCCGCGAGCTCCACCCGCCGGGTCGCGCGCCGGAACTCGCTGGTCGTGCCCGGCCAGATGGTGGTGTTGCGGCCGCTCGCGTCGAGGTACCAGCTGGTGCAGCCGCCGGTGTTCCACACGGTCCTCTTCATACGGTCCTGCACGCGCGCGTTCCACGCGTCGACCGCGCCGGGCCGGGCGTCGAGGGCGACGCGCCGGCCGAGGACGTGCAGCTGCCGCAGATAGTCGGCCATGTAGTTCAGCTGGGACTCGATCATCAGGATCATCGAGGAGTTCCCGAGACCGGTGTTGGGGCCGATGATCGACAGCCAGTTGGGGAAGCCGGCCGCGGACGCGCCGCGCAGGGCGGCCATCCCGTCCTTCCAGCTCTCCGCGAGGGTCCGCCCGTCGGCGCCCACCACCCGCTCGGCGATCGGCATGTCGGTGACGTGGAACCCCGTACCGAAGACGATCACATCGGCCTCTGCCTCGCTGCCGTCGGCCGCCACCAGCGTGGAGCCGCGGATCTCGCTCAGCCCGCTCGCGACGACGTCCACGTTCGGCTGCGCGAGGGCCGGATAGTAGGTGCTCGACAGCAGGATCCGCTTGCAGCCGATGCGGTAGTCGGGGGTGAGCTTGGCGCGCAGGACCGGGTCCTTGATCGCGCGGGCCAGATTGAGCGCGGCGAGCCGCTCGACGAATCCGAGCTCGTTCGGGTGCTTGGTGAACGCCTGGACCTGCAGCTCACGGATGCCCCACAGCAGTCCGCGCCGCATCCGGGTGGTGACCGGCACGGCCCGGTGCAGTGCGCGTTCGGCGCCGCTGACGGCCCGGTCGACGCGCGGCATCACCCATGGCGGGGTGCGCTGGAACAGGGTCAGCCGGGAGACGACCGGCTGGACGGCCGGCACGATCTGGATCGCGGAGGCGCCCGTGCCGACCACGGCGACCCGCTTGCCGGTGAGGTCGTGGTCGTGGTCCCAGCGGGCGGAGTGGAAGACCTTGCCGGGGAAGGTGTCGAGGCCGGGGACGTCCGGGACCTTCGGGTCGGACAGCGGCCCGGTCGCGGAGACGACGACGTCGGCGACGTACCGGCCGCCGCTCGTCTCGATGTCCCAGCGCAGCTCCTGCGCGTCCCAGGTCATCCGCCGGACCTCGGAGCCGAACCGCAGATGCGGCCGCAGGCCGAAGGTGTCCGTGACGTGCTCCAGATAGGCGCGGATGTGCTCCTGCCCGGAGAAGGTGCGCGGCCAGTCGGGGTTGGGTGCGAAGGAGAAGGAGTACAGGTGGGAGGGCACGTCACAGGCGCACCCCGGGTAACTGTTGTCCCGCCAGGTGCCGCCGACGCTGTCGGCGCGCTCCAGCACGACGAAGTCGGTGATCCCCTCGCGGCGCAGTCGCACCGCGGCCCCGAGCCCGCCGAAACCGGACCCGATCACCGCCACCCGCACCTGTTCGGTCATGCCGACACCTCCTGCCGTACGACGCCACGGCGCGACGACGCCACGACTCCTCGCGACCGCGCCAGTGAACACTGGCGCAATCGGACTGTAGAGCAGCTCACTACCGAGCGGTAGGGGCTGGGGAAGGGAAAGTTACTGCGGGTACGACATAGGCTTCCGCCGTGGCGGACACGCGCGAATACCGGACGGAGGAGCTGGCCAGGGAGGCCGGCATCACAGTGCGCACCCTGCGCTTCTACCGTGAGCGCAAACTGCTCGCGCCACCCCGCCGCGAGGGCCGTATCGCCTGGTACGACGATCATCACCTGGCCCGGCTGCGCACGATCGCCGCCCTGCTGGAACGCGGCCACACCCTGACCGGCATCGCCGAGCTGGCCGACGCCCTCGACCACGGGCGGGACGTGGCCGACCTGATCGGCGTCGGCGGCCCCACCGAGGAGGAGCCCATCCGGCTCACCCCCGAGGAACTCGCCGCCCGCTTCGAGGGCCAGGTCACCCCCGAGAACCTCGCCGCCGCCCTCGAACTCGGCTACCTCGGCACCGACGGCGACGAGATCGTGCACATCAGCGGCCGCCTCCTGGACGTCTCCGCCGCCCTGGTCCGCGAGGGCATCCCCCTCGCCGAGGTCCTCGCGGCGGGCGCCCGCGTCCGCGAACACGCCGACGCCCTCGCGGAACTCTTCACCGCCCTGGTCCTGCGCCACGCGACGGAGTCCGACCTGCCACGCCTGCGACCGCTGGCGCGGAGCGTGGTGGAGGCGGAGCTGTCACTGGCACTGGACCGACGGCTGCGGAAGGAGGGCGAGGGGGCCTAGGCCGTGTCCGCAAAGTCCCGTCGTCCGCCCGAAGGGCGGGCCCTGCGGCGTCCGGTGCGTGCTCTCGGCGTGTCGGGCGGAGACCCTCGTACTGGATGTACTTGGGGCTTCGCCCGGCGCGGCGAGAGTGCGTGCCGGGCGTCGCGGGGCTGGGGGTACCCCCTCTGGGGGAGGGACTTTGCGGACACGGCCTAGCCGGCGGGCCGCAGGTCGTAGACCACCGTCACGGGCGCGTGGTCCGACCAGCGCTCGCCGTGCGTGGCGGCGCGCTCCACGACGCCCTTGACGGCCCTGCCCGCGAGGCCGGGTGTGGAGACATGGAGGTCGATCCTCCATCCCGAGTCGTTGTCGAACGCCCGCCCCCGGTACGACCACCACGTGTACGGACCCTCCAGGTCCGGGTGCAGGGCGCGTACGACGTCGACATAGCCGCCGTCCTGCGGGGTGAGGACCTGGGTGAGCCAGGCGCGCTCCTCGGGGAGGAATCCGGAGTTCTTGGTGTTGGAGCGCCAGTTCTTCAGGTCGGCCTGCTGGTGGGCGATGTTCCAGTCGCCGCAGACCAGGACCTCGCGGCCGTCGGCGGCGGCGCGCTCGCGCAGGTCCTTGAGGTGCGCGAGGAACTCGTCCATGAAGCGGACCTTCTCCTCCTGGCGGTCGGTGCCGACCTCGCCGGAGGGGAGGTAGAGCGAGGCGACCGTCACACCGGGCAGATCGGCCTCGACGTACCGGCCGCTGCCGTCGAACTCGGACGAGCCGAAACCGATCCGGACGGCGTCCGGTTCACGGCGCGTGTAGAGGGAGACGCCGGCCCGGCCCTTGGCGGCGGCGGGGGCGTGCGTGACATGCCAGCCCTCGGGCGCGCGGACCGCCTCCGGCAGCTGCTCCGGCTCGGCGCGCACCTCCTGCAGGCACAGCACATCGGCGGAGGTGTCCGCGAGCCACTCCACGAAGCCCTTCTTCGCGGCGGCACGCAGACCGTTCACATTGACGGAGGTCACGGTAAGCACCCGGGCACGATACCGGCACACTGGACGAGGCCCGGAAAATGAGATCCCACCCGATTGTGCATAGACGTACTGTGAGCAGCATGAACATACGCCGCGTGTCCTTCGACCACCCCGATGCCGTCGCACTCAACGACGAGGTCCAGGCGGAGTACCACGAGCGCTACGGCGACGGCGGCGACGCCACGGTCCTGGAGCCCTCCCACTTCGAACCGCCGAGCGGGGTCTACCTCATCGCGTACGACGAGGTGGACCGGCCCGTGGCCACCGGCGGCTGGCGCAGCCAGGACACAAACGGCGAGGGCAACGAGGACGGGGACGCCGAGCTGAAGCGGATGTTCGTGATCCGGGAGATGCGCGGGCGCGGGCTGGCGCGGCGGATGCTGACCGCGCTGGAGGAGGACGCGCGGGCGGCCGGCCGGGTGCGGATGGTCCTGGAGACCGGCACCGAGCAGCCGGAGGCCATCGCCCTGTACACCTCCAGCGGGTACGCGCCGTGCACCAAGTTCGGCTACTACCGCGCGTACGAGTCGAGCCGGTGCTTCGCCAAGCCGCTCGCCCCCGGAGAACTCAGCCTCTGAGATAGGCCAGCACCGCGAGCACCCGGCGGTGGGTGTCGTCCGCCGGCGGCAGGTCCAGTTTCGTGAGGATGCCGCCTATGTGCTTGCCGACGGCCGCCTCCGAGACCACGAGCGCCCTGGCTATCGCGCCGTTGGACCGGCCCTCGGCCACCAGCGCCAGCACCTCCCGCTCGCGCGGGGTCAGCCGGGCCAGCGGATCGCGCCGGCGGCGCAGCAACTGCCGTACGACCTCCGGGTCGACGACCGTGCCGCCGGCCGCCACCTCGTGCAGGGCGGTCACGAACTCCTCGACCTGGCCGACCCGGTCCTTGAGGAGGTAGCCGACGCCGGTGCCGTCGCCGGAGTCGAGGAGCTCGGCGGCGTAGGCGCGCTGGACGTACTGGCTGAGGACGAGGACGGGCAGGCCGGGGCGCTCGGTGCGCAGCCGGACCGCCGCGTGCAGCCCCTCGTCCTGGAAGCCGGGCGGCATACGGACGTCGGTGACGACCACGTCGGGGGTGTGCTCGGCGACGGCGGCGAGGAGGGCGGGGGCGTCGCCGACCGCGGCGACGACCTCGTGGCCGAAGCGGGTGAGCAGGGCCGTCAGGCCGTCGCGGAGGAGGACGCCGTCCTCGGCGAGGACGACCCGGAGGGTCCGTCCTCCGGTGTCGCCTTCTGCGGCGTCTTCCGTGTCGGCTTCGGTGTCGACTTCGGTGTCGGCTTCGGTGTCGGCTCGCAAGGGATCTCCACACGCAGCAGGGTCGGTCCGCCTGTCGGGCTGGTCACGGACAGTCTTCCATCGAGCACTGACACCCGGTCGGCGAGACCGGTGAGACCGCTCCCCCGGTCGGGGTCCGCGCCGCCCCGGCCGTCGTCCGACACCTCCAGGACGAGCCGTCCGTCGCCGTACTCCCCCTCGACCCGGGCGCGCCCCGCCCCGCTGTGCCGGGCGACGTTGGCGAGCGCCTCACGGACCACGAAGTACGCGGCGGCCTCCACCGCCTGCGGAAGCCGGGGCAGGGGCGACACGAACCCGACGTCCACGGGGACCGGCGAACGGTCGGCGGCGTCGGCGACGGCGGCCTCCAGGCCGTAGTCGGCGAGCACCTTGGGGTGGATGCCGTGGATCAGCTCGCGCAGTTCGGCGAGGACCGCGCCCGCTTCCTCGCACGCGCGCGTGAGCTGTTCGGCGAGCGGGCCGCCGGGCGGGGCGTCGAGCCGGGCCAGGCCGAGGCTCATGGTGAGGGCGACGAGGCGTTGCTGGGCGCCGTCGTGCAGATCGCGTTCGATCCGCCGCCGTTCCGCCTCGAAGGCGTCGACCAGTCGGGCACGGGAGCGGGTCAGTTCGACGACCCTCGCGCGCGTGCCGCCGTCGGGCGGGGCGACCAGACGGCGCGTCAGGGCGGCGCGTGCCGCGGCGGCCACGCCGAGGGCGTACGCCCCGGCCGCGAGCAGCAGCACCCCGAGCGCGGCGGCGGCGAACGCCGTGGGCTGACCGGTGACCGTCCACACCTTCAGCACCTTCACCTCACGCCCGCCGCCGACCGTGGCGAGCAGCAGCGGGGTCGCGATCATCGCGAGCGGCGAGACCAGCGCGACGAGCAGCAGAAGCGCCTCGGCCGGCCAGAGGAGACAGGCGGCGAGGAGGGTGTGGCCGAATGCGCGCCAGGTGGCACGCTCCCGCAACCGGGTCACGAGCCAGACGCGCAGACCGGGGGCGGGGGGTTCGATGTGAGGGGTCGGGGCGGGCACGGAGGTCCGCGGGTTTTCCTCCACCCACCCCAGCCTGCGCCGCTCCAGCGCGGCCACGGGCAGCCCGGCGAGGACGGTGGCCGCGAGCAGGGGCAGCCCCACGAGCACGATCGCGAGGACCGCGCCGACCGTCACCCAGGCCGCCAGCCCGACCAGGAGGGCGGCCCCGAGCATCGCCCCGGTCAGCAAATAGGCGGCGGCGCGCCAGGGCCACGACGTGAGCAGATAGCGCGGGCGGGTCAGTGCCTGCCGGACGTTCCTGGGGTGTCGGGGGTCCATACGGGTCACCGTAGAAGGGCGCCCTGCCGGCGGACCATCCCTCCAGGCCGAGATCCGGGGGTAGGGCTGTCCCTACCCCAACTCTCGTCCCTGGCCGACCGACACGGCACACCCGCCCACGGTTTCGTGGACCCATGACCACACACGCCGTCCAACTGACCTCCGTGAGCAGGCGATACGGCGCCGTCGACGCCCCGGTCGCCGCGCTCGACGACGTCACACTCACCCTCCCCCGGGGCTCGTTCACCGCCGTCATGGGCCCGTCGGGGTCCGGGAAATCGACGCTGCTGCAGTGCGCCGCCGGGCTCGACCGGCCGACGTCCGGGTCCGTGCGGATCGGCGGCACCGAGCTGACCGCGCTGAGCGAGCGCCGGCTCACCCTGCTGCGGCGGGAGCGCATCGGATTCGTCTTCCAGTCGTACAACCTGCTGCCCGCCCTCACCGCCGCCCAGAACGTCGCCCTCCCGCTGCGGCTGGCGGGCCGCCGCCCCGCGAAGGCGGAGGTGCGCGAGGCGCTGCGCCGGGTCGGTCTGGCCGACCGGGCGGGGCACCGGCCCGCCGAACTCTCCGGCGGCCAGCAGCAACGGGTCGCCCTCGCCCGCGCCCTGATCACCCGCCCCGAGGTGCTCTTCGGCGACGAACCGACCGGCGCCCTCGACTCCACGACCGGCCGCGAGGTGCTGATCCTGCTGCGCGGCCTGGCCGACGCCCACGGACAGACGGTCGTCATGGTGACCCACGATCCGGTGGCCGCCTCCTACGCGGACCGGGTGGTGTTCCTGGTCGACGGCCGGGTGCACGGCGAACTGGCCGGGGCGGGCGCGGAACGGATCGCGTCGCGGATGGCCGGTCTGGAGGCGGCACCCGAGCCGGGACCGGCGGAGGGCGGCCCGGTGCGCGCTTCCGTCACCGGGGAGGTCGCCCCGTGCTGAGCGTCGCCGTACGGACCCTGCGGACGCGCTGGGCCGCCTTCGTCGGCAGTTTCGTCGCCCTCGCCCTGGGGGTGGCGCTGCTGACGGTGATGGGGCAGGCGCTGGCCGCCTCGCTGCACGCTCCGGTGCGGACGCCGGAACGGTTCGCCGCGGCGCCGGTGGTGGTGCGGGGACAGGACACCTTGCGGGTGGCGACCCCGACCGGGGTGCGGACGGCGGAGCTGGCGGTGCCGCGTGCGGTGCCGGCCGCCACGGTCGCCGCTCTGCGCGCCCTCGGCCCGGTCGTGCAGGACCGTTCCTTCCCGGTCCGCGCGGCCGACGGCCCGGCCGATCTGGTCGGTCACCCCTGGTCGACGGCGCGGTTCGCACCGTACGAGCTCGACACGGGCCGCGCGCCGCGCGCGGCAGACGAGGTGGTGACCACCGGGGACTGGACGTCCGTGGGCGACCGCCTGGAGACCGACGACGGGCCGCTGCGGGTCGTCGGGACGGTACGCGCGCGTGGCGGCACGGAACGGGTGGCTGGCTTCGACGTACGCGCGCGTGCACGTGGTTTCGAGAACGCCGTGTTCTACACGGACGCGCGGGCCGCCCGCCTGGAGCCCCGGTCGGAGCAGCTGGTGATCGAGGCGGACGCGGCGGCGGTCCGTGCGGCCGTCGGCGACAGCGCGCGCGTGCTCACGGGTGCCGACCGCCGGTTCGCGGACGCGGATCCCGGTCGTGACGCCGAGGCGCTGACCGCGCTGAACGCCCTGTTCGGCACGGCGGGCGGGGTGACGGCGTTCGTCTCGGTGTTCGTGGTGGCCTCCACGTTCGCGTTCGCCGTGGACCGGCGCCGCCGCGAGTTCGGGCTGCTGCGCACCGCGGGGGCGACACCGGGTCAGATCCGGCGGTCGGTGCTGACGGAGGCGCTGCTGGTGGGCGTACTCGCCTCGGCGGCGGGCTGCGCGCTGGGCGGGTGCGCCGCCCCGTGGCTGGCCGAGCTGGTGGTCGACGGCGGTCTCGCGCCGGCCTGGTACGCGATCGGCGGCCCTGTGTGGCCGTATCATCTCGCGTTCTGGACGGGTCTGTCGGTCGCCGTGTGCGGGGCGCTGGCCGCGGGTCTGCGGGCCGGGCGGACCGCGCCGGCGCAGGCGTTGCGCGAGGTCTCGGTCGACGGGCGCGCGCTGACGGCCGGGCGCCGGTGGTGCGGCGCCGCGCTGCTTCTCACGGCGTGCGCGACCCTGTCGTACGCCCTGCTGACGGACCCGGGCGACCTGCTGCACCGCAAGACGTACATCAGCCGCCCCCTGCTCGTGATCACGGCGGTGGCGCTGCTGTCGCCCGCGCTGGTGCGCCCGCTGGTGCCGCGGCTGCCGGGGGTGATCGGGCTGCTGGTGCGGGAGAACGCGCTCGCCGGCGTCCGCCGTACCGCCGCCGTGGCCGCGCCTGTGCTGGTCACGGTGGCGCTGGCGGGCTCGTTGCTGGGTGCGACGGCCACGCTGACCGAGGCGCGGGCCGCGGAGGTGCGGCAGCGGACGGCGGCGGACTTCGTGGTGACACCGGGGAGCGGTACGGCGCTGACGGCGGACGCCGTGGAGCGGCTGCGAAAGGTTCCCGGCGCGATGGTGTCGGCGAGTGCGGCGACCGCCGTGTACACGCTGGAGGACGGGGTGGCGCTGGTGAGGTCCGAGGCGCGGGCGGTCGATCCGGGGCTGCTCGGCACGGTCGTACGGCTGCCGGTGACGGCGGGTCGGCTCGCGGATCTCGACGATGGTTCGATCGTGGTGACCGAGGAGTGGGCGCGGCACCGGGTGGGGCAGCGGGTGCGGGTGTGGCTCGGTGACGGTACGTCCCGGTCGCTGCGGATCGCCGCCGTGCTGGCCACCGGCACCGGGGAGAGCGGGGTGTGGGTGAGCGCGGCCCATGCGGGCGGGGCGGGTGTGGACCGCGTCGACGTACGCGTGCGTGCGGGCACCGATCCGGAGGCGGTCGCGGCCGGGCTGCGGGCGGTCGGCGGGGTGCGAGTGCTGAGCCGGGCACAGTGGGTGGCGGCGGCCTATCCCGAGACCAACCGGACGACCTGGCTGGGGGTGCTGCTCGTCCTGGGCATCGCGCTGGTGTACACCGGCATCTCGCTCGCCAACACGCTGGTGATGGCGGCGGCGGAACGGCGGCGGGAGCTGGCGGCGTTGCGGCTGGCGGGTGCCACCGGCGGGCAGATCCTGCGACTGACCGCGGCGGAGGCGCTGACGGTCGTGGGGGTGGGCGCCGTGGTCGGCCTGCTGGTGACGGTCGTCAACCTGGCGGGGATGTGGGGCGCGTTGCGTCTGGTGTCGGCCCCGTCGACGCTCGTCGTGCCCTGGCCGGCGCTCGGCGTGGTGACGGGGGTGTGCGCGGTGCTGGCGGTGGGGGCGGCGGTCGTGCCGGTGGCGGTGTCGTGCGCACGGTCCGGCACGCGCGTGGGCATCGCTCCATGACGTACTGCCATATGGCGCAACTGCCGGGCGTCCTCGGCCGCGCGGCGGGTCGTTTCCGCGCCGGCGGAGGCGAGTTTGATCGCCCTGTCACGCCACGGTTGCGACAGCCATGCCGCGAACATGGCAGAAGGTCCGCCCCCGATGGGGGCGGACCTTCATGCTGCGTGGACCTGAGGGGATTTGAACCCCTGGCCCCCTCGATGCGAACTACGGGCGGGGAGGTCGTTGAGGTCTTCCGGGCTGGTCACGAGGGTGTTAGCGGCTCGGGACGGTCACCTGTGGTTGCCATAGTTGCTGTACTTCGCTGCTGTACCGCGGGTGATCAAGCACTGGGTAGCAGGTCAGCTTCGGAGCACTTGTAGCCGTTCCCTTGGGGCCAGATGATCGCTTGCCGAGCAGTCTTCGCGAGCTCGATGAGATCCGGGCGGGGCTTGCTCGGCACAAGAACGGCTTGGTACTTGGCGCGCACGAAGCGGTTGTAGTCGAGGAGCTGGCCGAGGGCCATGCGCATGTTCTCCCGCGTCACGCTGCCCTTGGCCTCAATGAGGAGATCTAGGTCTGGCACGTAGAGGTCTGTGAGGAGGGGCCTGGTTTCACCTTCGGGCAGGATGCGTTGGCGGTGCACCCGGTAACCCTTGGTTCGGAGGTACGCACTGAAGTCCAGTACCAGCTTGCCTTCTCGGCGCTCCGCCTCGTACGGCTCGCGGTTCGGGTCGACGAACGTCTTCTCGGTTTCGAGGCGCTCAATGTCGATCTCGGTGACCATCTCGGGCTGGTCCGCGAGTAGCCGGCCCAACTTCGTACCAGGGTGCTTGGGTGGGGTGTCCAGGGGGCGAAGCATGAAGACAATGACCTTGCGAAGCGGGCCGTCTCCGGTCTCCGGCGCGTCTGCTTCGTACCACCCGTTAGCAGCGAAGCGACCAAGGTAGGTCACGTTACCCCGGGCGCCCTGGAAGACCCTCAGTGCTCGACCTTCGGCCTCATGGTTCAGGATGCTGGCGTTTCCGGAGAGCATCCGCTGGTCTCCGTACTGCCCTTCCCCGCTGTAGTGGAAGAGCCCATCTGGCATCCAGCCGTCGTAGTACCCGTGCTTCTCGCCTGCGACCGGGTCCGTAAAGATCATCACGTTGGGCGTCTTGGCGGATGGTCCGATGCCGCCCTGAGTTCGCCCGCCGTACTTGACGTGCAACTGCTTGCGCTCGATCACGTCACCGGGCTCGAGATCCCATGTGATGCCTTCCGCTGCCGGCACTTCCGAGTGCGTCTGCGACATCGCTGCGGTCCCCCTTCGCCCTGCTCTACGACCTTCCCTCGTAGCGTACTGTACGCTAGGCGGCAGCACGAATCGTTGACGCGAATCGGATACCAGATTTTGGGGTCCAAAACGGACACTGGCTGGAGAGGGAGGGTGATGGGCGACGTAACGAACGGCTCCACTGGGGCTGCCCCAACCGCTCACGCGACCCGCGATCCGTTTGCGCACGGCGGGAGGTGTAAGGCTCGAACCTGATAACTGCCAACCGTGCCCTGTTCTTTGACTCCACTTCAGGAACTCAAGGGCTGGGTATGATTGGCACCACTTCACCATCCTCCTCAGAGGTGTAGTCGACGCACTTGCCTCAGAGACCTCCGGTGTGCGATGGCCGCTTGCCGGCAGGAGGAAGGTGAGGTGCCGCGTTGAGCTCCGACCTGAATAAAGAGCCCAAGAAGCCCAAGTGGTCTGCCCCTGAGAGGTGGCAGGTGGTCTTGGCGCTACTGAGCTTGATGGTTGCGCTCGCCGCACTGGTGGGACAGTTCGCTCAGCTTCGCTGAGTGCCCACCCGAATGCCCTGTCGACCCGAGACCGGTCTCCGAAAACAGCGAGCCCGGTCGGCTAGCACTCGACCGGGCTCGTAACTGCGCGGAGGGCCTGTCCTGGTTGCAGCCGGGGCGGGCCCTTCCGTGTCTGCAATCTGGGGTTGCCGCAACAACCCTGATTCGACAAGAAGAACTTTACCACCGTTTCCCACGTCCGATCTGGACAGCGGGGAGTTTTCGCAGGTCAGAGCGGGTGTGTGGAAATGGCATTTCCACTTCAAGCGCGGCACGGCCCCTGGTCTGCGCCCGTCGATCACAACTGTTCAAGCCCCAGCTTGGCAAGACGTGACCGGATGGCGCTGGGCTGCCGACCGAACATCTGCCCCAGATCGTTGAGGTCACGGCTACCGTCCCGATAGAGGGCAAGCAGGCGCTTGTCATCCTCCGGCGACCATGGCTGATACGCGTTGGGGTGCTGCTTGCGGATTACTTCGGGGTCGTCCCGTCGCCGACCATCCCCTTCGCCATTGAGGCTGACGGATGTGATCGTCTTCAAGGGATAACGACCAACTTCGACACCGAGCAACCACAGCACCACGTGCCCATCTTCGAAGGTCAGATGGTCTGCTCGTTGAGTGACTGCGCGACGAAGACAGTCAGCGTCGGTTGGATCTGGGTAGTAGTCGTCGAAGGTCACGCGGACTGTCGGTGAAGTCTTGGAGGCCCCCATACCCATAGCGTGCCCAACGCCGCCGACCTGCGGAAGGACGCCGCAGGTGAAGCCAGCGCGTTTCGGCCTCACGTATGGGCCCTTGCTGAACAGCTCGCCGTCACCGTTGCCCTCCACCTGAACCCACCACCACCCCAGCTCCCATCCCGTCTGCCGTCGACCCACACACCGTGGAGCGGGCGTGGTTCAGGGCGTCAAGGTGGAGCGCGCCACTGTACGAACGACCTTGACGCCCTGGGCCGCGTCCGCTCGGCTCTGCCTGGGTCGATGGCAGGCGGGATGGGAGCTCCCCGCGCACGCCACGATTCTGCCGGCACTCGCGGACGGCGCCCCCGCCATCTCGGAGCCTGAGCGCCCCCGCCGGAGGCACTGCTTTTGACCGTGGCTGCGCTATACGGTGCTCTACTCCCGGGCCGTAGCTTGCTGCGGCCCCAGGGGGCGGCCCCTGCGCCGAAGGCGTGTGGGGGCCGCCCCCAGGGGCCAGCCCGCGCCGTGCGCGGGCCCTTGATGAGGTAGGGAAACCTGTAACAACATCGGCTAGCCAACCGCGCTTCGCTCGGCCAAACCGCGCAGGGACTCAGGAATACGAGGCTCTGAGAGCTGGACCAAATCGCGGATCACCTCCCGGGCCAAGTGATGATCGTGGATCTGTTCAGGCGCCAGAACCTCGGCCTCCAGGAGTGCGGCTGTGGCCTCGCCGACGTGTCGCCGCTGCGCGTGCGCTCGCGCCACGTCAAGGAGGAAACGTGACTGTCGCTCGGGCGAGAGGGCCGAAGCGTCAACGTGCTGGGCCACCTCCAGGGCAAGTCCGGCGTCTCCCAGCTCCACGGCCGTGCTCACGGCATGGATCTCGACGTTCGTCGGCCCGAACTCGGTGTCGAAGTCGTTGCGGTCTTCGCCCAGCCGCGCGGCGATCTCCCGTGCCCGGTGGATGTGCTCATGAGTCCGCCCGCGGTTGCCCTCTTTGGCGTTGATCACCGAGAGGACCAGGTTCATGGCGCCCAAGAGCGACAGTTCTTCCGGGGGGCACGTGGGCGCCTCCGACCTGGGCGCCATGACCGCCACGGCGGACGTTGCTGCCTGCTCGGCCTGCTCCATGTGCTGCTGGCGCATGAAAGCGTGCGACATGCGGAACAGGCTCGCCACCACTTCCAACGGCTGGCCTGCAAGTTCGGCAGCCTGTAGTGCCCGGTCTGCTGCGACCCATGCCGCGTCGGCCTGGTCCTGTCGGGTGAAGCTCGCTGCTGCCGCCTGATACGCCTTCGCGCGCAGGGCATGAAGCTCTGTGCGGTCACTCGCCGGCGCATGGCGCACCGCCGCCTCGATGCTCGGGAGCAGGCTGGCGAGATGATCGCTCAGTGACGCGTAGCTCGACGCGTGCGTCAGTGTCCACGCCTCGTCCACCTGCTGACGGAACTCGGCGAGAGACGGGATCGGTCCGGCTGGCGGCAGATCGAACAGGCTGCCCAGAGCCGGGTGTCCGGTGAGGGCTACGCGCAGGCCGTCAAGGTCGTTGCTCCCCTGCGGCTCCTCGGGCTCGGCTTCTTCGACTGGTGCGGCGTCGGGGCGAAGCTCACGGACAGGCACGTTCAATGCATCGGCGAGGGCCTGAAGGATCGAGAGCCGCTCGACGGGCTGAACGCTTCTCTCGACCTGCGAAACCCAGCTCTCTGAACGCCCCATCGCGGCTGCAAGGTCGCTCTGCGACATGCCCGCTTCGCGGCGCAACTCCTTGACTCGGCGGCCAAGGGTCTTGGGGTCGGAGCCTGTCACGCCTCGGCTCCCGTGGGGTACTTGCCGGCGTACGGCTGGAGCCGGTCAACCTCGGTCTTCTCGACGTACTTGCTGCGCTCCGTGAGGAAGTGGCGCGTGTGGGGCTGGCGCTCGTGCTCCTCGAATGCGGCGTAGTCGGCGTACAGCTCAAAGAAGATCCGCTCGTCGGGCGCGCCCTCGACCTCATGGCACGCGTAGACCAGAGTGCCGGGCTCGTGGGCCTGGATCCCTGCTGCGGTCTCCCGGATCAGCGCATCAAAGGCCTCACCAGCACCCTCGCGAAGCGTGAAGCGAACAAAAAGCCCATAGTTGGCCATTTCTCCTCCATCTCGTCGCATTCAGTCTCGCAGAGGCAGACTTCTACTGCTAGTCGCAGCTTTTCTGTTGACTCGCAGTTTTTCTGCGAGTAGCTTCGTTGGTGTCGGACAACAAGACGCCCCGAGCTACGTGCATCCGCCAAGATCACAACGCAGCCCGGGGCTCATCCCCTGAGGGAGACTCCATAATGCCGTCCTTCAAAATCGACCTCGCGACCGCAGTCGTGTTCGTGGCCACCGCGCCGGAGCCGAAGGTGAAGAACTTCGCGACCGGTGAGCGCGCCGTGAACGTCGAGGGCAAGGCCATGTCGACCGTGGGCCTCCTGGTCTCGGACGAGGGTGAAGGCAACCTGCTGAAGGTCAACATCCCGGAGAACGGTTACCCGGAAGGGCTCGCGCCGGGCATGCCGGTCACGGTCATCGGTCTGAAGGCCAGGGACTGGGAGAACGTGATCAAGGGCGAGAAGCGCTCGGGTATCTCGTTCAGCGCGGTCGCGATCACGCCGGCGGCCTGAGATGACGGACCTGTCGGTGTGGCTGGAAGCCACGGGGGCCTTAACCGGGGTCGGTGGGCTCGGCTACGCGAAGTACCGCGCGCCGCGTGTGTACTGGTCGGTGGTCGGCCTGCCGATGACCTGGGGCCGGTTCTCCTTCTCGTACCGGTCGACCATGGACGTGTGCGGGCTGACGGTGCAGCCGTCGGGACTGCGGGCGTTCATGACGCGCAACGTGGCCCGCCGTGAGGTGCTGCCGGTTCCGCCGAAGATCCGCCGGGTGCGGCCCACGTCGACCGGGCTGCGGGTGACCCTGCGTCTCCCGGCCGGTCTGGAGCCCGCCGACCTGGCCGCGTCCTCGGAGCGGCTGCGTCACGCCTGGGGTGTGCACTCGGTGACCGTGGTGGAGACGAAGCCCGGTTTCGTCGAACTGCGGATGACCGGCTATGACGTGCTGCGCCGGGTGCGGATGCCCCGTGGGGTCCGCCCGCGTGACCTGGTGGTGCCGGTGGCGCTGCGGGAGGACGGGACCGCGTTCGAGCGGGACTACCGCAACGCTCCCATGGCGCTGACCCTGGGCGCGAACCAGTCCGGGAAGTCCATGTATCAGCGCAACCTGATCAAGGGGCTCGCTCAGCTCCCGGTCGCGCTGGTCGGTGTCGACTGTAAGCGCGGGGTGGAACAGTCCGCGTTCGCGCCCCGCCTCTCGGCCCTGGCCACCACCCCGGACCAAGCCGCCTCGCTGCTGACGGTCCTGGTCGCCGAGATGGAAGACCGTTTCGACCTGCTGAGCCTGCACGGCGCCTCCGACCTGTGGGAACTGCCCGACGACGTCCGGCCCGTGCCGGTGGTCGTCCTGGTCGACGAGATCGCGGAACTCTTCCTGATCTCCTCCCGCAAGGACGAGGAACGCCGCGAGCGGCTCGTCACCTCGCTGATCCGGCTCGCTCAGATGGCCCGCGCGGCCGGCATCTACCTGGAAATCTGCGGGCAGCGCTTCGGCTCCGACCTGGGCAAGGGCGCCACCATGCTCCGTGCCCAGCTCACGGGCCGGGTCGTGCACCGCGTCAACGACAAGCAGACCGCCGAAATGGGTCTCGCCGACGTCGCCCCCGACGCGGTCCCGGCCGCGAGCCTGATCCCGATGGAACGCCCCGGCACCGCCGTTGCGGCGGACGCCTCCGGCGGCTGGTCGAAGATCCGCACCCCGCAGGTGTCCAAGGCTGAAGTAGTCGCGGTCTGCCGGGAGTTCGCCCACCTGGTCCCCGAGCTGCCGTTCCTGGACCCGTTCCGCCCGTTCGTGCCCGCCGAGTCGCCGGCGTCCGGCCCCTCGCTGGTCAAGCCGCGCCCGGTCACGGAGTAACCGCCGTGGCCGCCCGCAAGCCCGCCCGCCGTACGCCTCCGGCCGCGAAGTGCCCGGACTGCGACGGCAAGGGCGAGATCACCGAAACCGTCCGCGTCGGCCCCCGCAAGGGCCGCGCCACCGACCACAAGCAGGGCGCCGTGTGCCTGACCTGCTGGGGCTCCGGCGAAAAGCCCGCCGACGACTGACCGCCGGACCCCGGGCGGCACCCCGTGGTTGCGCCCGGGTCGGCTCCGACTCCCCTCGAAGGGAGGCAAGAACATGTCCCGCTCGATCCGCCCGGATGCGGTCCTGATCCAAGCCGTCATCGCCGGCGCCCTGTCCTTCGCCCACCTGCACGACCTGGCCGAAGCCGCCGGACAGTCCGGCTGGAAGGCCTGGGCCTACCCGATCTCGGTCGACCTGCTGTTGGTCGCCGCCTGGCGCCGACTGCGCACCGCCCGCCGCGACCGCTCCGCCTGGACCTGGTTCGTCATCGCCCTGACCGCCTCACTCGGCGCGAACATCGCGACCGCCGGACTCCTCGACCTGGGCGCCGTGCCCTCCTGGCTGCGCATCCTCGTCGCCGGCTGGCCCGCCCTCGCCTTCCTCGGCGGAACCCTCCTCGTCCACACCCCCGCAACCCCGGCCACTCCTGCACAGCCTGTGGACGACACCCCGCCCGCGCCGGAAGTCGATATGCGCCGCACCGACGAACCCGACCCGGCCCCGGCCGTGCCGGAACTGGCACCCGCACCGCAACAGCCCGCGCCCGTCGCCCCCGCGGTCCCGGCCGCCCTGCTCGATCACGCCCGCAAGCTCACCGAAGCCCACCGGGCCTCCACCGGCACCCCGATGCCCGCCGACGTCCTGTCCGCCCGCCTCGGACTGCCCGCCCCGACCACCGCCGCGATCGTCGCCCAACTCCAACTCGCCTGATCAGGAAGGACATACGACCCATGTCACTGTCCAGCTTCAACCGCCCGAACGACTTCTTGGAAGCGGCCCGTGAGATGGCCGACACCGGCCGCCCGACCCTGGCACGCCTGCTCGCCGAGGAGGCCGCCGACCACACCCCCGACCCGGCACAGAAGGCCAGCATCCTCGCCGAGTTCCCCGGCCGCAGCCTCAAGCAGGAGGACTGATCCCATGACCGTCCACCGCCGCTTCCGCGACCGCATCCGCATCGGCCCCGTCCAGGTCGCCACCTACTACGACGGGCGCGGACGGGACATGCACACCGCCGCCTGCACCGCCCCCGGCTGCGGCTTCTCGACCGACTACCGCGACCGCGCCGCCGCCGAACTCGCCGCCCGCACCCACCGCTGCAAGGCCTAGGAGACCGGCATGGACGTCCCGCTCTGGCTCGCCGTGATCGTCGTCGGCTACCTCGGCATCAAGCTCGCCCGCCCGCCGTGGTGGCTGGTCGCCCTGCTCCTCCTCGGCGGCTACCTCATCGCCGACAGCTTCCTCGCCCCCGCCCTCGGAACCGTCCTCAAGTAGAAGGGACCGCAATCGTGTTCACCCCGAAGTACCCGCCGCAGGACACCGCCCCGCCCGCCACGGCCCCCGTGCCGACGGTCCACACCCCGGTGCCCGTCCAGCCGTCGGCCCCGGTGCCGGTCCCGGCCGCCCCGGTCTCCAACCGGCCCACCGTCCAGCTCACCCCGGGCAGTGCGCTCGCCCTCGCCGCCGGCGGCGGTGCCGTGGTCCTCGTCGTCGGCGCGGTCCTCGTCTCGCTGCTGCTGGCGGTCGCCATTACGGGCGTCTCCGTCGCCGTGGTCGCGGTCGTCCTGCGCCTGCTCATCAAGGACCTGCACAAGCACTGATCGGCCCCCGGAGCGGCCTCTACCGCCAAGTTTCGTCCGCTCCGGGCGCCTGGACCCCATCCAGATCCAACGGACCCGAAAGGGAAGCCCCATCATGCCTCAGCACGCCCGGAACACGCCCGTCTGCCGCGACTGCGACGGCTTCGCCACCGCCGCCATCGCCACCGGCACCCGCCACCACGACGGCACCCGCGTCACGCTCCCCGTGAACTGCCCGACCTGCAAGGGCACCGGCAGCACCCGTCCCGCCCCTGCCGTGGCGCGCGTCGGGAGGTGGCAGGCGTGAAGCGTCCCAGCCGCACCAACCCCGGACTGCACATCTCCGCCCCTTCCGCCGACGAACGCGCCCCTGGCTACGGCCAGTCGCCCAGCCTGCTGGAACTGTCCGGCAAGGTCCCCACCGAACTCGCCGGCCAGCCCAGCGCCTCCTACGCCTGCCACTGCGGACAGACGGGAGAGGCCACCGGCCGCCGAGCCGTCCAGGCCCTGGTCACCGAGTACGGCACCCACGGCCGGGCCTGCCCCGACGACAACGGCCGCCCCTGGGAGCGCCACGGACAGCCCCTGCCGCCCCGCTCGAACGGGAGCCGGTGATCGTCGTGGCCCTCCTCGACTGGCGTTCGTCCAAGCACTTCGACAGCAGCGGCGACAAGCCCTGCGTGATCTGCACCAAGCCCACCCCCCTGCGCTCCGACCGCGGCAAGCCCGTCCACAAGGTCTGCGCCGAGGAATGGATCGACGCCCACACGCCGAAGGAGAACAAGGCGTGACCCACACCGCCACCCTGGCGGGCCTGGAGGACCCGGCCACCCTCACCGACGTGCTGAGGCTGGCCGGGTCCCCCGGCTTCGACCGCATCCAAGACCAGATCCGCCGCACCGGCGGCTGCTCCGACCCGATCCACCTCCAGGGCGCCACCATCACCCGTGATCGGGCCACCGGACACGTCCTGCACCACTACGACACCGACACCGAGCCCGGCGGCCGACTCCGCGTCGCCTGCGGCAACCGCCGCGCCTCGCGCTGCCCGTCCTGCGCCTGGACCTACGCCGGCGACACCTACCACCTGATCCGTGCCGGCCTCGTCGGCGACCTCGCCAAGGGCACCCCGGCCACCGTCCGCGATCACCCCCGGGTCTTCGCGACCCTGACCGCCCCGTCGTTCGGGCCGGTCCACAACCGCCCCGGCAACCGGCCCTGCCGCTGCGGCACCCGCCACGCCGAGGACGCGCCCGAACTCGGCACCCCCCTCGACCCGAACACGTACGACTACGCGGGCGCCGTGCTGTGGAACAACCACGCCTCTGACCTGTGGCGCTACTTCTCGATCTACCTCCGCCGGGAGATCGCCCGCCGCGCTGGCCTCACACAGAAGGACGCCCGCGAACAGTCCCGCGTCTCCTTCGGCAAGGTCGCCGAGTACCAGAAGCGCGGCGCCGTGCACTTCCATGCCGTGATCCGCTTCGACGGACCCGACGGCCCTGACTCGCCGCCCCCGGCCTGGGCCACCCTCGACCTGCTCACCGACGCGATCCATGCCGCCACCGGCCGCGTCGCGGTCGACGTCAAGCCGGCCGGTGACCAGCCCGCCCGCACCCTGCGCTGGGGCACACAGCTCGACGTCCGCACGATCCGGGCCTTCGGCGACGGCGAGGACATCACCGAACAGGCCGTGGCCTCCTACGTCGCCAAGTACGCCACCAAAGCCGCCGAGACCACCGGCACCGTCGACCGCCGCGTCGGCAACAAAGAGGCCCTCGTCCTCCTCGGCGTCCCCGAGCACCCCCGCCGACTCATCGAAGCCTGCCTCGACCTCCACGCCCTCTACCCGGACCGCAAGCTCCGCGACTGGGCTCACATGCTCGGCTTCCGCGGCCACTTCTCCACCAAGTCCCGCCGCTACTCCACCACCCTCGGCGCCCTGCGCCAGACCCGAGCCGACTACCGCGCCGCCCAACAACGCGAAGCCCTCGGCCTGCCCGACCCCGACGACCCGGAGGCAACCACACTGACCCTCGCCCACTGGAGCTATGCCGGCCACGGCCACACCCCCGGTGAGTCCTGGCTCGCCGCCAACATCCGCCGCGACATCGAACTCAACCGCGAAGCAGCCCGCGAAGCCCTGCAAGACCAAGACTGGGAGGACCCCGCAGCATGACCACAACCGTCATCGAACCGAAGTGGCACACCACGGAGGAAGTTGCGGTTCTGCTCCGCTTCGGCCTCTCCAAGACCAAGATGCTCATCCTCACCGGAGAAATCCGCTCCGTGAAGATCGGCCGCAACCGGCGCATCCTGCCGCAATGGGTGGACGAGTACGTCCAGCGCGTCACCTCTACCCCTGATGGGGTGTCAGCATGAGCGGCAAGCGGGGCAACGGGGAAGGCTCGATCTACCCGTACAAGAACGGTTTCGCTGCCTACGCCTGGGTGACCAGCCCTGAGGGCAACCGCAAGCGCAAGTACGTCTATGGCAAGACCCGTGAGGAGGTCCACGACAAGTGGATCAAGCTTCACGCTGAGGCCAAGCAAGGGCCCGTGGTCACGTCCTCGCCGACGCTCGCGCAGTACCTCACCCGCTGGCTGAAGGAGGTCGTGACGCCCGACCTGAAGCCGAAGACCGCAGAGACCTACGCGATGCATGTCCGCCTCTACATCACCCCGGGTCTGGGCTCGAAGCGGCTCGACAAGCTCACCGTGCGGGACGTACGAAGCTGGGTTAACACCCTGCTGGATCAGTGCCAGTGCTGCGCCCAGGGCCTCGACGCGAAGCGGGACACGCCCCGCTGCTGCGCCGCGGGCGACTGCTGCGAGCGCATCCCGTCCCGCCGCACTGTCCAGGACGCCCGCGCAGTCCTGCGGTCGGCCCTGACCAACGCCATGACGGAGGAACTGATCTCGAAGAACGTCGCGGGCCTGGTCAAGGTGCGGTCGGCACGGAAGGTGAAGCGGCATCCATGGTCCGTCGAAGAGGCGCGCCAGTTCCTCGAAGCGGCGAGCGCGGCCCATGACCCGCTGTACGCGGCCTACGTGCTCATCCTGGTCCTGGGCTTCCGGCGCGGTGAAGTGCTCGGCCTCACCTGGGAGAACGTCAACCTGGACACCGGTGAGATCTCGGTGCAGATGCAGCTACAGCGCATCAACCGGCGCTTGGTCCACGACGAGACCAAGACCGAGGCGTCCACGGCCGTACTGCCGCTCCCGGAGATCTGCATCGCGGCTCTCCAGCGGAGGCAGAAGGAACGGGAGTTGGCCAAGCAGGCGGCCGGCGAACTGTGGTCGGACTTCGACTTCGTGTTCACGACGCGCTACGGCACGCCGTTCGAGCCGCGCAACTTCAACCGGCGGTTCGTCGACCGATCGACCCGGGCCGGCGTCCGTCAAATCCGTCTGCACGACACCCGACACACGTGCGGTTCGCTCCTCGCCGCGCTCGACGTGCACCCGCGGGTCGCGATGCAGATCCTTCGGCACAGCAAGATCGCGGTGACCATGGAGGTGTACACGCACGTCCCGTCGGAAGCCACCCGCCGGGCACTGCGCAAGCTGGGCAAGCACCTTGGGAAGCAAGATCCGGAGTAGTTGCTGTACTTCACTGCTGTACGGCATGTCAAAGCCCCGGTCGGGATATCCCTACCGGGGCTTTGAGCTGCGTGGACCTGAGGGGATTCGAACCCCTGGCCCCCTCGATGCGAACGAGGTGCGCTACCGGACTGCGCCACAGGCCCTTGCAACGAGTGAAACTCTAGCACCCCGATCGGGCTGCTTGAAAATCCGTTCCCGGAGGCCGGGGGCCCGTGGCCCGGAAGCTCCCGGGGCGGGCTGCGGGGCGCCCGCGCGTGTCACTCGTTGGCGGCCCGGGGCCGCTCGCCGTCCTCGTACTGGTCGAAGAGCGGGGTGCGGCCGCGCTCGCGGGAGCGCTTGGCCGAGGCCGCGCGCCGGGCATCACTGCGCTCGTCGCCGTCCGCCGCCCCGCCGTCCGCGAGGTCCGGCTGCTGCGGCTCCGCGTCCGGTACGGCGGCGTCCGCCGTGTCCTGCTCCGGCACGACCGTGCTGGAGCGGGCGGAACTCCAGGCGTCCGGGGCGCCCAGGTCCACGTCGGAGGTGGCTCTGGGTGCGACCGGCGCGGTCACGTACGTGGGCAGTGGCACCGGCACCGGGTCCCAGCTGTCGCCGCGGCCGGGCCGGCGCTGCCGTTCGCGCTGCTGGTCGACCCACTCCGCGTGATCGGTCTGCTCGACGAGCGCCCTGCGGTCGGCGGCGAGGGCCAGCAGGCCCGGGTCGGTCTCCGGCTCGGGGGCCACGTGCGGCTCCTCTGCGCCGGCGTCCGCGGCGGCCTCGGCGGTCGCTGCGGCCGAGGCCGGAGCCGGGGCACGGCGGCGGGGCTGGCGCTCACGGAGCCGCTGCGCCGCGGCCTCGGCCCGTCTGCGGTCCATCTGGAAGGCGAAACGCCGGCGCTCCTGAGCGCGCAGATAGGCGATGTACCCGCTGAGCAGGACGGCGGGCACGCCGGGCGCCCAGAGGAACGTGAGCCCTCCGACGGCCGCGACGATCGCGCCGAGCGTGAAGGCGAGGAAGAGCAGGATCGTGGTGCGCCTACGGCGCGCGAGCGCCTTCGAGCGCTGGGCGCGCGCTGCGGCCGCCTCCCCGCCGGGAGTGCGCCGCGCGGCCGGCACCCGCTGGCGCGCCGGGGCGGCGCCCCCCTCGTGTGCACCGGCCGGCGCGTGGCCGGACGCGGAGTCGGAGGTGTGGTCGCGCGCGGGCTTGGGTGCCGGATCGCGCTTCGGATCGCGTCCGGGGTCGCGGGCCGCGTCCGGGCGCGCGTGGCCGCGCTCCGGCGCCCGTTCCTGTGCCCGTTCCTGCGCCCGCTCCGGTACCGGCGCCTTCACCTGCGGGCGGGTCGGAGGCATGGCGAAGGCCCGGACGTCCACCGAATCGGTGACGGCGTCCGGGGCGTCGGTGTCCCGCTCCCCCTCCTCGGTGGAGCGCGCCCGCAGGTCCTTGGCGTACCGGCGCTCCATACCCGCCCGTCCGGACAGCAGCCGGATGGCGGTGCTGAAGCGTTCCGTCGGACGGGCCTCGTTCAGCTCGTCCTGCCTACGGAGCCACATCGGCACCAAGTAGGCGGCCCAGGCCCCGACAATGACTGCGTAGATGAGGCCGCTGCTGCTCACGCCTCACACGGTAGAGGGATTCGCATGAGGCCATCCGCCAATTGGGCCGGTGTGTCGCACGATCTGGCTGATATTTCGAGCTTTTTTTGCGACCAGTGCGATCAACCGATCGTTTTCGAACGTTTATTCGGGGCCTGTGGGGCCTTTCCCGACCGGGTTTCGGAGCGGCGTATTCAATTGGAGGCATTCTGTGAGCGTGCGCGACGCCAGCGGCCCAGCAGGCCCTCCGGCACCTCCTCCGCCGTCAGCGCGAACACGAGGTGGTCGCGCCAGGCGCCGTCGATGTGGAGATAGCGCGGCCTCAGCCCTTCCTCCCGGAATCCGAGTTTCTCCACGACCCGGCGGCTGGGCCCGTTCTCGGGGCGAATGCAGACCTCGATGCGGTGCAGTCCGACGGTCCGGAAGCAGTGGTCGACGACGAGCGCCACGGCCGTGGGCATCACCCCGCGGCCGGCCACCGCCTCGTCCACCCAGTAGCCGACGTGCCCGGAGCACATCGACCCCCAGGTGATCCCGGCGACGGTCAGCTGCCCGACCAGGCGCCCCTGGTACTCGATGACGAACGGCAGCATCCGTCCCGCGTTCGCCTCGGAGCGCAGGTGGCGGACCATCTGGCGGTAGGTCGGCCGGTGCGCGATCGGCCCGCTGGGCGCGGGCGGCGGGATGGTCGCCTCCCAGGGGCGCAGCCAGTCCCGGTTGCGCCGGTTCACCTCGCGCCAGGCCCGCTGGTCGCGCAGCTTTATCGGCCGCAGGACGATGTCGCCCTCCGTCAGCTCCACGGGCCAGGATGCGCCGTTCAGCTCGCACCCCCCGTACTGGCGGCCGGTCTGGGGTGGTCTCCGCCCCGGATCTGGTCCACGGCGTGCTTCAGCAGGGGTTCGAGGACCATGAGGCCGTCCTTCACGCCGCCGGTGGAGCCGGGCAGGTTGACGATCAGGGTCCCGCCCGCGACTCCGGCCAGGCCCCGGGAGAGGACCGCGGTCGGCACCTTCTCGCGGCCGTACGCCCGGATGGCCTCCGCGATGCCCGGCACCTCGTAGTCGATCACGCGGCGGGTCGCCTCGGGCGTGCGGTCGGTGGGCGAGACGCCGGTGCCGCCGGTGGTGACGATCACGTCGAAGCCGGCGTCGGCGCCCGCCCGCAGCGCCTCCTCCACGGGGTCGCCGTCGGGCACGACCCGCGGCCCGTCGACGGCGAAACCGAAGCCCCTGAGGCCCTCGGCGACCAGCGGCCCGCCCCGGTCCTCGTACACGCCGGCCGAGGCCCGGTTGGAGGCGGTGACCACCAGCGCGCTGTAGGGCGCGAGGAGGGCACCTCCGATCGACGCGTCCAAGGTCATGGCCGACTCCAGTCGCCCGACTTGCCGCCCGTCTTCTCCTCCACGCGCACGTCCGTGATGACCGCTCCCTTGTCGACCGCCTTCACCATGTCGATCACGGTGAGCGCGGCGACGGAGACCGCGGTGAGCGCCTCCATCTCGACGCCCGTGCGGTCCGTCGTCTTCACGGTGGCGCTGATCTCCACGGCGTCGTCCGCGACCGACAGGTCCAGTTTCACACCGGACACCGACAACGGGTGACACAGCGGGATCAGGTCCGGGGTGCGTTTGGCGCCCATGATCCCGGCGATCCGCGCGGTCGCGAGGGCGTCGCCCTTGGGGACGCCCTCGCCGCGCAGCAGCTCGACCACGCGGGGCGAGACGAGGACGCGTCCACTGGCACGCGCCGTGCGTGCCGTGACGTCCTTGTCGGATACGTCGACCATGCGGGCCGCGCCCGCGTCGTCGATGTGCGTCAGTCGGTCCTGCGTACTCATGCTGGTGCGGCGCTCCCGGTCCGGGCCTGTTGTGCGCGACACGGTACCCCCAACCAGGGGTGCTCAGCCGAGCAGGACCACCTCGACTTCGGTGCCCGGTTCGACGGACTCCACGTCCTCGGGGACGACGATCAGCGCGTCGGCGTGCGCGAGGGCGGCCACCAGGTGGGAGCCGGCGCCTCCGACGGGGCGGACGGTGCCGTCGGCACAGGTGGCGCGCAGGAACTGTCTGCGCCCCTTGGGCGAGCCGATCGCCTTGTCGGCGGCCAGCGTCGCGCGCGTGGTGGGCCGGTGGACGTCCTGGAGCCCCATGAGAGTGCGGATCGCGGGGCGGACGAACAGTTCGAAGGAGACGTACGAGGAGACCGGGTTGCCGGGCAGGGCCAGCAGGGGGATGTGGTCGGGGCCGATGGAGCCGAAGCCCTGGGGCTTGCCGGGCTGCATGGCGAGCTTGCGGAACTCGATGCCGCTGCCGGCCTCGTCCTCGTCGCCGACGTGCGACAGCGCCTCCTTGACGACGTCGTACGCCCCGACGCTCACGCCGCCGGTGGTGACCAGGAGGTCGGCGCGGACCAGTTGGTCCTCGATGGTGGAACGGAGGGTCTCGGCGTCGTCGGCGACCGCGCCCACCCGGTACGCGATGGCGCCGGCGTCACGGGCGGCGGCGGTCAGGGCGAAGCTGTTGGAGTCGTAGATCTGGCCGGCGCCCAGTTCCTCGCCGGGCTGGACGAGTTCACTGCCGGTGGACATGACGACGACGCGCGGACGCGGGCGCACCCGGACGGTGCCGCGGCCGATCGCGGCGAGCAGGGCGATCTGGGGCGGTCCGAGGACGGTGCCGGCTTCGAGGGCGCGGTCCCCGGCCTGGACGTCGCTGCCCTTCGCGCGCACGTGCGCGCGTGCTTGTGCGGGGCGGTACACGCGTACGTGCCCGGCGGCCTGCTCGGGGGCGAGGCTGCGGGCGCGCATCCCGCTGACCGGGCCCTCGCCGAGGCCTCCGTCGGTCCACTCCACGGGAACGACGGTCTCGGCGCCGTTCGGCAGCGGGGCGCCGGTCATGATCCGGGCGGCCTGGCCGGGCCCCACGTACAGCAGGTCGGCCGCCTGACCCGCCGCGACGTCCCCCACGACCTCCAGGGCCGCCGGGAACTCCTCGCTCGCGCCGTCGACATCCGCGACGCGTACCGCGTACCCGTCCATGGAGCTGTTGTCGAACGGCGGCAGGGAGAGCGCGACCGTGACGTCCTCGACCAGGACGCAGCCCTGGGCGTCGGGGAGTTGCAGCTCGATGGGCTCCAGGGGGCGGACGGTGGCGAGGATGTCCTCCAGGTGCTCGTCCACCGACCAGAGGTGGTCCTGGTCGGTGGGGCGGGGCGCGGCGGTGCTCAAAGTGGCTACATCTCCTCGGTGACGTAACTGCGAAGCCAGGACCGGAAGTCCGGACCCAGATCTTCACGTTCGCACGCGAGTCTGACAATGGCACGCAGGTAGTCGCCGCGGTCGCCGGTGTCATAGCGGCGGCCCTTGAAGACGACGCCGTGCACCGGGCCGCCGACCTTCTCGTCCTGGGCGAGCAGTTGGAGGGCGTCGGTGAGCTGGATCTCGCCGCCGCGGCCCGGCTCGGTCTCGCGCAGCACCCCGAAGACGGCCGGGTCGAGGACGTAGCGGCCGATGATCGCGTAGTTGGAGGGGGCGTCCGCCGCCTCGGGCTTCTCGACCAGGCCGGAGACCTTGACCACGTCGCGGTCGGCGGTGGCATCGACGGCCGCGCAGCCGTAGAGGTGGATCTGCTCGGGCGCGACCTCCATGAGCGCGACGACACTGCCGCCGTGCAGCTCCTGAACCTCGATCATCCGCTGCAGCAGCGGGTCGCGGGGGTCGATGAGGTCGTCGCCGAGCAGGACGGCGAACGGCTCGTTCCCGACGTGCGGGGCGGCGCACAGGACGGCGTGGCCGAGTCCCTTGGGGTCGCCCTGGCGGACGTAGTGCATGGTGGCGAGGTCGCTGGACTCCTGGACCTTGGCGAGCCGCTTGGCGTCGCCCTTCTTCTCCAGCGCCGACTCGAGTTCGTAGTTGCGGTCGAAGTGGTCCTCGAGGGGGCGCTTGTTGCGACCTGTGACCATGAGGACGTCGTCGAGGCCGGCGGACACGGCCTCCTCGACCACGTACTGGATCGCGGGCTTGTCGACGACCGGCAGCATCTCCTTGGGAGTGGCCTTCGTCGCCGGGAGGAACCGGGTGCCGAGGCCTGCTGCGGGGATGACAGCCTTGCTGATCCTGGGGTGAGACTGAGTCATGTCCGCAACCTTATCCGGTGGCTTTGAGAGGAATCTGTAGCTCCGGTTAATAAGTGTTCATTTGAGCGTATTGGAGCAGTGCGGATGCGATCCACGGGCCGCGGAAACGGCACAGCGGACTCTGACAAAATTACGTTGCGGCGAGGGTTCCTCGACGTGAGGAACAGGTTGACGGCGGACGACGTGCACACGGCGGCCGTGGCGCTGGCCGGGCATGCCCTGGAGCTGCCCGAGTTGGCGCACGCGCGCGTGGTGGCGGCGTACGTCTCCGTGGGCACCGAGCCCGGCACCCTCGCGCTCCTGGACGCCCTGCGCGCCCGGGGCGTGCGCGTGTTGCTGCCCGCGCTGCTGCCGGACAACGATCTGGACTGGGGCGCCTACGACGGTCCGGGCTCCCTCGCGCCCGTGCGGCACGGCGGGAGGATGGAACTCCTGGAGCCGGTCGGCGAGCGGCTCGGCGCGGACGCCGTGACAGGCGCGGACGTGGTGCTGCTACCGGGTGTCGCGGTCGACACGCGCGGGATGCGCCTCGGGCGCGGCGGAGGGTCGTACGACCGTGTCCTGGCCCGGCTGGACGACGCCGGCGCGCACCCCTCGCTGGTAGTGCTGCTGTACGACAACGAGGTCGTCGAGCACGTCCCCGAGGAGCCCCACGATCGGCCGGTGCGGGCGGTGGTGACGCCGTCGCGGGTGCGGCGCTTCCCGTAGATCCTCATGCCAAGAAGGGGCCCTTCACGCGTGTGTGCGTGAAGGGCCCCTTCTTGGTGATCGTTCTCAGTCGCTCATGGCTTGAGCACGAGGGTGTCGCTGGTGCTCTTGTCGACCGCCTTCTGCGAGAAGGACCAGTCGAGCAGTTCACCGTTGGCCCACTTGCTGGTCTGGTCGGTGTAGTGGGCGCTGAAGGCGTGCCCGGAGGCACCGGTGAGGTTGATCCACTTCGACTTGTCGAAGTCCTCGAGGTTGACCACCATGCGCATCGACGGCACCCACACGACGCCGTAGCCGCCGGCCGCGTTCCAGCCGGTCGCGTCGACCGCCGCCTCGCCGCCGCCGAGCTTCCAGGGGCCGCGGTTGAGGATGTACTGCAGGAAACCGGGGCCGCTGGTGCCGAGGGTCTGGTTCTTCAGGAACAGGCGGTGCAGCCGGCCCCAGCTCCAGGTGTCGATGTCCTTGCCGAGCTTCGCGGTGAGCTCCCAGCGTGCGTCGATCATGGCGCGCTTGAACAGGTCGTCGCGGTTGTGGTCGGCGCCTTCGCGGCCGGTGGCCGACTTCGGTGTGGTCCACCAGTCGCTGTCGGGCTTGTCCATGAGGTTGCGCACGACCTGGAACCAGCGGTCGCCGCCGTCGGGCTGCGCCTGGTCGGCGTCGCGCTGACCGCACTCGCGGACCTTCGCGGTGTCGTCGACGGCATTGGTGGCGTTCACCGGGTCGACCCACAGGCACTGGCCCTCGACGCGCAGTTCCTTGGGCAGCTTGTTGCCGAAGGCGAGCTTGAGGATGTTGCGCCAGACAGCGTTGAAATACGCGGCCGCCGCCGAGTCGGCGTCCTGAGTGCGCTCCCAGTTCTGGAGCAGTTCCTGCGCCTCACGGACGTCCGGGTCGGCGATGTCGATCTTCAGCAGGGTGGGGACGAGCAGCTTGGCGATCTCGCTGCTGTTGTCCATCTGCATCTGGCGCATGTCGTCGGTGGAGATCTTGCCACCGCCCTGGATCTTGTTCTTGATCAGGTCGGTGATGCGCTGGCTGCGGGTGCCGTAGCCCCAGTCCGTGGTCAGTGTGTACGGGTACTTGTCGTCGACCACTGCCTGGTTGGCGGTGACGATGAAGCCGCGCTTCGGGTTGAGCTCGTAGGGCAGTGCCTTGAAGTCGATGTAGCCGGTCCACGCGTTCTTGGAGTCCCAGCCCGCCACCGGGACCGAGCCGTCGTCACCCTTCGCGCGCGTGGGGATCTTTCCGGGCAGCTGGTACCCGATGTTGTCCTCGGTGTCGGCGTAGATCAGGTTCTGCGAGGGCACGTCGAACAGCTTCGCCGCGTCACGGAAGTCGTCCCAGTCCTTGGCCCTGTCCATCGCGAAGACGGCGTCCATCGTGGCGCCGGCCTCCAGCGCGGTCCACTTCAGGGCGACGCCGTAGCCGTCGCCGCGGTCGGGTGCCGCGTTGTCGACGCCGGCCTTCTGGCCGACCTTGACGAGTTCCTTGCTGCGATCGGACAGCAGGGGCATGCCGTCCTCGGTCTGACGGACGACGATCTTCTTCGCGCTGCCGTCGGCGACCTTGATGGTCTCCGTGCGCGACTCGAAGGGCTTCGTCTTGCCGTCGTAGAGGTAACCGTCGCCGGAGAGCTTCTCCAGGTAGAGGTCGGTGACGTCGACGCCGGAGTTGGTCATGCCCCAGGCAATGTGCTGGTTGTGGCCGATGATCACACCGGGCATGCCCGCGAAGGTGTAGCCGGTGACGTCGTACTGGCACTTGCTGGAGACGGTGCGGCAGTGCAGGCCCATCTGGTACCAGACGGACGGCAGCGAGGCCGACAGGTGCGGGTCGTTCGCCAGCAGCGGCTCACCGGTGATGGTGTGGTCGCCGGAGACGACCCAGGAGTTGGAGCCGATGCCGTTGCCGTTCACGCCAACGGCCGTGGGCAGGTCGTCCAGGACGTTGTAGAGGCCTTCCAGCTGGCCCTGCAGGCCCACCGTGTCCCCGGAGGTCCCGGAGCCGCTCGTCGAGGTGCCGGTGCCCGTGGAGCCGCTCGTGGAGGTGTCGCCGGAGCCGCTGCTCGTGCTGTCGCTGTCCTCGAACGCCTTCGTGAGCTCGTTGTACTCGCCCTGCTGGACGATCGTATTGGGCTCGTCGGAGTCGCCGTACGGGTATTCGGGGTACAGATCGGCGATCTGCTGCGGGCCGAGGCGGCTCGTCATCAGGGCGCGGTCGATCTCGTCCTGCATGTTGCCGCGCAGGTCCCAGGCCATCGCCTTCAGCCAGGAGATCGAGTCGACCGGGGTCCACTCGGCCGGCTTGTAGTCGTTGGTGAAGCCCAGCGCCGCGTACTCCAGGGAGATGTCCGCGCCGTCCTTGCCCTTGAGGTAGGCGTTGACTCCCTTAGCGTACGCCTGGAGGTACTTCTTGGTGGAGTCCGACAGCGTGCTGTCGTACTCCTTCTTGGCGATCCGGTCCCAGCCCAGGGTGCGCAGGAACTCGTCGTTGTCGACCTGGCTCTTGCCGAACATCTCCGACAGGCGGCCGGACGTCATGTGGCGGCGTACATCCATCTCGTAGAACCGGTCCTGCGCCTGGACGTAGCCCTGCGCCATGAACAGGTCCTCGTCGGACGACGCGTAGATCTGCGGGATGCCGTAGCCGTCCCGCTTCACGTCCACAGGCCCGGACAGGCCGTCGAGAGTGATCGAACCCTTGGTCTGCGGGAAGGAGGCACGGACCGTACTGATGGACCAATAGGCGCCGAAAGCGATGCCGCCGATGACGGCCAGCACCAGTACGAGCACGATAAGACGGGCTTTTCGCCCCTTCTTCCTGCCGGACTTGCCGGGCTTGTCACCCGTTGTGGCGGTGGTGTTGGGGGGCATCGCTGTCCTTGCTGTCCTAACGCGAGCGGCAGGCGGTCCTGGAGTGCTGGAGCAACCATAGGCGCAGGGGTCTGCGCCACTTGACGCGGAGTCGGGTACCAGCACGGAAGGATGTTCGATCTTGCCTCTTCGAGCGTCAAGAAATCGTCAAGAGTTAGGTAAGGTAATGAAGTAGTTGGGCTCGGAGCGGACAGCTTCGTGTCCCATGTACGTGTGCGCCCGCGCGCGAGTCGTGCGCGCCAGGGAAGGGAACCGCCGCTGACTGTCCACCACCTCAACCAGCTCCTGCTCGTCTGCTCGCTCGTCCTGCTCGTCGCCGTCGCAGCGGTACGGATCTCCTCGCGCAGCGGGCTCCCCAGCCTGCTCGTTTACCTCGGCATCGGCGTCCTCATGGGCCAGGACGGCATCGGCGACATCCGCTTCGACAACGCCGAGCTCACCCAGGTCATCGGCTACGCGGCCCTGGTCGTGATCCTCGCCGAGGGTGGTCTGGGCACGAAGTGGAAGGAGATCCAGCCGGCCCTCCCGGCCGCCTCCGCGCTGGCCCTCGCCGGCGTCGCGGTGAGCGTGGGGGTCACCGCGGCCGGTGCGCACTATCTGACCGGGCTGGAATGGCGGCAGGCCCTGATCATCGGCGCGGTGGTGTCCTCCACGGACGCGGCGGCGGTGTTCTCCGTCCTGCGCCGTATCCCGCTCCCCGCGCGCGTGACGGGCACACTGGAGGCCGAGTCCGGCTTCAATGACGCCCCCGTGGTCATCCTGGTGGTGGCTTTCTCCCAGACCGGCCCCGTCGAGCACTGGTACGTACTGGTGGGCGAGATAGCCCTCGAGCTGGCCATCGGCGCGGCCGTCGGACTCGCCGTGGGCTGGCTGGGCTCCTGGGGCCTCAGGCATGTCGCTCTGCCCGCCTCCGGCCTCTATCCGATCGCGGTCATGGCGATCGCGGTCACGGCGTACGCGGCCGGCGCCCTGGCGCACGGCAGCGGCTTCCTCGGCGTCTACCTCGCCTCGATGGTCATGGGCAACGCGAAGCTGCCGCACTGGCCGGCCACGCGCGGGTTCGCCGACGGGCTCGGCTGGATCGCCCAGATCGGCATGTTCGTCCTGCTCGGCCTGCTGGTCACCCCGCACGAACTGGGCGACGACGTGTGGCCCGCACTCGTCATCGGCCTGGTGCTCACGATGGTGGCGCGCCCGCTGAGCGTGGTGGTGTGCCTGACCCCGTTCCGGGTGCCCTGGCAGGAGCAGACCCTGATGTCCTGGGCGGGGCTGCGCGGCGCGGTCCCCATCATCCTGGCGACCATCCCCATGGTGAGCGGCATCGAGGCCAGCCGACGCATCTTCAACATCGTCTTCGTCCTGGTCGTCGTCTACACCCTGGTCCAGGGGCCGACGCTGCCCTGGCTTGCCCGCAAACTGCGCCTGGGCGAGGAATCCGAGGCCGCCGACCTCGGGGTCGAGTCGGCGCCCCTCGAGCGGCTGCGCGGGCATCTGCTCTCGGTCGCGATCCCCGAGGGGTCGAAGATGCACGGCGTCGAGGTCAACGAACTGCGACTGCCGGCCGGGGCCGCCGTCACCCTCGTCGTCCGCGATGGAAAATCGTTTGTTCCGCTGCCGACGACGGTGCTGCGGCACGGCGACGAACTCCTCGTCGTCGCCACCGACCCCGTCCGGGACGCCGCCGAGAAGCGGCTGCGCGCCGTGGGACACGGAGGCAAGCTGGCCGGGTGGCTGGGCACGGGCGGAGACCGCTGAGGGCACGTCCCGCGCCGCGTCCGGGCAGGTCCGTGACCCGTTAAGGGCAGGTTTCGAAGTGCTCACTCTCACAGGCCATGAGCACGCCATGCCCGGTACGATGAACGCGCACCTTGATCGAACCAACTCTGCCTGACGCAGAGCTGGCGCGACCGTATGGCGGCCGGGACGCCTCCCTCACGGGCCCGGTATCTACCGCAGTAGCGCAAGAGGACAGCTCTCGGCGCCCCTCGCCCGCACAGTGGGCTCGCGCTACCAGGCGGCAGAAAGGCACGGGCCGTGGCGTCCACGGTCTCCATCGGATACAGCCATCTACTGCGCACGCGCGGCGCATGGACGTTCCTGCTCCCCGGCTTCGCGGCGCGCCAGCCGTTCGCGATGCTCACCATCTCCATCGTGCTCCTCGTGCAGCACACCACCGGCTCCTACGGCGTAGCAGGTGCCGCCGCCGCGGTCACCGGGGTCTCGATGGCCCTGTTCGCGCCGTACGGCGGGCGCCTCGCCGACCGGTACGGACAGCGCGCGGTGCTGGTCCCCGGCGTCCTCGTGCACGGATTGTCGGCCTTGACGCTGACGGCGCTCGCCCTGGCCGACGCACCCCTGTGGGCGCTGTTCGCGGCGGCCGTGCCCACGGGCGCCTCGGTGCCGCAGATCGGGCCCATGGTGCGGGCCCGCTGGGGCGTGAAGCTGAAGGGCTCGCCGCTGATGACCACAGCGGCGGCCTTCGAGTCCGTCACGGACGAGTTGACCTTCGTCGTCGGCCCACTGCTGGCGACGGCCCTCTGCACCACCGTGAACCCGGCCGCCGGGCTGGTCGCCGAGGCTTCGCTGACCCTGGTCGGCGGTCTGCTGTTCGCCGCGCAGAAGAGCACCCAGCCGCAGACCGCCACCGCCGGGCACGCACGCGTGGAGCACGCCTCGGCGCTGCGCATCCCCGGCGTGCGGGTGCTGGTCGTGACCTTCCTGGGCATCGGGTCGGTCTTCGGCGGCATGCAGGTCTCGCTGGCCGCGTTCACCGATTCCATCGGCGAGCCCGGCCTGAACGGTGTCCTGTACGGGACGTTCGCCGCCGGCAACATGCTCTCCGGCCTGGTCTGCGGCGCCATCGCCTGGAAGACCGCCCCGCAGCACCGTCTGGTCGTCGGCTACGCCGCGCTGGCGCTGACGGCCTCCGGCCTGTGGGCCGCGCACTCGGTGCTCCTGCTGGCGGGCCTGGGCCTGCTGGTCGGCATGTGCATCGCGCCCGCGCTGATCACCGGCTACACGCTGGTCGAGGGCCTGGTGCCGGCCCAGGCGCGCACCGAGGCGTTCACCTGGCTGACGGGCGCGGTCGCGCTCGGCCAGGCGGCCGCCGTCACGGTCGCCGGCCAGTTGGAGGACCGTTTCTGGCAAGGCGCCGGATTCCTGGTGCCGCTGGGCGGCACGCTGCTCGCCCTGACCACGCTGCTGGCGCTGCGATCGCGGCTGGTGACGCACCCCCGGGGCCGTACCGTGGCACGTGGCGTCGGTCACCGCGTGCCGCTGACAGTGGACTGATCCTCAGGAATACGTCACTATGGACCGTCGTTAGCACTCATTGAGTGAGAGTGCCAGGAGGAAGACAGTGCCGACCTACCAGTACCAGTGCACCGAGTGCGGCGAGGGCCTCGAGGCGGTGCAGAAGTTCACCGACGACGCCCTGACCGAGTGCCCCAACTGTGGTGGCCGCCTCAAGAAGGTGTTCTCCGCGGTCGGCATCGTCTTCAAGGGCTCCGGTTTCTACCGCAACGACAGCCGCGGCTCCTCGTCGAGCAGCTCGCCGGCCTCGTCGAAGCCGGCGGCCTCGTCGTCGTCCTCCACGGACTCCTCGTCTTCGTCGTCCTCTTCGTCTTCGTCCTCCTCGGACTCGAAGTCGAGCTCCGGCACCTCGGCGGGCACGTCCGCCGCGTAAGGCTTCCTCCTGGGACCCTGCCGTCGTACGACGGCAGGGTCCCAGGTGTTTCCGCGGTCGGGAGCTGACCGTGTTCGATTCCGGCTACTGTGCTGGTCATGGCGAACGCAGAGATCGGTGTCATCGGCGGCTCGGGCTTCTACTCGTTTCTCGACGACGTCACCGAGATCCAGGTGGACACCCCTTACGGGGCGCCCAGCGACTCCCTCTTCCTCGGTGAGATCGCCGGCCGGCGGGTCGCGTTCCTGCCCCGGCACGGACGGGGGCATCACCTGCCGCCCCACCGCATCAACTACCGGGCCAATCTGTGGGCGCTGCGCTCGGTGGGGGCGCGCCAGATCCTGGGCCCGTGCGCCGTGGGCGGGCTGCGCCCCGAGTACGGGCCGGGCACGCTGCTGGTGCCCGATCAGCTGGTCGACCGTACGAAATCCCGGGTGGGGACCTACTTCGACGGGCTGCCGCTGCCCGACGGAACGGTGCCCAACGTGGTGCACGTGTCCCTGGCCGACCCCTACTGCCCCGCCGGGCGGGCGGCCGCGCTGAAGGCGGCGCGCGGGCGGGAGTGGGAGCCGGTGGACGGCGGAACGCTGGTCGTGGTCGAGGGGCCCCGGTTCTCGACGCGTGCCGAGTCGTTGTGGCACCAGGCACAGGGCTGGTCGGTGGTGGGCATGACCGGTCACCCGGAGGCGGCGCTCGCCCGTGAGCTGGAGCTGTGCTACACGTCGTTGACCCTGGTCACCGACCTGGACGCGGGTGCCGAGTCCGGTGAGGGCGTGTCGCACGAGGAGGTGCTGACCGTGTTCGCGGCGAACGTGGACCGGATGCGGGGCGTTCTGTTCGACGCGGTGGCCGCGCTGCCGCCGGCCGAGGAGCGGGACTGCGCGTGCGGGAAGGCGCTGGGCGGGATGGATCCGGGATTCGAGCTGCCGTAGCGGAACTCGTCGTTCGGGTGACGGAGTTTTCCACAACCCGTGGATGATCCACCGGTTCCGGCGGGCGTCGGCGTGAGCGGGCATCGTGGCCTGGCTAGCCGATCCCTCGCCGCAGGTGGTGATCCCGTTGTCCCCGTTCCCCCCTTTCTCCCCCTCTCCTTCCGCCTCCTCCCCTTCCTCTCCCGCCCACCCGGTCCCTCCGCCATACGAGGTGCCGCAGTTCCCTCCCGTACGGGTCAGGGGCGGGTGGTGTCTGCTGCCTCGGCTCGTGCGCAACCGGCAGCGGGCCGTGGCACTGGGCCTCGCCGTGACCGCCGCCGCGCTCGTGGCGGCTGGACCGAAGAGCGATGGCCCGGCTCCGGCGCGCGGACATCCGGACGGCGCCACACCCGCCCGCGCGCACTCCTCATCGGGCGAGCCTGCCCGCAGGCGCCCCGCGGGCGGGCAGGTGAAGGTGACGGCGCCGGTGCGGATCGCCGACGCGGCGACCGTACGGCTGCTACGGCCCGGCGACCGGGTCGACGTCATCGCCGTCCCGTCCGCCGGCCCCACGGCGGCGGACGGGGAGGCCTGGGTGGTGGCGCGCCGGGCACTCGTGACGAAGGTGCCGGAGCCTGCGGACCCGTCCGCGGTCACCGGTGACGGTGACGAAGGAGCGCTGCTCGTGCTGTCGGTGTCCCGCTCCACCGCGACGCGCCTGGCGGGCGCGAGCGGGTCGGCCCGGCTGGCGGTGACCCTGTGGTGAAGAAGAGGTCAAGTCCTTCGTTGGAGCTACCGGATGGGGCAAGCGTGGCTCAGGGTGACGTAGGTTGCGGAGCTGTTCGTTCCACAACTTGTGCCACCACATGTGCCACAAGGCGTCCATACAAGGAGAGTTCCCGCGGTGAGCGAGAAGCAGAAGGATCCGAGCATCTGGCACGGCTTCAAGGCCTTCCTGATGCGAGGGAACGTCGTCGATCTGGCCGTGGCGGTGGTGATCGGCGCGGCCTTCACGAACATCGTGAACTCGGTGGTGAAGGGCGTCATCAACCCGCTGGTCGGCGCGATCGGGACCAAGAGCCTGGACAGCTACAGCTCGTGCCTGGAAGACCCGTGCAAGGTCGCGGCGGACGGGACGGTCACGAGCGGTGTGCCGATCCTGTGGGGCACCGTCCTCGGCGCGACGCTGAACTTCGTGATCACCGCGGCGGTGGTCTACTTCCTGATGGTGCTGCCGATGGCGAAGTACCTGGCCCGGGTGGAGGCCCGCAGGAAGGCGCGCGAGGGCACGCACGAGGTCCTCGAGGTGACCGAGCTGGAGGTGCTGAAGGAGATCCGCGACGTGATGGTGGCCCAGCGGGGTCCGGGGTCCGCCGGGCGGTAGTCGCCGCTTTCCGAAGGCTGTGCGGCGCGGTTCAGACGTTGCGCGGCACTGCTCAGAGGTGGTGGGGCGGCTTCTCGTCCAGGAAGCGCCTGAGGTCGGCCGCGCTGTCGCCGGACGAGGCCGACCGACCGCCCCAGCCGTCGTCGGTGTCGTCCGAGGACTGCTGGTCCAGCGGGTCGTCGAAGAACAGCGCGGCCTTCGGGTCGCGCGGCTCGGGGGCGGCGGCGGGGGTACTCATGCCTCCAGGGTACGTCTCCCCCGACCAGGACTTTTCGGCGTCCATCTGCTGTGCTGTGACCCATGACGTCCAGTACTGCTCGCGATCACGCGAGACCCCTGCGCAGACTCACCGCGCGGGGGCGCGGGGAGGCGCACCGGGTCGCCTCCCCGCTCGAGCTGTTCTTCGACCTGTGTTTCGTGGTTGCCGTCGCCCAGGCGGGCATGCAGTTGGTGCATGCGGTGGCCGAGTCCCACGCCGGGGAGGGCGTCCTCAACTACGCGATGGTGTTCTTCGCCATCTGGTGGGCGTGGATGAACTTCACGTGGTTCGCGTCGGCGTACGACAACGACGACGTGCTGTACCGGGTGGTCACGCTGGTGCAGATCGCCGGGGTGCTGGTGCTGGCGGCGGGCGTCTCGCGGGCGTTCGAGGACCACGAGTTCGTGGCCGTCTGGTTGGGCTACGCGATCATGAGGTTCGCTCTGAGCTGGCAGTGGCTGCGCGTCGCGTGGTCGGCCGAAGGCCCGGAGCGGACGATGGCCCTGAGGTACGCCGGGGGCGTGCTGCTGTGCCAGGTGGGCTGGGTGGGGTTGCTGGTCCTGCCGGAGGGCGGCAGGAGCTGGCTGTTCCTGGTGATGGCGGTGGCCGAGCTGTGCGTGCCGGTGTACGCGGAGAAGGCCCATCCGACGACGTGGCATCCGCATCACATCGCGGAGCGGTACGGGCTGTTCACGATCATCGTGCTGGGCGAGACGATCGCGGCGGCCACGGTCGCCGTGAAGTCGGCCGTCGACGAGAGCGACGCGCTGGGCGAGCTGCTGCCGATCGCGGTGGGTGGTCTGCTGATCGTGTTCGCGGCGTGGTGGATCTACTTCGTGGTGCCCATCCACGGACATCTGCGTTCCAACCAGCAGTCGTTCGTGTGGGGCTACGGTCACTACTTCGTGTTCGCCTCTGCCGCGGCGATCGGTGCGGGCCTGGAGGTGGCGGTGGAGCAGGCGGTCGGCGAGGCGCATCTGTCGACGCTCGCCGCGTCGGCGGCGGTGACTCTGCCCACGGCGCTGTATCTGCTGACGGTCTGGGTGCTGCACGCCCGCCACTTCAAGGTGGGCCTGGCCCAGCAGTTGGTGCTGCCGGGTACGGCGCTGCTGGTGATCTGCTGCACCTTCCTCGGCGACTGGGCGGTCCTCGCGGCCGGCCTGGTGTCGGCGCTGGCGGTGGCGACGGGGACGACGCTGACGGCGCGCGCGGTCGCGCGGGAGGGCACGGTGGGCGCTTCGGGCGCTTCGGGCGCTTCGGGTGGGGCCGGATAGCCGTACCGGGGCGTGGGCTGGGCGAGACTGGCTGCCATGACAGTTGACGCTCTGACGGATGTCGCGGGCGTGCGGGTGGGGCATGCCACCCGGGCCGGCGACGGTTGGCTCACGGGCACCACGGTCGTGCTCGCGCCGGAGGGTGGTGCCGTGGCCGCTGTGGATGTACGCGGCGGCGGTCCCGGCACCAAGGAGACCGACGCCCTCGATCCTCGCAACGTGGTGCAGCGGGTGGACGCGGTCGTGCTGACCGGGGGGAGCGCCTACGGGCTCGACGCGGCGTCCGGGGTGATGGCCTGGCTGGAGGAGCGGGGGCGCGGGGTTCCCGTGGGGCCGGATCCGGCGCATGTGGTGCCGGTGGTGCCCGCCGCTTGTGTCTTCGATCTGGGGCGGGGCGGTGACTTCCGGGCCCGGCCGGGCGCGGCGCTCGGGCGGGCCGCGGTCGAGGCGGCCGCTGCCAGTGCGGCGGGTGCGCCGGTGCCGGAGGGGTGTGTGGGGGCCGGGACGGGTGCGGCGGTCGGGTCGATGAAGGGCGGGGTGGGCAGTGCCAGTGTCGTCCTCGGCTCGGGTATCACGGTGGCGGCGCTGGTGGTGGCCAACGCGGTGGGGTCGGTGACGGATCCGGAGACGGGGGTGCTGTACGGGGAGTTGTTCCAGGGGAGGGTGGGGTATCCGGAGGCGCGTGTGCATGAGGCGGCGCGCCAGCGGCTCGCCGAGAGTGCCGCGCGGAACGCCCCTCCCCCGTTGAACACGACGCTCGCGGTGGTCGCCACCGACGCGGAGCTGACGAAGGCGCAGGCGCAGAAGCTGGCGGGAACGGCGCACGACGGGATCGCGCGCGCGGTGCGTCCGGTGCATCTGCTGCACGACGGCGACACGGTGTTCACCCTGGCCACGGGCGCCCGTCCGCTCGCCCCCGCGCATCCCCTGGCCCTGAACGACGTCCTCGCGGCGGGCGCCGATGTGGTGACGCGCGCGATCGTGCGGGCCGTGCGGGCCGCGGAGTCGGTGGAGGGGCCGGGCGGGGCCTGGCCGTCGTACACGGAGTTGTACGGGGGTTGAGGAGCCGGCGGCGGGCGATTGTCTTGGTTCTGTCACGTCATCGCCTTCATTGGGCCAAGGCGGGAACCTCGGCGGGTGTCGGGGCCCTCCTTTTTCACGTACTGGAGCGGATCACGCACATCACATGAAGCTGGAGCAGCCCGTGACAACGCCGGACATAGCAGCGCGGCGCGTACTGGGGGCCTGTGCCGTCCTGGTGGTCGGCGCACTGACCCTGACCGCCTGTGGGGGAAGCGCCAACGCCAAGAGCGGTGACGACGGCAAGGGCGGTAAGGGGACCTCGTCCAAGACGTCCACCGCGAAGATCGTCATCTCGGCCAAGGACGGCTCGACGGGCGCGTCCATCAACACGACCGGGGTGAAGGTCAGTGACGGGCGGCTGACCGAGGTGAAGATGACGGTGGCCGGGACGGCGCAGGCCGTCGCGGGCACCCTGTCGGCCGACGGCAGCAGCTGGAAGCCGAAGGAGCAGTTGGAGCGCGGGACGAAGTACGAGATATCGGCGACCGCGAAGGACGGGGGCGGCAAGGTCGCCGCCGCCAACTCGATCTTCACCACGGTCAGTTCGGCGAACAGTTTCATCGGGACGTACACGCCGGACAACGGGACGACGGTCGGTGTGGGGATGCCGGTGTCGTTCACGTTCGACAAGGTGATCACCGACAGGAAGGCCGTGCAGTCGCACATCACGGTGACGTCGAGCAGTGGGCAGCAGGTGGTGGGGCACTGGTTCGGGGAGCAGCGGCTCGACTTCCGGCCGGAGGAGTACTGGAAGGCCGGTTCCAAGGTGACGATGAAGATCGACCTGGACGGCATCGAGGGCGCGAACGGCGTCTACGGGGTGCAGAAGAAGACGGTCAGCTTCACGATCGGGCGTTCGCAGGTGTCCACGGTGGACGTGAACACGGAGATGATGACGGTCGTGCGGGACGGGCAGGTCCTGCGGAAGGTGCCGATCTCCTCGGGCAGCCCGCAGCACACGACGTACAACGGCCAGATGGTGATCTCGGAGAAGTTCACGCAGACGCGGATGAACAGTCAGACGGTCGGTCTGGGCGGGGAGTACGACATCCCGGATGTGCCGCATGCGATGCGGTTGACGACGTCGGGGACGTTCATCCACGGCAACTACTGGTACGACAGGGGGAACCCGCCGTTCGGTCGGGTGGGTACGAGCCACGGGTGTGTGGGGCTCGCGGATGTGCAGGGTGCGCAGGGCGACACGACGGCGAAGTGGTTCTACGACAACTCGCTGATCGGGGACGTCGTGATCGTGAAGAACTCCCCGGACAAGACGGTGGCGCCGGACAACGGGCTGAACGGGTGGAACATGTCGTGGGCCGAGTGGACCGCGGGGAGTGCGGGCTGACCGGGGTGATGCGGACGCCGGTGTTCCGGGGCAAGGGGCCTCTCACCGGCGGTTTCTGAGGGGTCGTGGGGCCGCGCGGGAACTTTTCGCGCGGCCCGCGCGTTTTCCCCGACGTAGGTTTCTCGGTTCCCGGACATGATGTCGGACCGAGGGGCTACGGTATGCACCCACAAGGTGACATGCAGCAACGCCGGGAGAAACCTTGAGCGTTCCGTACGAGACTGCAGCGTACGAACCAGCCGAGTCGCCCGAGTCTCCGGAGGAGCATCTCGCGCGACTGCTCGGTCGTGCCCTGAACTCGTTCGAGCTGCCGGACGATGTCCTTCGGCGGCTCGACTGCGCGCTGGCGCACGACAGCTCGCTGCACTCCGCGCATCACAGCGCGGGTCTGCACCGTGAGACCTATCGGCACACCTGGCTGCTGGCCGACGGGTGTGCGCTGACGCTGTGGGAGCTGGTGCACAACACCGCGCCGGGCAGTGAACCGCAGCACGAGGTGTACGTCGACGAGGAGGAGCTGCGGACGGCGACCGCGCGGTTGCCGTTGCCGCCGGACGAGCCGGACTTCGAGCTGCCGGTGCTGGCGCCGTTGGAGCCGGTTTCGGCGCCCCGGCATGTGTATGTTCCGGACGATTCGGCGGACCATGCGCGTCGGCTGCTGCGTCGCGCGGAGAACACCGACCGGCCCGGTGCGGAGACCGCCGAGTTGTTGAGGTCGGCGTTCGCGCACCAGATCACGCAGGCTTTCGGGCGGCCCTGCCGGGCGGGCCGGGTCGGTCTGGGCTTCTCGTTGTACGAGCACGCGTTCCTGTTGCGGGACGGCCGGGAGATCTCCCTGTGGGAGGTGGAGCACACGGCGACGCCCGACGGGCGGCACATGTGCGAGGTGTATCTGTCGGAGGCCGACGCCCGGGAGGCGATGGAGCGCCGGGCGGCGCAGGTCTCCTGACCGTCGGCAGGATGTCCGGCACAGGCCGAGCGGCCGGTCGCCGCCCCGTTTCGTGGGGCTGCGGCCGGCCGCTCGTGCAGGTGCAGGTGGCGTGGGGCCTGTGGGTCAGGCCGCGACCGGCTGCTTCGTCTCCGCCGTGGTGGCGGTCGCGTCGCCCCGGGTCGCCGTGGTGGGGGTGCTGCCGAGGGCCGGCTTGCGCAGGCCCTTGAGGACGACGACCAGGGCCGTGGTGACGCAGACGCCGACCGCGATGGCGATCAGGTAGAGGAACGGGTTGCCGATCAGCGGGACCACGAAGATGCCGCCGTGCGGGGCGCGCAGGGTGGCGCCGAAGGCCATCGACAGGGCGCCGGTGATGGCGCCGCCCACCATCGAGGAGGGGATCACGCGCAGCGGGTCGGCCGCGGCGAACGGGATGGCGCCCTCGGAGATGAAGGAGGCGCCGAGGACCCAGGCGGCCTTGCCGTTCTCGCGCTCGGTCTCGGTGAAGAGCTTGCCGCGCACGGTCGTGGCCAGGGCCATCGCGAGCGGCGGGACCATGCCGGCCGCCATGACCGCGGCCATGATCTTCATCGCGGAGTCGCTGGGGCTGGCGACGGCGATGCCGGCGGTGGCGAAGGTGTAGGCGACCTTGTTGACGGGGCCGCCGAGGTCGAAGCACATCATCAGGCCGAGGAGGGCGCCGAGGAGGACGGCGTTGGTGCCGGTGAGGCCGTTGAGGCCGTCGGTGAGGGCCTTCTGGGCGGAGGCGATGGGCTTGCCGATGACGACGAACATCAGGAATCCGACGATCGCCGAGGAGATCAGCGGGATCACCACGACTGGCATGATGCCGCGCACCGCCGGCGGGATCTTCACCTTCTGGATCGACAGCACCACTCCGCCGGCGATCAGACCGGCCGCGAGGCCGCCGAGGAAGCCCGCGTTGATGGTGACGGAGATCGCGCCGCCGACGAAGCCGGGCACGAGTCCCGGGCGGTCGGCCATGCCGTAGGCGATGTAGCCGGCGAGGACGGGGACCAGGAAGCCGAAGGAGACGACGCCGATCTGGAAGAGCAGTGCGGCCCAGCTGTCGCCCTGGGTCCACACGAAGTGGTCCATGACCGACGGCGCCTTGTTGATCTTGTATCCGCCGATCGCGAAGCCGAGCGCGATGAGCAGACCGCCGGCGGCGACGAACGGGACCATGTACGAGACGCCGGACATCAGCCACTTGCGGAGCTTGGTGCCGTAGCCCTCGGAGGAGTCGCCCGCGCGCTGCACCGGCGTACCGGGCGCGGCGGGGGCCGTGATCTCGCCGCGTTCCGCCTTGCCGCGGACCTCGGTGATCAGTTCGGCGGGGCGGTTGATGCCCGCCTTCACGCCGACGTCGACGGTGGGCTTCCCGGCGAAGCGGTCCTTCTCGCGTACGGGGACGTCGTGGGCGAAGATCACGCCGTCGGCGGCGGCGATGACGGCCGGGTCGAGCCGGGTGAAGCCGGCCGAGCCCTGGGTCTCGACGGTGACCTCGACGCCCGCCTCGCGGCCCGCGTTCTCCAGGGATTCGGCGGCCATGTAGGTGTGGGCGATGCCGGTGGGGCAGGAGGTGACGGCGACGATCCGGAAGGGGCGCGCGGCGGGCTCGGGGGTGGTGGCCGTGTCGGTGTCGGCGGAGGCCGCCGCCGACACCGACACGGAGTCTTCGGAAGTGCCCGAGGAGGCGTTCTCGGCCGGAGTGGCCGGTGCCTCGTCGCCCCGGATCAGGGCGGCCGCGGCCGCCGGGTCGCCGGCCGCCCGCAGTGCGTCGGTGAACTCGGTGTTCATCAGCTGGCGGGCGAGGGACGACAGGATGGTGAGGTGGGCGTCGTCGGCGCCGGCGGGGGCGGCGATCAGGAAGATCAGGTCGGCGGGGCCGTCGGCCGCGCCGAAGTCGATGCCGGTGGCGCTGCGGCCGAAGGCGAGGGTCGGCTCGGTGACGTGCTCGCTGCGGCAGTGCGGGATGCCGATGCCGCCGTCGAGGCCGGTGGGCATCTGGGCCTCGCGGGCGGCCACGTCGGCGAGGAAGCCGTCCAGGTCGGTCACCCGGCCCTGGGTCACCATGCGTGCGGCGAGGGACCGCGCCGCGGCTTCCTTGGTGTCGGCGGACAGGTCGAGGTCGACCAGGTCCGCGGTGATCATGTCGCTCATCGCGGGCTCCTTCGCACGCGTATCGCCCGGGACGTGGGGTGGGCGCGGGTGAGGGTGGGGACGGGAGTGGGGGTGGGGTGGGGAGAGGGGTGGGCGGCGAGTAACAGGAGGGTCGTCATGACGCCGGCTCCTTCAGTTCGCGGTCCACCGGCACCTCGGCCGTGACGGTGACCGCCGACGGGTCGAGGTCGCCCGGGGTCGGCATCACGCTGCCGGGCAGCTGTACGGCCGCCGCGCCGTGGGCGACGGCGGAGGCGAGCGCCGCCGGGCCGCGCCCGCCGGCGATGAGGAAGCCGGCGAGGGAGGAGTCGCCGGCGCCGACATTGCTGCGGACGACGTCGACGCGGGCGCTCGCGAACCAGGTGCCCGCGTCCTCCACGAGGAGCTGTCCGTCGGCGCCGAGGCTGGCGAGGACGGTACGGGCGCCCATGGCGCGCAGTTCCTCGGCCGCCTTGACGGCGTCGCCCACCGTGGCGAGGGGGCGGCCGACGGCCTCGGCGAGTTCTTCGGCGTTCGGCTTGACCACGTCGGGCCGCTCGCGGAGCGCTTCGAGGAGGGCGCGCCCGGAGGTGTCGAGGGCGATCCATGCGCCGCCGGCGTGCGCCCGGGCGACGACCTCGGCGTACCAGGAGGGGTCGAGGCCGCGGGGCAGGCTGCCGCAGCAGGCGATCCAGTCGGCTTCGCGCGACTGTTCGCGGACGGTCTCCAGGAGCAGTTCCTGTTCGTCGGGGGAGAGCTCGGGGCCCGGCGCGTTGATCTTGGTGAGGACGCCGTCGGATTCGGCGAGTGCGATGTTGGAGCGGGTGGCTCCGGCGACCGGGACGGGGGCGACCTCGATGCCCTGCGCGTCGAGGAGGTCGGCGACGAGTGCGCCGGGCGCGCCGCCGAGGGGCAGGACGGCGATCGTGCGCCGGCCGGCGGCGGCGACCGCGCGGGAGACGTTGACGCCCTTGCCGCCGGGGTCCATGCGCTCGCCGGTGGCGCGGATGACCTCGCCGCGGTCGAGGGAGGGCACCTCGTAGGTGCGGTCGAGGGAGGGGTTGGGGGTGACCGTGAGGATCACGCCGCCGGGGCTCGTGGGGGTGCCGCTCATGCTCGTACCACTTCCGTGCCGCCGCGCTCGATGGCGGCCGTGTCGTCGTCGCTCAGCCCGCTGTCGGTGATGAGCAGGTCCACGTCGCTCAGGTCGCCGAAGCGGGCGAAGTGCTCCTGGCCGTGCTTGGCGGAGTCGGCGAGCAGGACGACCCGGCGCGCCGCGGCGACGGCCGCCCGCTTGACCGCGGCCTCGGCGAGGTCGGGGGTGGTCAGGCCGTGCTCGGCGGAGAAACCGTTGGCCGCCACAAAAAGTACATCGGCTCGGATTTCGGCGTAGGCACGGAGCGCCCAGGCGTCCACGGCGGCGCGCGTACGGTGTCGTACGCGCCCCCCGACGAGGTGGAGCTGCATACCGGGGTGGTCCGCGAGGCGGGCCGCGATGGGCAGGCTGTGGGTGACGACGGTGAGCTCGGCCTCCAGCGGGAGCGCGGCCGCGAGGCGGGCGACCGTCGTACCGGCGTCGAGGATCATCGTGCCCTCGGAGGGCAGTTCCGTCAGGGCCGCCTTGGCGATGCGGTCCTTCTCGTCGGTGGAGGTGCCCTCGCGTTCGGCGAGGTCCGGTTCGAAGTCGAGGCGTCCGACCGGTATGGCGCCGCCGTGGACCCGGCGCACCAGGCCGGCGCGGTCGAGGGCCTTCAGATCGCGGCGGACGGTCTCCGCGGTGACCTGGAACTCCTCGGCCAGCGACAGGACGTCCACCCGGCCGCCCTCACGGGCGAGCCGCAGGATCTCCTGCTGCCGCTCCGGTGCGTACATGTCCGCTCGCTTCCGATCGCTTCCGATTCATGCCCGAACTTGTGGTTTCGCTGCGAGGCTACGCCCGGATTTCCGGAAAGTAAACAGGTTCGGGCTCGATTCGGACATGAACGGACTTCTGGATCAACAGTGGACCGACTAGGCCGGGTCCTGTCCTACTTCTGCTGCATGCTCAGGGGCATGACCACGGACACTCCGGCACGGCTGCTGCAGTTGCTCTCCCTTCTCCAGACGCCCCGTGAATGGCCCGGCGGCGAACTGTCCCAGCGGCTCGGGGTGTCCCGGCGCACCGTGCGGCGGGACATCGACCGGCTGCGTGAGCTGGGGTATCCGGTGCAGGCCAGCAAGGGCGCGGACGGCGGGTACCGGCTGGTCGCGGGCAAGGCGATGCCGCCGCTGGTGCTGGACGACGAGGAGGCCGTGGCGATCGCGGTCGGGCTGCGGGCGGGCGCCGGGCACGCGGTGGAGGGCGTGGACGAGGCGTCCGTACGGGCCCTGGCCAAGCTGGAGCAGGTGCTGCCCGCCCGGCTGCGCCGTCGCGTCGCCACGCTCCAGGCCGCGACGATGCCGCTGACCAGCGGGGACGGGGCGAGCATCGCGCCGGAGACGCTGACCGTGATGGCGTCCACCGTCGCCGGGCACGAGCGGCTGCGGTTCGCCTACCGGGCGAAGGACGGCACCGAGTCGCGGCGGCTGACCGAGCCGTACCGGCTGGTGTCGACGGGGCGGCGCTGGTACCTCGTGGCGTACGACGTCGACCGGGCGGACTGGCGGACGTTCCGGGTGGACCGGGTGAGCGAGCCGTTCGCGACCGGGGCGCGGTTCACGCCCCGGGAACTGCCGACGGGGGACGCGGCGGAGTATCTGCGGCGGTCGCTGCAGTGGCAGGCGCACGAGTACGAGTTCGACGTCACGTTCGAGGAACCGCCGGAGGCCCTCGCGGCGCGGCTGCCCGCGTGGATGGGCCGGCCGGTGACGGACGGGGCGGGCGGGAGCCGGCTGCGGGGGTCGACCGGTGATCCGGTGGAGTGGCTGGCGGTGCGGCTGGCGATGCTGGGGTGCGAGTTCTCGGTGCGGGAGCCTGGGGAACTGGTGGAGTGCGTACGGGGTTTGGGGGCGCGGTTGGGGCGGGCGGGGGGTGCGGAGGGCGCGGGGGCGCAGGCCGGTGGGGATACGCCCCCGGCGTGACGGCGCACACCGGCACGAACACACCCCAAGGGCGCGACGTGTGCCGGGTCAGGTGCGCTCCGGCTCCCAGGCGAACTCCCGCAGGGCCTGCAGATTGCGCAGTGCCAGGGCTGCCGGGCCGTCCGGGGCGGTGGCGGGGGTGTCGGTCGCGGCCCAGCTCTGTACGGCGACGCGGACCGCGGCGCTCGCGACGGCGGCACCGAAACGCAGGTGCGGCGTGACGCCGGAGTTCGCGAAGCCACCGTCGACGGCACCGACGTGCCCGGCACCGACGTTCTCGACACCGCCGTTTTCGACACCGCCGTGCCCGGCATCATCGTTCTCGACGCCCCCGTTCCCGACACCACCGCTCCCGACGCCTCCGTTCCCGGCACCACCGGGCCCGACGCCCCCGTTCCCGGCACCCCCGCTCCCGGCAAGCCGTGTCGCGAGGACCTGGGCCAGTGACTCCTCCGAGGTCTGGCAGACCTCTGCCCAGACCTTCCCGAGGGCGGGGACGGCCCCGGCCAGGCGGATCAGGGTGCGGACCCGTTCCCAGGAGGCGGTCGAGACGCCCCGGCCCGGGACGAGGGTGTGGTGGACGGCGTGGGCCAGGGCGTCGGGGAGCGGGAGGTCGGGCGGGGCCTCGCGGACCGCGTCCACCCAGCGCTGGGCGCCCGCCGCGTAGAGGGGGGCGACGGCCTCTTCCTTCGTGGCGAAGTAGCGGTAGAACGTGCGCGGGGCGATGCCGGCTGCCTGGGCGATGTCCTCGGCGCGGGTGGCTCTGAGGCCGCGGGCGACGAAGAGATCCGCCGCGGCCTTGGCGATCTCCATCCGGGTCGCCGCCTTGCGCCGCTCGGTCAGGGAGGCCGAGGCGGGGGTGGAGCTGCTCACACTCGGCAGGCTATGCCCATGTGGCACAATCTGCCATCCGGGCGGGCCACCCCGTGGTTCAGGTACGGGGTGACCCGCCCACCTCGGCTGCCGTGGCAGCCGGGCGGACGTACGGCAGTCGGACGGGTGTACGAGGGCGAGCCGGGCCCCGACGCCCGGGGGAAGGCGCCGAGGCCCGGCTCGGGGAAAGTCCCGGCGCCGGGGGGATGGTGCGTCGGGACGTGGCTCTTGGAGGGCGGGACGGGGTCCGGGTTCTCGAACTCCCTTGCCCTGAAGTCTTGTTCCCCCGTCCTCGGCGTTGAAGCGGCGTTGTATCGCCATGTTTGCGCGGGCTTGCGCCACCCGGCGCACGCGGGCGGAACCGGCGTGCCCCGGGTGTGCCGGGGAGGGGGTCGGCCGAGGCCGTCGGGCTCTAGGCCGCGGCCTCGAACCCGGTGTCGCGGGCCAGCTTCTTCAGTTCCAGCAGGGCGTGCTTCTCGATCTGGCGGATGCGTTCGCGCGTCAGTCCGTGCTCCTTGCCGACCTCGGTGAGGGTGCGCTCCCGGCCGTCCTCGATGCCGTACCGCATCTTGATGATGGAGGCGGTGCGCGGGTCGAGGCGGTCGATCAGGCCGTCGAGTTCCTCGCTGCGCAGCAGCGTGAGGACCGACTGCTCGGGCGACACCGCCGAGGTGTCCTCCAGGAGGTCGCCGAACTGGGTCTCGCCCTCGTCGTCCACCGACATGTTCAGGGACACCGGGTCGCGGGCCCAGTCCAGGACGTCGGTGACGCGCTCCGGGGTGGAGCCGAGTTCCGTGGCGATCTCCTGGGGCTCCGGGTCGCGGCCGTGCTCCCGGTTGAACTCGCGCTGGACGCGGCGGATCCGGCCGAGCTCCTCCACGAGGTGGACGGGCAGGCGGATCGTGCGCGACTGGTCGGCGATCGAGCGGGTGATGGCCTGGCGGATCCACCAGGTGGCGTACGTCGAGAACTTGAAGCCCTTGCGGTAGTCGAACTTCTCGACCGCGCGGACCAGGCCGGCGTTGCCCTCCTGGATCAGGTCGAGAAGGGGCAGACCGCTGCGCGGGTAGCGGCGGGCGACGGCGACGACCAGGCGGAGGTTGGAGCGGATGAAGACGTCCTTGGCGCGCTCGCTCTCGGCGACCAGGGCCTCCAGTTCCGCACGGGTGGCTTCCGCCCGGGACTCCTCGTACCCGTCGAGGACCTGTTGCGCGAACACACCCGCCTCGATGATCTGGGACAGCTCGACTTCCTTGGCGGCGTCGAGCAGCGGTGTGCGCGCGATCTCGTCGAGATACATGCCGACCAGGTCGCGGTCGGCGATCTCGCCGCCATGGGCGCGAACACTGCTTGCCGCGCCGGTCCGGCCACTGGCGGACTGACGACGGGCGACGGCACGGGTTGCCATGCGTGCTCCCTTGCGATGGTGGGGTCAGCGGGTGGTCCTTGGACACCGGGCACTCGGTCAGTGGTCCCGGGACTCGCTTCGGGACTCTGCTCGTGTGCCCTGCATCCGATGGAAACAACGACTGGAATCAGGACAGAATTCCCAACGCGCACCCCGGATTTTCTGATCATGCAGTACCCTGTCCGGCCATTGGCGGGCCACACGGGGAGAAGCGATGGCGTCCGAGCACGCGGAGGTGCAGGTCAGGCCGGGAGTCGAGGGGGACCTCGCAGCCCTCACCGACCTCTACAACCACTACGTTCGTGAGACGGCCATCACATTCGATACCGCGGTCTTCACTCCGGAAGAGCGCCGCCCTTGGCTGCTCTCCCACCCTGAAGACGGCCCGTACCGGCTGAAGGTTGCCGTGGACGCGGACTCACAGGAGATTCTCGGGTACGCCACATCCAGCCCTTACAGGCCGAAGGCCGCCTACGTGACCTCGGTGGAGGCGACCGTCTACGTGGCCCCGCACGCCGGGCGCCGCGGCGTCGGCACCCTGCTGTACAAGGCGCTCTTCGAGGCGCTCGCCGGGGAGGATCTGCACCGGGCGTACGCGGGGATCGCGCAGCCGAACGAAGCGTCCGCGCGGCTGCACGAACGCTTCGGTTTCCGGTACGTCGGCACCTACCGGGAGGTGGGCCGCAAGTTCGGCCGCTACTGGGACGTGGCCTGGTACGAGAAGGAACTCCAGGGCTCCCAGCCGCCCTGGCCGAACCAGCCGAACCAGCCGAACCAGCCGAACCAGCCGAACCAGCCGAACCAGCCGAACCAGCCGAACTAGCCGAACTGCACCGACCGCTTCGCCAGCCCCATCCAGAACCCGTCGATCACCGACCTCTGCGCGTCCAGCTCGCCGGAGACCTCGGCGGCGCCCATGGCCACGAAGAGCGGGGCGAAGTGCTCGGTGCGGGGGTGGGCGTAGCGGCCGGCCGGGGCCTTGTGGAGGAAGTCGAGCAGGGAGTCCCAGTCGCGGGCCTCCATGGCGCGCCGGCCCCAGTCGTCGAACTCCACCGACCAGGAGGGGATGCCGCCCTGCCGCAGGGCGGCGAGGTTGTGGGTGAAGAAGCCGGAACCGACGATCAGGACGCCCTCGTCGCGCAGGGGGGCGAGTTTGCGGCCGATCTCCATGAGCCTGACGGGGTCCAGGGTCGGCATCGACACCTGGAGCACGGGGATGTCGGCGGCCGGGAACATCTCGACGAGCGGGACGTACGCGCCGTGGTCGAGGCCGCGGTCGGGGATGTCCTGGACGGGGATCCCGGGGGCTCGCAGCAGCTTGCGCACGCTCTCGGCGAGCTCCGGCGCGCCGGGTGCGTCGTACTTCACCTGGTAGTAATGCTCGGGGAAGCCCCAGAAGTCGTAGACGAGGGGCACCGGGTCGACGGCACCGAGGGCGAGGGGGGCCTCTTCCCAGTGTGCGGAGATCATCAGGATCGCCTTGGGGCGGGGAAGGCCGGCGGACCAGGCGGCGAGTTCGCCCGGCCAGATCGGATCGTCCGCGAGCGGCGGCGCGCCATGACTGAGGTACAGGGCGGGCATGCGTTCCTGAGTGGCGGCGGACATGGCGGCGACTCCCTCCGGTTCCCGGGCGGCTCCCTCCGGAACCGTTGCTTGAAATCTAAAACGTCAACATCCAACAGCATATTCCTGATTGGTTTAAATTTCAAGGAGCGTACGCTTACAGTGGAACACATGAAGACCGCATCCACCTCCGCTGAAGAGCCCCGATGGCTCACCGACGAAGAGCAGATCGTCTGGCGTTCCTATGTCCACGCGAGCATGCTCCTCGAGGACCACATGGACCGGCAGCTCCAGCGGGACGCGGGGATGCCCCACATCTACTACGGCCTTCTGGTCAAACTCGCCGAGTCGCCCCAGCTCCGGCTGCGGATGACCGAACTCGCCATGCACGCGAAGATCACCCGCTCACGGCTCTCGCACGCCATCGCCCGGCTGGAGAAGAGCGGCTGGGTGCGGCGTGAGGACTGCGCCTCCGACAAGCGCGGGCAGTTCGCGGTGCTGACGGAGGAGGGGGTGGACGTGCTGCGGCGGGCGGCGCCGGGGCATGTCATCGCCGTGCGCAACGCGGTGTTCGACCGGCTCAGCACGGAGCAGCAGAAAGCCCTCGGCGAGATCATGCAGATCATCGCCGAGGGCCTTCAGCCGGATGAGGCGGGGGCCGATCTTCCCTGGCTGCGCTAGTCGTTCGGGTCGGCGCCACCGTGGCTGGTCGCGCCCACGCGGCGGAGCCGCATATCGGTACAGTCCCGCGCCCCTGGAGGGCGCGTCAGTGAGCGACCACCGGGATCTGGAGCGCCTCCTCCTCGTCCGTCGCGCCCTCGCCCGTCGCCGGGCCCAGCTCCGGCTTGCCGGCGGTGATGAGGGTCAGGGCGATCGCGGCGGCGGCGACCAGGATGCCCACGGCGAACCAGATGGCGCTGGTGTAGCCGTGCACCATGCCCTCCAGCTGGACCAGCTGCTGCTGGGGCTTCGAGGCGGCGCCCGCGATGTGGTCCTTGATATACGACGTCGTCGCGGACGCGGCGATCGTGTTCAGCAGGGCGGTGCCGATCGCGCCGCCCACCTGCTGCGAGGTGTTGACCATCGCGGAGGCGACACCGGCGTCGCGCGGCTCGATGCCGTACGTGGCCAGGGACATCGCCGGCATGAACGCCGTGCCCATGCCGAGGCCGAGCAGCAGCATCGCCGGCAGCAGGACGGCCGCGTACGAGGAGCCGATCTCCAGGCGGGTCAGCAGCAGCATGCCGAGCGCGGCGACCAGGAAGCCGGGGCCCATCAGCAGGCGCGGTGCGACCCGGGTCATCAGGCGGGTGCCGATCTGGGTGGAGCCGGTGATCATGCCCGCGATCATCGGCAGGAACGCGAAGCCGGTCTTGACCGGGGAGTAGCCCTTGACGACCTGCAGGTAGTAGGTCAGGAACAGGAACAGGCCGAACATCGCGATGATCGCGAGACCGAGGGAGAGGTAGACACCGCCGCGGTTGCGCTCGGTGATCACGCGCAGCGGCAGCAGCGGGGCCTTGACCTTCGCCTCGACGATCACGAAGGCGAGCAGCAGCACGCCGGAGGCGACGAACATGCCGACGGTCAGGGAGTCGCTCCAGCCGTCGGACTCGGCGCGGGTGAAGCCGTAGACCAGGGAGACCAGGCCCAGGGTGGACAGGATCACGCCCGGGATGTCGAGGGAGGAGCGGTTACGGCCGCCCTCGGGCTCACGGATGACGAAGTACGCGCCGGCCGCGGCGACGATCGCGAACGGGATGTTGACGAAGAACGTCCAGCGCCAGTCCAGGTACTCGGTGAGGAACCCGCCGAGGATCAGACCGACCGCGCCACCGCCGCCGGCGATCGCGCCGTAGATGCCGAAGGCCTTGGCGCGCTCCTTGGCGTCGGTGAACATGACGGCGAGCAGGGAGAGCGCGGCGGGCGCGAGGAGTGCGCCGAAGGCGCCCTGAAGCGCGCGGGCGCCGAACATCATCGCCTCGTTGGTGGCGGCGCCGCCCAGCGCGGAGGCCGCGGCGAAGCCGCCGAGACCGGTGACGAAGGCGCGCTTGCGGCCCCACAGGTCGGCGATACGGCCGCCGAAGAGCAGCAGACCGCCGAAGGCGAGGGCGTAGGCGGTGACGATCCACTGCCGGTTGCCGTCGGAGATGCCGAGATCCTGCTGGGCGGAGGGCATCGCGATGTTCACGATGGTGGCGTCGAGCACGACCATCAGCTGGGCTATGGCGATGAAGGCCAGGGCTTTCCAGCGGTTGGCGTCCGGGACACCGGGAGCCTTGACGGCTGTTTCGGACATGGGGGTACCCACCTCGGGACTTCGTGACGGAAAAAGAACGTGAAAGGGCGCGGAAAGAGAAGCGGAGAGAGAAAGAGCTCTAAGAGGTGTTCTGGGTGGTCAGGCCTGGCGCAGGTCCTCCATGGTCACGGCGGTGCCCGGCAGGACGGAGGGGGCCGGGGCCCGCAGTCCGTCCAGGAGCAGTTGGAGGTGGCGGTGGACGAACCGGTCGCTGTAACTGCATCCGGTGCCGGCCGGGGGGCGGCTGAGCTGGGCGACGGCGACCATGACGTCACCGACGCCGACGTCGTGCCGTAGCTGCCCGGCCGCCTTGGCGCGGTCCATGACCTCCTCGATGATCCGCTCGACGCGCAGTCGGGCGGCTTCCAGGTCGGGGTGGTGCTGGTCGAAGGTGCTGGAGACCATCGGGCACAGTGCGCTGACCCGCTCGTCGGCGGAGGCGTGCACGAAGCGCTCCAGTGCCGCGAAGGCGTCCCCGGTCTCGGCGAGGGCGGCCTGGCCGGCCAGAACCGTGCGGTCCAGGACGGAGCAGACGACCTCGCGGACCAGGGCGTCGCGGTCGGGGAAGTTGCGGTACACCGTGGCGTTGCCGACGCCGGCCCGGCGGGCGATGTCGTCGAGCGGCACATCCGGGCCGAGCTCGGTGAACATCTCGCGGGCGGCGGTGACGATGCGCTCCCGGTTGCGCAGGGCATCGGCCCGGGGCCGGGGCGCCTTGCGCACGGCGGGCTGCGGCGACGTCACGGTCTGCACGGCGTACTCCTCGAAGCTGGGAGCGGGGCGATCCGGGGAAGCTGTCCCCGTTTCGCTCGGACACCTGACTAAACGGGGAAGGGGTCCCCGGTTATTTCCCGCGTCCGGAAGTTTTCTCATGTGACCTGGGTCACATGCACACGATCGGTCGTTCTCAGCGCGCGAGGGCCTCCACGGCAGCACAGGGTGAGCGAAAGGGTGCAGCCGGTGACCGGGTGGCTGCCCGGAGCGAAAGGCCCCCGCCGCAATGCAGCCGCAGCCCGTGCGCACCGCGCCGGAACCCCTCCGCCGTCGGATACGCCCGCGCCGCGTCGCCGCTCTCGCCTGCGTGACCGCGCTGACCTTCGCGGTCAGCACCTCGGCCGGCAGCGGCCGCCTCGACCCCGGCCTCGCGCTCGGGCCGACCAGGGCCGGGGCGGGCCCGGTCTCGCTGGGCCGTACCGCCACCCTCGCCCCCTGCATGATCAGGAGCGGCTCGTCCGTCCAGATGTCCGAGGGTCTGCCGACGCCCGGCGGCTACGCCCGCTCCACCGGCACCGTCCGCGCCCTCACCCTGATGGTCGACTTCTCCGACGCGCCGGGCCGGGGCACCGCGCTCGACCGCTACCACGAGTTCTTCCCGCAGACCGAGAAGTGGTTCCGCACCGCGTCCTACGGCCGCCTCGACTACCGCTCCGAGACGCCGATCCGGCACTGGCTGCGGATGCCGAAGACGTTCCGGGCGTACGGCATAGAGCGCGGCGCGCCCTTCGACCCCGGCTACCGCCGTCTCGTCCAGGACATCGTGGCCGCCGCCGACCCGAGCGTGGACTTCCGCTCGTACGACCTGCTGAACGTGCTGGTCACCCCGAACGCGGGCCCCTCCGCGCTGGACACCGTGCTGTCGGTGACGTTCGCCGGGAACACCGAGGCGCCGGTCGCCGACGGGGTGACCGTCGCCAACGCGTCCTTCGTCTACTCCCGCCAGGACGACGGCTCCGGCTCCTACGGCCGCACCGGCTACCGCGTCCTGCCGCACGAGAACGGGCATGTCTTCGGGCTGCCCGACCTCTACACCCAGGACGGCGGGGGCGCGGTCGGGCACTGGGACATCATGAGCGAGGACTGGGGGGCCAACAACGACCTGCTCGCCTGGCACAAGTGGAAGCTGGGCTGGCTGGACGCGAGCCAGGTCGCCTGCTCGGCGGTGCGCGGGTCGGCGGAGTACCGGCTGACGCCGCTGTGGCGGACCGGGGGCCCGAAGCTGGTGTTCGTGCCCGTCGACGGGCGCACCGGTTACGCCGTCGAGCTGCGCACCCGAGGCGGCAACGACGAGACGGTGTGCCGGCCGGGGGTGCTGGTCTACAAGGTGGACGCGGGCGTCGACACCGGCATGGGGCCGGTGACGGTCTACGACTCCGCCGAGGACAGCGGCGGCTGCACCCGCAGCCCGAACGTCCACGCGGAACTCTCCGACGCGCCCTACGCCCCCGGCGAGTCCTTCACCGACCCCGAACGGGGCATCCGCATCTCGGTGACGGGCGCGGACCTCAAGGGGGAGTACCGGGTGCGGGTGACGCGGGGGTGAGGGCGGCGCCGGTACGTGAGCGCGGCGCAGGTAAGGACCGGGGGCGGGGCGCTGGGCGGTTGGGACGGGGCGTGGGGCGGCGGGTGCGGGGCGTCCGGCAGGCGGGACGAGGCCGTGACGCCGACCGGTCCGGGACGTCCGGCGGGCGGGGACGGGGCCATGAGGCCGACAGGTGCGGGACGTCCGGCGGGCGGGGACGGGGCCATGAGGCCGACAGGTGCGAGACATCCGGCGGGCGGGGACGGGGCCATGAGGCCGACAGGTGCGAGACATCCGGCGGGCGGGGACGGGGCCATGAGGCCGACAGGTGCGAGACATCCGGCGG
>NZ_JBEXXE010000002.1:323881-425646 GCF_040630255.1 Streptomyces sp. NPDC005820
CGGGCGGGGACGGGGTCGTGGGGCCGGCGGGTGTGGGGCGTCCGGTGGGTGGGACGGGGTCGTGGGGCGGTGGGTTTGGGGGCGCATTACGGTAGGGCTGCGTAGATCCCCGTACCGGAGAGCCGATGTCCGCGAAGACGACCACCACCCCCGCCCCCGAGGCGGGCGTGCCCGCGGAGGCCGTGGTGCCGCTGATGCGGGGGGTGGCCGTGCTGCGGGAGCTGACCGGGGCGGGCGGCAGCATGCGGCTGAGCGAGCTGGAGCGGGCCACCGGGCTGGCCCGGTCGACGGTGGACCGGGTCGTCGCGACCCTGGTGCGCATGGGGTACGCCCGGCTGGAGGGCCGGGACGCGATCCTCACCCCGCGCGTGATGGAGCTCGGCAACGCCTGTCTGGCCGCGCTGCGGCTGCCCGCGCTGCTGGGCGCGCGGGCCGACGCGCTCGCCGACGAACTCGACGAGTCGGTGTCGCTGGCCGTCGCCGACCGGGACGGCATCCGTTTCATCCACCAGGCGACCCGCCGCCGCGCGATGTCCCTGAGCTTCCGCATCGGCGATCTGCTGCCCGCCGAACGCACCGCGCCGGGCCCGCTGTTCGCCGCCGAGTGGACGGACTCCGACTGGCGGCGGTGGCGCGAGCGGCGGGCGGCGGACCCCGAGGACCGGTCCTTCACCGCCGTACCGGCCGCCCCGCACCGGGCGCCCGACGAGGACTTCGTACGCCGGGCCGGGCGGGCGGCCGAGGAGGGCTGCTCCCTCGACGACCAGCTGATCGAGCCGGGCCTGGTGGCGGTGTCGGTGCCGGTACGGGCGCCGGGCACGGGGCGGGTCGTGTGCGTGGCGAACGTGGTGAGCCACACCAGCCGGCACTCGGCGGCCGACCTGCGCGACACCCTGCTGCCCCGGCTGCGGGCGGCGGTCGCGGCGATGGAGGAGGAGCTGCGGCGGGCCCCGGCCGTGGACGCGGGCCCGCCGCCCGCCGGGCTCGCGCTGTGGACGGGCGCGTCCAAGCAGGAGCTGGGCCGGGAGTTCATCGAGTCCCTGGCCCGCGGGCTGACCGTCCTCACCGCGTTCGGGGAGGGCCGGGCGGAGCTGACGCTGACGGAGGTCGCCCAGGCGACGGGGCTGGCCCGGGCCACCGCCCGACGGGCCCTGATCACCTACGAGCATCTGGGCCTGGTGGGCCCCGGCGGACCGGGACGGACCTTCGCGCTCACTCCACGGGTCCTCTCCCTCGGCTTCCCGCCCCTGTCCCGTACGACGCTCCCCCGCATCGCGACCCCGCATCTCGCGGCGCTCGCGGAACGGGTCCACGAGTCGACGGCGCTCGCGGTCCTCACCGACGGGGGCGACGAGATCCAGTACACGGCCGGGGTGGCCGCGCACCATCTGATGAGCGTGGACATGACCGTGGGCACCCGTCGGCCGGCCCGGCCGACGGCGGCGGGGCGGGTGCTGACGGGCGGGTACGAGGGCGGGTTCGCGTTCGTCGACGAGGAGCTGGAGCAGGGGCTGCGGTCGGTCGCGGTACCCGTGCGGGACCGGACGGGGCGCGTCGTCGCGGCGGTCGGGGTCGCGACCCACACGGCACGGCGGACGGCCGAGGAATGCGTCCACGACCTGGCACCCGAACTGACGGCGACCGCCGCGCTGATCGAGGCGGACCTGCGGGTGGCGGCCCGCTTCACCCGCGTCCCGCTGTCCTGACCCGCACCTGCCCCGCACCTGTCCCGCACCTGACCCGCACCTGTCCCACGGGCGGGGCGCCTTCTAGGACAGGATCCGACCTAAAGGGTCCCTACGGTGCTCACCACGAGCGCGCTGCGCTTCAGGCACCCCGGATCCCCCAGGAGCACCGATGCTGCGAGGCCTCACCACCGTCCGCTTCCACGCCGCCGACCTCGAGGCGGCCAAGCGCTGGTACACCGAACTCCTCGGCATCGAGCCGTACTTCGAACGCCCGGGCTACGCCGAGTTCCGCATCGGCGACTACCAGCACGAACTGGGCCTGCTGGACAGCAGGTTCACGGGAGCCCTGGGCGGCCACTCGGACACGACGGGAGGTGTGGTGACGTACTGGCACGTGGACGACGCCGAGGCCGCCCTGGCCCGCCTCCTCGCCCTGGGCGCCACCCTCCACGAGCCCCTGCGCGAGTTCGGCGAGGGCTTCGTGGGCGGCTCGGTCGTCGACCCGTTCGGCAACGTCCTGGGCATCATGCAGAACAGGCACTACCTGGAGATCCTGGCGAACCGGTGACCGTGCGCACCGGGTCCAGCCGGCGCAGCACCCTGAGCAGCGGACCGGTCATGACCGTGGTCAGCACCGCCACCACGACGAGCACCGCGTAGAAGTACTCGTCGATGAAACCGAGTCGGAGTCCGGCGGTGAGGATCACCACCTCGGTCAGTCCCCGGGTGTTCATCAGCACGGCGACCGGCAGCGCGAGGTCGCGCGGCATCCCCGACCACCGGGCTCCCAGATGGGCTCCCAGCATCTTCGTCGCCACCGCCACGCACAGCATCACCAGCAGGACGACGAGGTGGGAGGCGCGGAACGCGGCGAGATCGACCCGGGTGCCCGCCATGACGAAGTAGACCGGCAGCAGGATCCGTGTGGCCGACTTCGCCGGTCCGTCCACGACCGCGACACGCAGCCGGTGCTCGCCGCTCCCCCGTGGCATGATCGCGCCGAAGACGAACGCGCCGAAGACGAAGTGGACGCCGAGCCACTCGGTGACCGCGCACGAGCCCATCAGCCCGGCGGTCACCACGAGCAGGGTGCCCGCCGTATCCGCCCCAGCCTGCGCGTCCGCCTTCCGGCCGCGCAGGAACCCGGCCGCCAGGGGACGCACCACGAGGACGGCCACGGCCAGATACACGGGTACGAGAGCCATGCGCCAGGACTGCGTGGCACCGAAGAACGCGGCGACCACGGCGAGGCAGGCCCACGCGATGAGGTCGTTCACGGCCGCCGCCGCCATCGCGACACGGCCGACGGGTGAACGGTTCAGCCCCTGATCGGCGAGAATCCGCGCCAGCACGGGAAACGCGGTCACGGACAGAGCCACGCCGATGAACAGCACGAACCCCGTGCTGCCGGACGGGCCGTGCTCCCGGGCGTAGGGCAGTGCGGCGAGGCAGCCGCCGGCCAGGGGCAGCACCACCGAGCCGAGCGCGACGCCGAGTGCCATTCTGCCGCTGCCGCGCAGGAAGGCCCGGTCCGTCTCATGGCCGATGACGAACATGAACAGGGCGAGGCCGACATCGGCCAACGCCCCCAGCAGTGGCCGCACTTCGTCGTACGGGACGGCGTCGCGCAGGGAGCCCCACGAGTCCGACAGCAGCGTGGAGCCCAGCGCGATACCGGCGACGATCTCTCCCACGACCGCGGGCTGGCCCAGTCGGCGTGCCCCCACCGCGAAGAGCCTGGCCACTGCGAGGACCGCGGCGAGGGCGAGGAAGAAGGCGGCCGTGTGGCCGTTCACGGCTGCGACCCCCCTCCCGTGGCGACCGGTGCTCTCAGGACGGCCCGCCCGATGAGGTCCCGCATCACCTCGCTCGGCCCGGCGGCGATCGTGGCCGCCCTGGCGTCGCGGTACGCCCTGGCCGCGTCGGCCCCTTCGAGGTAGCCGTGCGCTCCCTGGAGCTGCAGAGCGGCGTCGGCCAGTCGGCACGCCAGCTCGGTGGTGCAGAGCTTGGCCATGGAGCATTCCGTGGTGGGCAGCTCACCCCGGTCGTAGAGCCAGGCGGTGTGGTGGACGAGTTGGCGGGCGGCGGCCAGCTCGGTGCCGAGGTCCGCGACGCGGTGCACGGACGCCTGTTTCTCCGCCAGCACGTCCCCGGCCACCCGGCGCTGCCGGAGGAAGCCGCACAGGTCGTCCAGGCTCCGCTCGATGCCGCCCAGGGCCAGCGTGGCCGCCACCAGCCGCTCCAGCTGCAGTCCTCGCATGAGGTAGTAGAAGCCGCTGTCGGCCCGTCCGATCAGACGGCCCGCGGGAACACGCACGTGGTCGTACGTGACCGTGGCCGTACCGGCCGAGCGCCAGCCGAGGGTCCGCACGGGCTCACGGCCGACGCCGGGCAGACCGGAGTCGACCACCAGCAGGGACAGTCCGGTCATGCCGGGCCGGCCGGGGTCGGTGGCCGCGCCGGTGCGGACGGCGACGACGGCGAAGTCCGCCGCCATGCCGTTGCTGACCATGGTCTTGGTGCCGTCGACCACGTAGTGATCGCCGTCCGGTGTCGCCGTCGTGGTCAGCCCCCCGAGGTCGGCCCCCGCCGCCGGCTCCGTGATCGCCAGGGCCGCCACGCGGTCACCGCGCACCGCCGGCGCCAGATAGGCGCGGCACAGTTCACGACCGCCGAACCGGGCCAGGTAGTACGTCGCCATGTACGCGTGCACCGAGACGGCGGCCCGAAGACCCGCGAATCCCGTGCGCCCGAGCTCCTCCAGGAACACGATCGACGTGAACATGTCCCGGCCGCCGCCGCCCGCGCCGGCCGTATGCAGCAGCCCCAGGTAGCCCTGCTCCCCCAGGCGCTTCCACAGCTCCCGCGGGAGTCCGCCCTCGTCCTCCCAGCGCGCCGCGTCGGGCAGCACCGCGTCGGCCAGGAACGTGCGTACCGCGGCCCGGAACACCTCGTGGTCAGGGGTGAAATAGGGGGATCTCACGATCCGGCTCCTCCGGTCTCGAGGGCGGTGGCCAGAGCCCCGAACGTGCTGTCGGTGAAGATCCGGTCCGGGGACAGCGCCTCCTCGCCGAGTTCCGCCTCGATCCCGGCGAGCAGCCGCACGGCGGTCAGGGAGTCCCCGCCCAGGTCGAAGAAGTCGGCGTCCGGCCGCACTGCCTCCGCGCCGAACAGGTCCGACCAGATCCGGGCGAGTACGGCGACACGTGGTCCGGCGCCGGGGTGGGGCGTGGCCGCCGCCACGGGTGGCCGTCCGCCCGTCGTGGTGAGCTCCGCGACCACGGTGAACCGGTCGGGCGGCGCCGTCGCGGGCAGCCGCCGGGCGACGAGCGCGCGCAGTTCCGGTTCGAGGTCGCGCAGTGCCGGGCCGCCGTCGAACACCGGAGCCGCCTCCGAGGCCGCCTCCCGCGTCTGCTCGGCGGCTGCCCCGGGGCGTCGCGCGTACAGGTGGTGGCACGGTGTCAGGACCAGTCGTGGGTCCTGGTCGTGGGCGACCTCGAAACCCCGGGCGCGGAGTTCCTCCAGGAGGGTGTCGAGTCGGCCCTCGACGTCGTGGACCTCCATCACGATCCGGTCGATCCGGGGCCACAGGGCCTCGCCGATCCCTTGGAGTACCTCGGCCTCGGCCTTCTCCGCGTCGATCTTCAGCAGATCGACGCGGGGGAGCCGGAGTTCGTCCGCGACGGACGCCAGCGTGGTCACCCGTACGCGCCGGTGCTCGGCCCGCATGCGGTCCTCGACGAACCGGTCCAGCTGCGCGCCCCGCTCGGCGTTGCGACCGGTGAGCAGGTAGCCCTTGAGCACGGCGTGGTCCTCGGGGCCGTCGGCGAACCGGCCCGACATCACGCTGTTGTGGGGGTAGAAGGTGAAGGCGGCCTCGCCCTCGGCGCGGCCCAGCGCGCAGCGCAGCACCGTGGCGTCCACACCGTGCAGTTCGGCGTTCAGCCGGACCGCTTCGGCGAGTTCCGCGACCGGTTCCACGGCGATGACCCGGGCCCGGGGGCTGTGCCGCGCCGCGTACAGCGTGAACATGCCGATGTTCGCTCCGACGTCCACGACGACCGCGCCGGGGGGCAGCGCGATGCCGTGCCGAAAGTAGGCGTTCTCGGTGAAGATCTCCCGGTGCAGGAAGTCCGTCTCCCCGCGGTTGAGGCCGGCGACGCGCAGCCCGCCCGTCGGCTCGTGCCAGGCGAGGTCACCGAGGCGGCCGGCCGCTTCGAGGACGGCGGATCGGTGCAGCATCGGCGCCCTGTCGGGATCGGGCACGATCCGGGCGGTGAGGCTTTGCCCGTCCGTGCTCTCGACGACGGCCGCGTCCGTCACCGCGGGGTGCCCGCGCAGCGCCTCGGACAGCGCGCGCCGGGAAGCGTCGACGACGTCGTTCATGTGCCCCTCCGGTCCCCGGTGGTCACCTCGTGCAGGAACTCATGGGCCAGGCCGACCAGTTCGCCGCCCGCGTCGAAGGCGGTGAGGTGATCTCCCTCCGGCAGGGTGCGCAGCCGCGCCCGGGGCAGGTGCGCCGAGACGAACGCGGAGCCCGCGGGGTGCGCCGTCGCGTCCTTCGCGCTGGTGACCACCAATGTGGGTGGCCCGGCCGTGAGCAGGGCGCGGCAGTCGGTCGACATGATCGCCCCGTTCAGCAGGCCGTACCGGTACAGCAGTTCCGGCGTCGCGTAGGGGTGGATCAGGTAGTGGGCGATGTCCTGACGCAGCGCCTCCAGGGTCGCGGGTCGGCTCAGCAGCCGGTGCATCCCGGCGGCCTGCCGCCGACCGCGCGCGACCATGGCGAGCAGGGACTCCACGTCCCGCTGGTGTGGCGTCTTGGGTGCCGCGCCGCCGAGTTCGTAGTCGCCGTGCCACAGGCTCATGGAGGTGATCCGGTCCGATCGGGCGGCCGCCGCCAGGGCGATCGCCGCACCTCCGCACAGCCCCATGGCGTGGGCCCGGCCGATGCCGAAGCCGTCGAGCACGGCGAGCAGATCGTCGCTCTGGACGTCCAGGCCGTGTCCCGTCAGCTCGCCGAGGCCGGAGCCGTCGTCCGCCGCGAACAGCCCGCGGCTCTCCCAGGTCACCACCCGGTACGAGGGGGACAGCGCCTGCATCCAGTGCGCCGCCAGCCCGACCGGCATGCCGCAGGCGCCGACCACCGCCACCGCCGGGGCGTCCTCGGGTCCGGCCGCCCAGCAGCGCAGCGGGCTGCCGTCGTGGGCGGACACCACGACGGGCCGGCCGGGGAAGGCCGTGCGGGCCCGGCGTGTCACGTCCTGGAGCAGGTCCTCGTCCGCGGGGCCGTCGTGGGGGCGCAGCGCCAGGCGCCGGCTGACGGCGAGTTCCGTGGCCGACAGCGGTCCCGGCTCCGGCACCACCTCGACCCCGGGTGTCCCCAGGGCGTCGGTGAGCCGGTCGAGGAGTGCCTGGGCGGACGACGTCCGGTCACCGGGGAACGGTGCGGCCGGCGCGACCCTCGCCCGCCGCGGCAGGACCCGGGTGAGGGACGCCGTGTCGAGGAGGGCCCGGGCCAGTGCGCCCAGCGCCCCGGCATCGGGCACGGTGTCCGGCACAGCGCCCGCCGCGGCCTCCGTCGGCATCAGGCCCCGGTCCGGGAAGCGGGCCGGAAGGGCTGGTCGCGGGTGGTGCGTTCGGCGATCCGGTTGTGGCCGTACGCGTCGGTCCCGCTGACCAGCACCGCCCCGTAGCGCTCGAGGCCGACCCGGCCGCCGTACTCCTCGATGTCCGTGGTGCCGGGGTAGACCTCCACGGAGGTGGGCACGTAGCGGGTCGCGAAGCCCATGCGCATCTCCCCGGTCCGGCCCGCGTGCGGATGGGAGGCGTGCATCAGCGTGGACCAGAACACGATGAACTGTCCCGCCTTCATCTCCAGGGAGACGGCCCGGGACTCGTCGGGCTTCCAGTCCGGGTCCACCTGCAGTTCGCGGTAGTCGTAGCCGAAGAATCCCCGTCGTACGCCGTTCTTCTCGACGGAGGTGTTCTGCCCGGGGTCGTAGTGCATCCGCTTGGTCTCGTCGTAGAACATGGTGCGGTGCGTGCCGGGGATGAACTGCAGGCATCCCCGGTCGGCGGAGGCGTCGGTGAACGCACACCACACGGTGATGGTGCCCCCGAAGCCGGAGCCGCCGGGCCACCGGATCTGCGGGGTGCCGGACGCGTTGGCGAAGGTGTCCGCCTGGTGCCAGTCGGTGCCCTCGTCGCCCGGGTACTTCGGGAAGAACTCGGTGCGCCAGCACAGCACGTCGGGGCCGAGGATGCCGGCGACCCGGTGGACGATCTCGGGGCGGGTGATGTGCTCCGCGAGGAAGCCGTGATCGAGGTGGCGGTCGTAGTTGGAGATGTTCGTCGCGCCGGACACCGCCGCGTCGTCGCGGTAGACGGCGGCACTGCGGTCCAGCAGTTCCAGCCGGGTACGCGCCCACGTCTTCTTGATCTCGTCGGGTTCGTACAGCGTGAAGGGGCCGGCGTAGCCGTCGCGGTGGAAGGCCGCCCGTTCCTCGTCGCTCAGGGAGAAGTCGGGGGGCTGGACGGTGGTCACGTGTTTCTCCTCTGCGCGGACAGGGCGTGGTCGACGTGGCGGGCGAGGGTGCCCACCGTCGCGCCGTCGATCAGTACGGTGATGTCGAGCCCGAGCCCGAAGGCCTCGTTGACCTGGCCGAACATGCGCAGCAGGGACAGCGAGGTGCCGCCGAGCTCGAAGAAGTCGGCGTCGCCGGGTATGCCGGGGACCTCGGGGACGTCCAGGACTGACTGCCAGATGCCGGCGATGCGCTGTTCCGTGGCGGTGCGTGCGCGGTGGTCGTCGGCGACGAGGTGGACGGGAGTGGTCGTGGCGCCGGCGACCGGTGCCGGCAACCGGTCCTTGTCCACCTTGCCGTTGCGGGTCAGCGGGAGTTCCCGCAGGACGACGTACGCGGAGGGACGCATGTGGGGCGGCAGGGCGGCGGCGGCCGTCTTCCCCAGTTCGGGAGCGAGGCTGTCCGCGCGCGGCCGGTCGGAGGCGACGTAGGCCACCACGCGGACGTCTCCCCCTCCGTAGTCGTGGGGCAGTACGACAGCTGCCGACACGTCCGCGTGCCGGACGAGGACCGTCTCGATCTCTGCGGGCTCCACGCGGTGGCCGCGGATCTTCATCCGGTCGTCGGTGCGGCCGAGATGGCCGTAGCCGCCCTGCGGCAGGGCGACGACCCGGTCGCCGGTGCGGTGGCAGCGGTGGACCGTGCCGTCGGGGCCGGTGCGCTCGATGAAGCGCTCCTCGGTCGGTTCGGGCCGCCCGAGGTAGCCGCGGGCGAGGCCGGGCCCCTCGATGTACAGCTCGCCGGGCTCGCCCCGCGTGACGGGCCGCCCGTCGTCGCCGAGCACATGGAAGACCAGGCCGGGCAGCGGGTCCCCGATGGGACTCGGCCCGTGCGCGTCCAGGTCGTGCCGGGTGAGCGGCCGGTAGGAGGCGTGCACGGTGGCCTCCGTGATGCCGTACATGTTGATCAGGCGGGGGCTCTCGTCGCCGTGGCGTTCGACCCAGTCCCGCAGCGTGGCCGGCTCCAGACGCTCACCGCCGAACACGACGACCCGCAGACCGGTCAGCCGGTGCGCGGACCTCGCGTCGGCCGCCGCGAGCCGGCCGAACGCGGAGGGCGTCTGGTTGAGGACGGTCACCCGCTCGCCGCGCAGGAGGTCGTGGAACGCCTCGGGTGAGCGCGCGGTCTCCAGGGGAACGACGACGAGCCGCCCCCCGAACAGCAGGGCGCCCCAGATCTCCCACACGGAGAAGTCGAAGGCCGTCGAGTGGAACAGCGTCCAGACGTCGTTCTCGTCGAAGCCGAACCGCTCCCGGGTGCTGTCGAAGAGGCGGACGACGTTGCGGTGCTCCACCTCGACCCCCTTGGGGGTGCCCGTGGAACCGGAGGTGTAGATGACGTAGGCCGGGTCGTCGGGGGTCGTGGCGCCCCTCGTCGCGGGGGCCGGCGGCTCGGCGGGCGGTGCCGTCGGCCGGTCCAGCAGCAGGACGTCCACTCCCAGGTCCGGGAGCGAACCGGCCGGCCCGGACGTCGATACGACGGCGCGGGCGCCGCTGTCCCGGACCGTCCAGGCGATCCGCTCCGGCGGCCAGTCGGGGTCGAGGGGGACGTAGGCGGCGCCGGCCTTGAGGATGCCCAGCACACCGACCGGCACCCCGGCGCCCCGCGGCACCAGCAGGACCACCCGGGCTCCGGGTGCCACACCCGTGGCCGCCAGTTCCCGCGCGAGCAGGTCGGAGCGCCGGTCCAGTTCCCGATAGGTGAGGTCACCGTCGTGGGAGGTGACCGCCGTCAGGTCCGGGAACCGCGCGACCACACGGTCGAACCGGGTGACGAGTGTGCACTTCACCGACTCCATGGGTCTCCTGTCCGTTTCGCTCGGCGCACGGCGGGGTCGGGCCCCGGTCGTCCGTGGTGCGGGTGGCCCGGGGGACGGGTCGGATGCCAGGATGTGCGGCCCGGAGAGAAGGAACGGAGACATCCGTGTTCGACGACACGCCTCGCCAGTTGCCCGCCCGCCTGCCCGAACTGCGCGCCGCGGCGCGCGAGGCCGGGTTCACCATGTCGTGCGACGAACGTACGGGCAGCCTGCTGGCCGTCCTGGCCGCCGGCCGGCCGCGACGGATCCTGGAGCTCGGCACCGGGGTCGGCGAGGGCACCGCCTGGCTCCTCAGCGGGATGGACGACACCGCGGAACTCGTCACCGTCGAACTCGACGGCGCGCTCCAGGCCGTGGCCGGCGCTCTGTTCGGGGCGGACGACCGGATCACCTTCGTCACGGGGGACGGCGGGGCCTGGCTGGAGAAGTACGACGGCGAGCCGTTCGACCTGGTCTTCGCGGACACCTGGCCGGGCAAGTTCACCCATCTCGACCTCGCCCTGGGCCTGGTGGCTCCGGGCGGCGCCTACCTCATCGACGATCTCCTCCCCCAGCCGGGCTGGCCCGAGGGCCACGAGGCGTCCGTGGAGCGGCTGCTGGCGGACCTCACCACCCGCCCCGACTTCCGCACGGTACGGCTGGACTGGGCGAGCGGGCTGCTCCTCGCCGTACGCACCGACGCGTGATGTCCTGTCCAAGGCGTCCTCCCACCCGCTGATCCGGTTGCCCCGCTGGTCCCGTCGGGCGGCGCGCCGCGAAGGCCTACGCGCCTGTCTCCTCCTGCGCCCGCAACCGGGCGAAGGGCCCGCCGCGGGCGGCCAGTTCGTCCGGCGGGCCGTCCTCGACGATCCGGCCGTCGTCGAGGACCAGCACCCGGTCGGCGTGGCGGACCGTGGACATGCGGTGGGCGACGAGCAGGACGGGGGCCACGTCCCGCAGCTCGGTCACCACGCTCATGGCCTGCTGTTCGGTGAGGGAGTCGACGGCCGAGGTGGGCTCGTCGAACACGGCCAGCACCGGGCGTTCGGCCGCGGCGCGGGCGGCGCCGCGCAGCAGCCCGAGCCGCTGCCGCTGACCGCCGGAGAGCCTGCCGGGGGCGAGCTCTTCGCCGGGCCGGCGACGGATGCGCTCGATGACACCGTCCAGGCCGAGCACGCGCACGAACCGGGCGATGTCCGCGTCCGCCCCGTCGGTGAGGTGGAGGTTGTCGTCGAGCGGCCCGGTGAAGAAGTACGGGAACTGCGCGACGTAGACGACGCGTGAACGCCAGGCGTGCGGGTCGATGTCGGCGAGCTCGTGGTCCCCGTTGACCAGCACGCGGCCGGAGTCCGGGCGGGTCAGGGCGCTCAGCAGGTCGCACAGCGTGCTCTTGCCGCTGCCGCTCGCCCCCACCAGGGCCGTCACCTCGCCCCGGCGCAGCGTACAGCTGATGGCGGACAGCACCTCCGGGCGGCCGGGGTGATGGAAGGTCAGGTCGCGCATCTCGATGCGGTCGACCCGGCGCGGAGGCGTCCCGCTGCCCGTCGGCTCCGCCGGCGCCGCCATGATCTCGGCGATGCGGGTCCGGCGCTGTCCGGCCTCCGCGGCCCGCCGGAACCACGCGGTCCAGTCCGCGGCGGCGACGCCGATGCGCGCCAGATAGCCGAACGCCACGACGAATCCGCCGGCGGCGATGGCTCCTCGCGCGGCGAGCCAGCCGCCTCCGGCCATCAGGGTGAGGGTGCCGAGCGTCTGCAGTCCGCCGCTCACCGCCGCGGTACGCGCGTCCAGTCGGGCCCGGGCCTCCCGCGCCGGTCCCACGGTCCGGCGCAGCAGCCGCTCGTACTGGTGGTGCTCCCACGCCCCGGCGCCGCTGGACCTGGTGAACCGCAGGAAGTCCAGGCGTTCCCGCAGGTACTCGTTGACGGCCTCCGTGCCGGCGACCACGTCGGCGGCCACCCGCCGCGCGTCCCGGGCCGCCCAGCGCAGTTGCACCAGCTGGGGCACGGCTGCCAGCAGCGCGGCGAGCGCGAGCAGCGGATGGTAGGCGGTGAGCACCGCGCAGATCACGGCGAGCGCGAACACCGAGCGGACCGCCTGCCACCGCACCCGGTCGTGCTCGACGAGGTAACGGATGTCCTGAGTGGCCCGGGTGACGAGCACACCGGTCCGGCGGGGGACGAACCAGCCGACGGAGGTGCTCAGCATCCGCGCCAGCACCCCGCGTTGGAGTACGGTGCCCGCCTCCTCGGCGCCGCAGCCCTGCGTCCACTCCCAGGCCCACAGCAGCAGCCCCTCGACGAGCGGGAGGGCGATCATCAGCAGGGCCCACACCAGGAACCCGTCCCAGTCCCGCGCCAGCAGACGCCCGACGGCCTGTCCGGCGGCGAGCGGCAGGGCGAGGGCCGCCGACTCGTGCACGGCCATCAGCAGGAACATCGCGGCGGGGTCGCCGTGGGCGATACGGGCCTCTCCCTTGCGGGCCCATCCCGTACGGGCCTCTCCCGTACGGGCCTCTCCCGTACGGGCCTCACCGGCGCGGGTGCGCTCCGCGGCTTGCGGCCCGCCCGTCACGGCGCCTCCCCGGCCGTGGACATCGCGGCGGCCCGGTGCAGCCTCGCGTAGAGGCCGTCGCTGCGCAGCAGTTCGTCGTGGGTACCGTGCTGCCGTACCCGGCCCTCGTCGATGACGACGATGGCGTCGGCGTCGCGCACGGTCACGAGACGGTGGGCGATGATCAGGGTGGTGACTCCTTCGCCGAGTCGTTGCTGGGCCCGGTGCACCCGGGCCTCGGCCGCCGCGTCCAGGGCGCTGGTGGTCTCGTCGAGGACGAGGATCGCCGGCTCACGCAGGAAGGCCCGCGCCAGGGAGAGCCGCTGCCGCTGGCCCCCGGACAGCTGGATGCCGCGCTCACCGACGACGGTGTCGAGTCCCTCGGGCAGGGCGGCCACGAAGTCGCCGAGGTCCGCCTGTCCCAGGGCCCACAACAGCCGCTCGTCCGGGGGCTGTTCGATGCCGTAGCCGAGGTTGGCGCGCACGGTGTCGTTGAGCAGGTAGGCGTCCTGGCTGACGTAGGCGGTCGCCCGCCGCAGCGCGGAGATGGGCCAGTGGGCCAGCGGCCGGTCGTCGACGAGGACCTCGCCGCCGTCCGGGGCGAGCAGCCCGACGAGCAGGTTGGCGAGCGTGGACTTGCCCGCCCCGCTGAGCCCCACGACGCCGATCCGTCGGCCGGGGGCGATGGTCAGGTCCAGGCCGTCGAGTACGGGGACCCCGTCGAGGCGTTTGGACACGTCGCGGAACTCGATCCGCCCCCGGGGCCGCCCGGGCGCCGTCGCACCGGACCCGCCGCCGGCGCCGTCGTCGTAGGGCTCCTCGGGCAGGGCCCGTATCTCCTGCAGCCGGGCCAGCGGGATCCCGTGTTCGCCCCGGTGGGCCGCGAGCCGGGACACGTGCCAGACGAACTGCCGCAGCAGCGGGAAGAGCACCGTCATCGTGAACAGCCCGCCCAGCGACACGGCCCCGTCCAGGACGCGCCGGCCGAGGTAGAGGTAGACCAGGCCCTCGGGCAGCAGGAACATCACATGGTTGAGGAGACTGCCCGAGCACAGCAGCCGCTGATGACTGCGGAACGCCTCCAGATAGCGGCGCTGCGCCCCTTCCAGACGTACCGTCTCGCGCTCCACCGACGAGTAGATCTTGATGGTCCGGACGCCCTCGATCGCTTCGCGCACCACCCGGGAGAGCGACGGGTACTCCGTGAGGTGACCGTTCCAGCGTTCGTTGAACCGGCGCAGCAGCCGCAGCCGGAAGCCGATGTACGGCAGATAGACGGCGAGGCAGATCAGCGGCAGCACGGGGTCGACGCGCACCATGACGACGAGGGTCAGGCAGGCGGAGAGCGCGTAGAACGTGAACTCGGCCAGCAGCAGCCGCATCGCCTCCCTGATGCGTTCCATCCCGTCGGTGAGGCGGTGGTACAGCTCGTCGAAGCCGAGGGCCTCGCAGGCGGTGATGTCCTTGTGCTGGAGTTCGTCGAAGACGGCCAGGCCGAGGGCGTCGGCGCCCCGGCCGATGGCCAGGTCGACGCAGTACACGGCCAGCGTGCGGGCGAGCACGGCGCCGGCGGCGAGCAGTCCGACGGCCGCCCCGGTCTCCAGCGTGCGCCGCAAGTCGTCGCCGCCGGCCAGGGAGTTCATGAAGTCGCCGGTGCGCCGGGCGGACAGCACGGACAGGACGGCGGCCGCGGCGACCCCGCCGACCCAGCCGAGCAGGAGGCGCCGCTGGGGGCGCAGCAGCCGCCACTCCCAGCGGGCGATCCGCCGCCAGGAGGGAGTCGTGTCCCCGGCGGGCCGGTCCGGGTTCGTGTCCGGGGCGTGCGCGGTCATGGGCTCACATGCCCGGGGGCCGGGCCGTCGACGGGCGTGTCCACGGCGGAGGCGGGAGAGGCGGCGGGGGCGGCGGACAGCAGCCGGACGCCCCGGTCCAGCAGACACAGGCTGCCGTTGGAGGTCAGCAGCCGGTCGTTGGCGTAGTTGAGTGCCGCCGACCGCAGATCGCGGAAGAGCCGCTCCAGTCCGAGGGGCGAGTCCCGTTGGTAGCCGAGGGTCAGGCCCGCCAGTTGCACCATCCGGTCGGTGGCGCCGAACGCCAGCTCGGAGGCGGCGATCTTCAGCGTGTTGAGGTGGATCTGCACGGCCGGGTCCGCGGTGTCGGCGCCGGTGGCCCGCGCCTGGCCGATCTCGGCGATCACCCCGTGCAGATAGCCGCTGACCAGTTCCAGGTCCGTACGGATGCGGGCCAGTCGTTCCGTGGTCAGCGGGGAGGCGAGGTCGATGCCACGGGGCCGTCCGCGCGAGGTGAGCAGGCGTACGAGCCGCTGATATCCGGAGCGGGCCGCGCCCAGCCAGCAGGAGGCCCAGGCGATGTGCCCCACCGGGACCATGCTGTCGACGGCCACCGTACGGAACTCGCCTTCGCCGCCCACGAGCTGGCCGGCCGGCACGGCCCCCTTCAGCCGGATCCCGGTGCTGTGGGTGCCGCGCATGCCGAGGGGGTTCCAGTCGCCGACGGGTTCGACGGCGGTCTGCTCGCGCGCGGCGTACACCAGGGACACCTGGTGGGCAGGGGCGTCCGGGGCGGCGCGCAGCGTGATGAGGAAGCCGTCCGCGTGTGCGGCGCCGGTGACCACGGGGCCGGTCCGGTCGAAGTGGAGCAGGTGCCGCTCCGCGGTGAGCGCGGCGTCGGCGCTGAGCAGGTGGCCGCCCTTCCCCGGCTCGGTGGTCACCGACGCCAGGTACATCCCGCCCCGGGCGATGCGGGGCAGCAGTTCCCCGGCCAGCCGCGGGCCGGCGTGCCGGACCACGGCGTCCACCTGCTGTCCGTGCATGGCCCAGATCATCGCCGTGGACAGACAGGCGCCCGCCAGGGTCTGCGCGGTCTCGGCGAACGTCCGCAGGTCGGCGCCCAGCCCCCCGTGTTCCTCCGGCACCAGCAGGCCCATCAGTCCAGTGGCGCGCAGGGCGTCGACGCTCTCGCTCGGGAACCGGGCCTCGGCGTCGCACCGGTCGGCGTGGTCCCGTACCACGGGCAGCACCTCGGCCAGCCGCTCCGGCACCGAACTCACCGGTCGGCCCCGGTGGCAGGGACCGGCAGCAGGGCGGAGACCTGCCGCCACAGGCTGAGCGGGCCGGCGAAGGTCTCCGCGGCCAGCGCCTCGTCGGGCATGACGATGTCGTACGCCTCCTCCACCTCGACCAGCAGACTCACCGTCTGCATGGAGTCGAGCCCCAGCGCGGCGAACGCGGCGTCCGGCGCCAGCGGGGTCTCCGGCTCCAGCAGGGGCAGGTTGGGGCGTACGACGCTCTCGAAGCGTTCGTCCCAGGGAACGGTCACGGCTGCGTCTCTCCTTCGGTCGTGCGGACGAGCGTCAGACGGCTTGCTTCCACGACGTGGCCGGACTCGGTGACCACCTCGGCGGCGACGGGCCGGCTGAGGAAACCGAGCAGACTGGCCGTGAGGCCGTAGGCGCCGGTGTTCGGGACGCGGAGCACGTCGCCGGGGGTGAGGCCGTCCAGGCGTACCCGCCGGGCCAGCCGGTCCAGCGGTGTGCACAGGGGTCCGACGAGGTCGGCGGTCCGTTCGGGTCCGGTCATGCCGGTGAGGTCCGGGCCGACGTCGACCGGCAGCAGTCGGCCGGTGGCGGACAGTCCGCCGAGCGCGTTGATGCCGGCGTCGAGGACGGCGTACGTGCGGCCCCTGCTCTCCTTGACGTCGACGACGGTGGTCAGCAGGGTGCCGCAGTCGGCGACCAGGTAGCGCCCCGACTCGAAGGCGAGGACCGGTCGCCGGCCGGGGTCGGGCAGGTGCTCGTCGAGCACCCGCTCCAGGCCGGCGCGCAGGCCCGGGTAGCGGGGGCGGGTGCCCGGGCCGGCGTACGGCGCGGCGAAGCCACCGCCCAGGTCGAGCAGTTCCAGCGGAATGCCCAGCCGCCGGGAGAGCTCGGCCGCGCAGCGCACGCTCTGGGCCATCTCGCCCAGCAGGGTCGTCTCGTCGCGGGCGTTGGTCAGGGGGAAGAAGTGGAAGCCCCGTACGGTGACCCGGGCGGGCGGCCGGTAGGCGGGCCAGCCCGCCACCAGCCGGTCGTGGTCGAAGCCGAACTGGGAGGAGGTGCCGGTCATACGCAGTCCGCTGCCGCCGGCCGCGTCCGGCGCGTTGACCCGCAGCAGGCAGTCCACGTCCACGCCGTGCCGCTCGGCGGCGGCTCCGATCCGGTCCAGGTCGGCGAAGGACTCGGCCGACAGGACCCGGACGCCCGCCGCCAGCGCCCGGTCGAGTTCCGCGGGGGTCTTGCCGGGCCCGGTGTACAGCACCTCCCCGGCGGGCCGGCCGGCGGCCAGCACCGCGTCGAGCTCTCCGGCCGAGCTGACCTCGGGACGGGCGCCGAGGCCGCCGAGACGGCGGACCAGCGCGGGGTGCGGGTTGGCCTTCAGCGAGAAGTAGACGCGGGAGCCCTCCGGGAGGGCCGCCGTGAGATCCGTGTACGCCTGCTCCGTCCGGGTCAGGTCGTACACGTAGACGGGGGTGCCGTACTCCTTGGCGAGGGTGTCGAAGTCGCCGCCGGACAGGGGGGCGTCGCTGCGGGCGGCCGGCCCGGCCTGCTCGGGCATACGGGTTTCCTGCCTTTCCGGACGTGACGTCGAGCCGGGCTGCGGTGCGCCGGTGCCGAGCAGGGAGCGCAGGGCCTGCCGGTCGGGTTTTCCGTTCGCGGTCAGCGGCAGGGTGTCGAGCACCGTGCAGCGTGTGGGGGTGCGGGCCGGGCCGAGCCGGGCCGCGAGTTCGGCGAGCACGGTGGCGGGCCGGGCGGTGCCGGTGACGAACAGCGGGAGGTCGCGCTCGTCGTGCGGGACGAGCACCACCGCGTCCCGTACTCCGGCGACCGACTGGGCGGCGGCCTCGATCTCCAGGGTGCTCATGCGGACGCCCCGCCGTTTGAAGATCTCGTCGCGCCGCCCGGCGAAGTAGAGGTACCCCTCCTCGTCGAGGAAGCCGTGGTCCCCGGTGTGCAGGCGGCGCCGGGTGGTGCCGGGCGCGGGCCGGAACATCCGCGCGGTGCGGTCGGGGTCGCGCCAGTAGCCGTCCATCACGTGCGGCCCGTCGACCACGATCTCCCCCACCGCGCGGGGCGGCAGGACCGAGCCGTCGGGGCCGAGCACGCTCACCGTGGTACCGGGCAGCGGGCGGCCCACCGAGTCCGGGCGGGCGGCGGCCTCGTGCGGCGACAGGATGGAGACCCGCTTGCACTCGGAGATTCCGTACATCGGGGACACCTGCGCTTCGGGGAACACCTCGCGCAGGGTGCGGGCCGCCCGCGGCGTGAGCTCCGCCCCCGTGTTGGTGAACAGGCGCACCGTGGCGGGTGCGGCGGCCCCGTCGGGGGACCGTTCCCGTCGTGCGAGGGCGACGAGCATCGAGGCCAGCGAGGGGACCAGGGGGACGACCGTCGCCCCGCAGCGACGCAGCTGCCTGAGCACGGTGACGTCACTGCCGTCCTCCGCCAGGACCAGCTCGGCACCGGCGAGGGCGCACAGGAACAGCTGGTAGAGGCCGTAGTCGAAGGAGAGAGGCAGCCGACAGAAGACCACGTCCTCGCGACGGTAGCCGAGGCGCGACGCGATCGCACGGGCCACGAACACCACGCGGTCGTGCGGGCAGACGATGCCCTTGGGACGGGATGTGGTGCCCGAGGTGTAGATGATCAGGGCCGGGGCTTCGGGGGTGGGGCCGGAGGGGGCGTCGAGGGTGGGACCGGAGGGGGCTTCGGGGGCGGGACCGGAGGGGGCGTCAGGGGCGGGGCTGGACGGGGCCTCGCGGGCGGGACCGGAGGGGGCGTCAGGGGCGGGGCTGGACGGGGCCTCGCGGGCGGGACCGGAGGTGGTGGACGCGCCGGCGGGCCGGGCCGCCTCGGACAGTCCCTCGGCATCGGCCGCATCCGCCTCGCAGGCGGGACCGGAGGCGGTGGACACACCGGCCGGGCGGGCCGCCTCGGACAGTCGCCCGGCGTCGGCCGCATCCGCCTCGGGGGCGGGACCGGAGGTGGTGGACGCGGTGGCTGGGCGGGCCGCCTCGGACAGTCCCTCGGCGTCGGCCGCCTCCGCCTCGCAGGCGGGACCGGAGGCGGTGGACGCACCGGCCGGGCGGGCTGCCTCGGACAGTTCTGCGGTGTCGGCCGCCTCGCAGAAGTCCGGTGTCTCCATGCCGGCTTCGGTGATCAGTAGGCGGGCCTCGGTCTCCGTGACGATCGGGGTGAGCTGGTAGGCCGTCGTGGTCGGGGCGAGGGGGACCAGGGTGGCGCCGGCCCGGGAGGCCGCGTACACCAGGGCGGTGAACTCGCGGCTCGCGGGCAGCAGGGTGACGATCCGGTCCCCGGCCCGGACGCCCCGCCGCCCCAGCCAGGCCTCGATCGCCGAGCAGGCCCGGGACAGCTCCTCGTAGGTCCAGCCGCCGAGCGAGTCGCGTACGGCGGGGGCCCGCGGGAACCGGCGGGCCGCCGCGTCGAGAATTCCGTGGACCGCGTTCTCTGGTTCCACCCGGCCGCAGCCTCCCTCTCGTACCCGTCCTGGCCCGTCCCCGATTCGCCCCGGCCTCCCGTATTCACTCCGGAAAATCCGGGAGGGCCGCTGCGAAAAAACTACGCGACGCGCCTTGCAGCGGTCTTCCGATGCGCTTTTACGGCGCTTACACGGGCATTCTTCAGGCCCTTTACGCAGCTCAGCCCGGAGATCGATACGGGGTAATTCGGGGCAAGCCCGTTCTGGACGCTCGCGACCTCTCGGGGATTTACTCGACCCACCGAAGAAGGGGAGGTCTCCGTATGTCCGCACCGCCGGTCTGGCTCGACGCATTCGCGTACGAACTGGGGGAGGAAGAGCTGACCCTGGAGGAACTCCCCTCGCTCACCCCGGAGCTGCGGCAGGATTTCCACGAGGTCGGCCTGAGGACCTTCCGTTCGACCAGGAGGACGTCCGTCGCCCTCGCGGAGGAGGCCGCCGCCCGGACCCTCGCCGCGGCCCCGGAGCGCCGGGGGCATGTGAGCCACGTGCTGTACACCACCAGCAACACCTGGGACGCGGCCCGCACCACCGCCACCGAACTCGGCGCCGCACTGCGCCGGCTGGGCCTGGACCACGCCGCCCTCGTCGGCGTCTCGCGCTTCTACTGCGCGAATCTGCACGCCGCCGTCCAGCTGGCGACCGGCCTGATCCACTCGGGCCAGGCGGAGGACGTCCTCGTGGTCTGCGTCGACACCCGCGAGCCGGGCAGTCCGCGGCTGGTCACCGGCAACATCTCCGTGCACAGCGACGCCGCGTCGAGCCTGCTGGTCACGAGGTCGCCGTCGTCCGCCGCGCTGCGGTTCCTGCACACCTCGCTCACCAACGACCTCCAGCTCGCCGCACTGCGCCCCCAGGACAACTTCATGCGGTACATGGCGGGTTTCTCGAAAGGAATTTCCGTAACGTCCGCGCTCGCCCTGAAGAACGTCGGCCTGGCCGCCTCCCAGATATCGCGGGTACTGCCGAACAACTACAACCTGCGCGTCAACCGCGGCATCACCAGAATTTCCGGATTCGACTTCGGTCAGGTGCACGCCGGCAATATCCCGCGGCTGGGGCACGCCATGGCTTCGGACCCGGTCATCAACCTCGTCGACTCGCTCCACGAGCAGCCCGTCGGCGCCGGAGAGCACCTGATGCTTCTCGGCGCCGGCCCCAGTCAATGGGGGGCCACCGTCCTGGGGGCCGCGACATGAATTCAGGCGCCGCGCCCGACACCCTGTTCCACCACTTCCTGCTGCGCCACGCCGCCGACCGCCCCGGCCATCCGGCGGTCGTCGGCGAGCGGTCGACGCTCACCTACGCCCAACTCGCCGCACTGGCCCACATGTACGCGGACCACCTGCGCGACTGGGGTGTCGGCGACGGCGACCGGATCGTGCTCCAGCTCGATCCCTCCCCGGAAGCGCTTGCCCTGCTGTGCGCGTGCTCGCTCGCCGGCGCCGTGTTCGTCCCCCTGGCCCCCGACTGCCCCCCGTCCCGGCTCGCCGCCATCACCGCGCGCACCGACGCCGTCCTGCTGGTCCGGGCCGCCGAGCCGTCCGACACGGCCACCGCGCCATCGCCCGATCCGGCCGACGAGCCGACCGACGCGGCCACCGCGCCACCACCCGATCCAGCCGATCCGGCCGATCCGGCCGACGAGCCGACCGACGCGGCCACCACGCCGCCGCCCGATCCCGTACCCCGCGCCGCCCTGACCCCCGACGGCCTGCGTCTGCCAGCGAGGCGCCACGCTCCCGGAAGTTCCGGCGGCTCCGGCGGCCCCGACGGCTCCGGCGGCCCCGGCAGCCCCGGCAGCCCCGGCAGCCCCGACGCTCCCAGCGCTTCCGGCGCCCCCGGCATCCGGTTGGCCACCCTCGGGCGGGATCTCGCCTATCTCATCTTCACCTCGGGCACCACCGGCGAGCCCAAGGGCATCATGATGAGCCACCGTGCGGTCCTCGCCTTCTGGCGCGCGCTCGTCGCGCACTGCGCACTCGGGCCGCAGGCGCGGGTCGGCAGCATCTCCCCTCTCCAGTTCGACTTCTCGCTGCTCGACTACGGGCTGGCCCTCGGCTCGGGCGCCACCCTCGTCCTGGTCCCCCGGTACCTCTACCAACAGCCCCGCCGCATGCTCGACCACCTGGGCCGGCACGGTGTCACCCAGATGAACGGCGTCCCGTCGATCTGGTCCGCGGTCCTGCGGCACACACCCGGCGAACTGTCCCGCGCCGCACACCTGGAGGCCGTGCTGTTCGCGGGTGAGGCGTTTCCCGTGGAGCAGCTGCGCCGCCTGACCGAGGCCGTACCGGGACTGCGCGTCATCAACTGCTTCGGCCACTCGGAGTCGGTGGCGTGCTCGTTCCACGACCTGCCGACCCCGCTCCCGGACGACCTGACCTCCCTGCCCTTCTCCTGGGGCCACCCGGGAGCACAGCTGCTGCTCCTCGACGACAGCGGCCGGCCCGTCACCCGGCCGGGCCGGGTGGGCGAGCTGTACCTGCGGGCGGACAACCTGTTCTCGGGCTACTGGCGCGACCCCGTCGCGACGGCGGCCGCCCTGGTGCCCAATCCGCTGCGCCCGGACGACGGAGAGCCGGTGTTCCGTTCCCGGGACCTCGCCGAGACCGGGGAGGACGGGCTGCTCCGCTACCGGGGCCGCGCCGACCTCCAGGTCAAGATCCGGGGCAACCGGGTGGAGCTGGAGGAGGTGGAACACCGGCTCGCGGCCCATCCGGGAATCAGCGAGGCGGCCCTCACGGTCCAGGTCCAGGGCGAGGCCGGCCTCCAGGAACTGCGCGCGGTGGTCGTGCCGGCGCCCGGCACGACGGGGCCCGACCCGGCCGAACTGCGCCGGTGGTGTGCCGAGGTGCTGCCGTCGTACATGGTCCCGAGCGAGATCCGCACGACCGCCTCCCTGCCCGTCACCGCCAACGGCAAGGTCGACCGCACGAGGCTGGCCCTGCTCCCGGCCCCCACCAAGGAGACCCGTTGAGTCGTTCCCCCGTCCTGGCCGACCGCATCAGTCCGCTCGACGAATCACGCGTCCTCGGCCGGCGGCTGATCGTCCGGGAAGCCCGCAACGCCACCCTCCTGCTCGACGACGACGGCACCACCCGCCGGTACACCGACCTCACCAGCTCCTACGGGGCGGTGAACTTCGGGCATCTCAACCCGGACATCACCGCCCATCAGGGGCTCGACGCCGACCTCGTCAGCGGGGTCTATCCCGAGGAGGCGTACGAGGTCGCCGACTGGCTGACCGACCGGCTCGGCGCCCCCGGCCACCGCGTTCTCTACCAGGTCGGCGGCAGCTTCGCGGTGGCGAGCGCCCTCGCCCTGGCCCAGCGGGTGCGGCGGGGCCGGATCCTCGTCCTCGACGGCGCCTTCCACGGACTGGGCGTGGACGCCCTCGCCGCCACCAGCACACACCGGCCGCTCGCCCTGCAGAACACGCCCTGGGTCACCGAGACCGACCGCTGGATCGAGCGCGTCGCCCCCGGCGGTCCGGTCCCCGACCTGGACGGCATCTCCTGCCTGCTGTTCGAACCGGTCCAGGGTGCCAACGGATACGTCCCGGTGGACCCGGCGTGGCTGGAGCGGCTCGTCACGGCCGCCCGGTCCCGGGGCGTCGTGGTGATCGCCGACGAGGTCCAGGCGGGCTTCCACCGGCACGGCTCCCTCAGCCCGTCCCGGGCGGCGGGCCTGGAACCGGACGTCCATCTCTTCAGCAAGTCCCTCACCAACGGGCTCGCGGCGCTGTCGGCCGTCGTGTACCCCGAGGCGTTCGACGAGGCGGTGGGGCAGGACCTCGCACTGGCCCACACCTTCCAGACGTCGGTGCCCGCCTACCGGGCCGCCGCCGCGGTGAGCCGCTGGCTGGACCGGACCCCGGTGGCCGGACTGGCCGACGGCGTCGCGACGGCGCTGGAGAAGTACGCCAAGCAGATCGCCGGCCTGTACGGAACGCGGGACGTCCATCTGACCGGGCCGACCCTGTCCTTCGGGCACGACCGGGCGGGCGAGCTGGTGCACCGCGGTGTCGAGCGCGGCGTCCTGGTGTTCACCGGCGGCCACGACGGCCGGCGCATCCGGGTGGCACCGCCCCTGACCATCGCGCCGGAGCAGCTCGCCTCGGCGCTGGACCTGCTCACCGAGGCCCTGGAATCGCTCGGTGACCCCCACGACGACCCGACCGAGAAGGAGTGACGACCTCGTGGAACGCCAGGATTTCTACCGGACGTTCAGCGACATCCTGAGGACCGTCCGGGCCCCGCGGGAATTTCCCGACCCCGCGCCCGACGACAACCTCTGGGATCTCGGGCATCTCGACTCCTTCGCCATGGTGGAACTGCTGATCCACCTGGAGAAGCTGACCGGTCAGGAGATCACGCTGACCGCCGACTCGCTGCGCAACTTCCACACCATGGAACGCGTCTACGACTCCTACTTCGCCAAAGAGGCAGCATGACGTCCACCACCGCGCCCCCGGCCGACTCCCGCGTGGCCCGTATCCGTGAGACCTTCCGCGAGCTGGGGTGCGCCCAGTTGCGGGACGCCGCGCCCGACTACGTCGAGGTGCTCGCCTGGCCCCTGGTCAGCCGGACTCCGGGCCGGCACCTGGCCGGCCCGGTCTACCCGGTCGCCACGGCCAACGACATGCTGCCCGTCCTCCAGGCCCTCGACGCCGCCGCTCCGGGGGACGTGCTGCTGGCCACCAACACCGCGGAGTACTCCGAGGCCCTCGCGGGTGATGTGCTGAGCACGGCCGCGGTGGCCCAGGGGCTCGGCGGGCTGGTCGTCCACGGGGCGGTACGCGACCTGGGGTTCATCGCGGAGCTGCGGCTCCCCGTGTTCTCGACCGAGGTCAACATCATCTCGGCGAAGACGGCACAGGTGCCCGCCGCCGAGCTGCCGATGACCGTCACCGTGCCGGTGGTCGGCCCGGACAACAGCCCGCGCCCGCTCGAACTCTCCCCCGGGGACTGGCTGTTCGGTGACGACGACGCCGTGGTGGCCGTACGCGCGGACCGTGTCTCGCCGGTCCTCAACGCGGCCCGGCTGCTACGCAGCCAGGAGGAGAGACTGCGCGACGCGGTACGCGGCGGGGTCCGGCTCAGCGAGGCCTGCGGGCTGCACGACTATCTGGCCGGCCGCGGCCCGCTGAAGATGGACGTGTGATGGGAGCGACCGCGGTCGGCGCTCTCAGGCCGCCGGGGCCCGAGCAGTTCGACCCGGCCGCCCACCGGCAGGACCCCTGGGCGTACTACGACTGGTTCCGCGCCCATCGGCCGGTGAGCTGGTCCGAGCCGGGCCGCTGCTTCTTCGTCCACGCGCACGCCCTGGTCGACGAGGTGCTCAGGGGCCCGGACTTCACGGTGGAGAACCTCTTCCGCCGCAGCCGGCAGGTGCTGGGTCCCACGCTGGTGGACAGCGACGGCGAGGACCACACGCGGCTGCGCCCGCTCGTCAACCACGACCTCACCGGCAGCCGGGTGCGGGAGCTGATCGCGCAGGTGGTCCGTCCCGTCGCGGAGGACCTGGCGACCGGCCTGGCCCGCCGCGGCCGGGCCGACTTCGTCGCCGACTACGCCATGGAACTGCCCTTCCGGGTCGCGGTCGAACTGGTCGGCCTCGACCAGGCCGACCGGGCCCGGCTGGCGAGGCTCATGCGGCCGGTGATCGACTATCTGGACCGGGTCGACGCCCCGCTGAGCACGGCCTTCGCCGCGCGGGAGGAACTGGAGGCCCATGTACGCGCGGTGCGCGCCGCCCCGGGCTGCCCGGTGCGCGGCGGACTGCTCGGCCGTACGACCCCGCGGGCCCCGGAAGGGATCGGCGAGGAGGAGGTCGTCCGCACCGTGGGACTGTTGCTGGCGGCCGGCACGGAGACGACGGTGTGCACGCTCTCCAACGCCGTGCTGTGCCTGCTGCGGTTTCCCGAGCAGGAGGCGGCGCTGCGGGCCGGGACGCTCCCGGTCGCCGACTTCGTGCGCGAGGTGCTGCGCTGGGAACCTCCGCTGCACTTCACGCTGCGCTACGCCGTCCGGGACACCCAACTCGGTGCGGTTCGAATCCCCCGAGGGGCCGCCGTCCAGGTCAACTTCGCCGCCGCCAACCGGGATCCGGAGGTCTTCGCCGACCCGGACGCCTTTCGGCCCCGGCGGCCCGAGCGGGCCGGGCTCTCCTTCGGACGGGGGCGGCACAGCTGCCCGGGCAGCCGGCTCGCCACCGCCGAGGTGGAGATCGCGCTGGAGGCGCTGCTGCGCGCGTCCTCCCGTATCCGGTGTCCGCAGGACGGGCTGCCGCCCGTCTCCGGTGTCACGTTCCGCAGATGCCAGGAGCTGCCGCTGGTGCTCGACCCGGCCTGAGATCAGGCCGTGCCGCGCTCCACCAGCGGGCCCCGGGCCGCGACCGGCACCGAGTGCCGCAGCACCGCCTGGTGCAACTCCTTGAGGGGCGGGCAGGGTTCGAGGCCCAGCTCGCCGCGGAGCGCCCGGCTGATCCGGCGGAACTCGCCCAGCGCCTCGGTCTGCCGGCCCGAGTGGTACAGCGCGAGCATGTACCACTCGGAGAAGCGCTCATTGAACGGGTACCGCAGCGTCAGCTCCCGCAGCACGCCCCGTACGGACGCGTAACGCCCGGCCTCGATGGCCAGGTTGACCTGGAGTTCCAGGGCCCACAGGTGCTGCTCCTCCAGCCGGGCCGCGACCCCGCTCAGACACGCCCCGGCCCGCAGGTCCTCCAGTGCCGGGGAGCGCCACAGGTCCAGGGCGGCATGCGCGTGGGCCAGCGCGAGGCCGGGGTCGACGCCCTTGTCGCGCTGCGCCCTGCTCACCAGCGCCTCGAAGGTGATGATGTCCAACTCGTCTTCCTTCAGGCAGAGTTGGTAGCCCCGGCTGGAGGTGACGAGCCGTTGGGCCGCGAAATCCCCGCCGATCCGGGTGCCGAGGATCTTCCGCAGCCGGAAGACGAGCGCGTGCAGCGCGTTGGATCTGACCGCGGACGCGTCGGCCCAGATCTCGCCGATCAGCCATCCCTTGGACACCGGCCGGTTGGCGTTGACCGCCAGCAGGGCCAGCAGCACCTGAAGCCGGTGCCCCGGGATGTCGATGACCTCACCGTCGTGACTGAGGGTGAGCTTTCCCAGCAGCTGTAAGCGGAATGTCACGCCGCCCCCGTTCTGGTCCTCGAACAGCGTTCGCGATCCTGGAAACGTATGAGAAATTCAAGTAACAGAAATGTCAACCACATTCCGAGGCGATCGGCGACACTCCGCCATTCCGCCCGATTTCCCTGTGCCCGGTCCGTGAATTCCCTGTGCGCCGGGCCGGTTCAGAAGAAGTCGGGAACCGTGCGCACCCCTTCCAGGCCCCCGGCGCGTTCGAGGACGAGGCGGGCGACGGCGATGTCCAGGGAGCCGAGGCCGAACGGCGCGTAGACGACGGTCCGTCCCGGATCGCGCCGGGCCACGCCCCGCAGCAGCTCCCCGACCGCCCGGATCCGTCCGGGCTCGACGGCGCCCTGCTCGACGGCGAGCGCCAGGGACGTCTTCTCGCGGAGGGCGTGGGACACCTCGTCGACGACGTGGTCGGCGTCCGCCAGCGCAGCGGGCGTCAGATCGCGCAGGGACATGTGCAGCACGGTGGCGCCCTGCTTGAACCAGCCGCCGTCCGTGACGTGCGGAACGGTCGCGGTGGTCGCCAGCAGCACGAGGTCGGCGTCCGCGACGGCTTCGCGCAGGCTCGCCGCCACCCGTGTCCGGCCGGCGAAGGCGGCGGGCGCCTCCGCGGCGAACGCCTCGGCCCGGTCCGCGTCGAGATCGAAGACCTGGAGCGTGTCGCACGACCAGTTCTCGGCCGCCAGGACCCGCACCGTCGTACGGGAGATGTAGCCGGTGCCCACCACGGCCACGCTGCCCACGGACCGCGCCTCGCCGAGCAGGGCCTCCGCCCCGACCAGCGCGGACAACGCCGTGCGGTGGGCGCTGATGCGGGCCCCTTCGAGCACGGCCACCGGGAAGCCCGTACGCGGGTCGTTGAGGACGATCAGGGCGGAGGCCCGGGGCAGCCCCTCCGCGAGATTCTCCGGGAAGCTGGAGATCCACTTGATGCCCATCGCGGCGGGCGGCCCCGGCACATAGGCGGGCAGGGCGATGACCCGTTCCCGGCGCTCGGCATCGGGCCGCAGGAAGAGGCTGTCGGGATTGACCAACCGCCCTTCGGAGGCCTCGCCGTAGACCTGCCGGACGATGCCCTTGGTCTCCTTGAGACAGTCCGCCAGGACGGCGTCCACGGCGGACCCCGGCACCACGACGAGACCTTGCGGTACGGACGAGGACGACGTTGTCAGGGTTGTCAGGGTTGTCATGGTTTCCTCTCAGCGCAGCAACGAGAACTTCTTGGTCAGCGGGTCGAGTTCGGCACGCGTGGCGAACAGGGCCACGCCGTAGTAGTCGAGCGCCTCCTCCGGCGTGGACCCCATGCGTTCCAGCTGCTCCTCGTAGGTGCCGCCGGTCATCGCCGAGGTGAAGTCGGTGAACAGCAGGCCGGCGTCCGCCGCCTCGCGGCGCAGCCGCCCGAGCCAGGCGGGACGCCCCTCGAGGACCACCAGGGAGAGGCCCGAGACGGGGGCGTGCCGTCCCCCGTCCTTGTCGGGGAAGTCCAGGAAGGACATGCGGGGCAGCAGCTCCGGCCGTTCGGCCGCGGCCTTGACCACCAGCCCCAGGCACAGATGGGACGCCGCGTTGGTCGCCACCCCCGGCGGGAGCTTCGCCTTGAGGGCGACGACGAACTTGTACGAGGTGTCGACCTCGGACGCCTCGGCCATCAGGCGCGGCACATCGGACACGGGAAGCTCTCTTTCGGTCACGGACGGTAAGGGTGGGTGGGTGTGCGCGGGGACGGGCGGACCGCGAGCCCCTCAGGCGTGGGGCCGCGGCTCCGGTGCCACGGGGTACCGGTGGAAGCTCTCCACGTTCGCCGGATTGAACCGGTACCCCGGGCGGCCCTGGATCACGGCGTCGGCGGGTACGGACCAGTCGGTCGCTTCCTGGAACTTCTCCTCGCACACCGCGCGGAACCTGCGGACCGTCTGCGCGAGAGCCGCGGGGGTCCGCCCGGTGCGCGCGGACAGCTCGGCGGCGGACATGAGCGGAACGTCCCTGCCCTCCCGGCGGTTGCGCAGGAACTCGGCGCCGAGCACTTCCAGGACACTGATCAGGGGGTCGGGCGTGATCTCGTAGACCGTGACGCCCTCCACCGACAGGAGCCTGCCGTACAGGGCGACCTCGACGCGGCCGGGTCCGCGCGGGACGCGCCAGAACGTGGCCGCGAGAATCAGGTCCGGCGCGGTGTAGCGCGAACGCAGTCCGATGTACGGGGTCAGCAGTCGCTCCGCGTCGTCCTCCGAGGACGCCTGGAGGTAGTTGATCGCGGCCTGCAGCAGACCCGGGATCTCCGGTCTGAGCTGCGCCACGTAGCGCGTTATCCACTCCACCGTGGCCTGCTTCCCGTGCAGCCGGGAGTGCAGGATGGCGGCGTCGAGCAGGACCACGTCGGCATGTCTGCGCATGCCCGCGTAGCCGAGCCGCTCGCGCAGCCCCATCGCGGTCGCGATCAGGGCGCGCGACCTGATGGAGGCGCGGCTCATCCGCAGCATCTGGTGCCAGAGCGTGTACGCCGTCAGATGCACGTTCCACTGGGGTGTTTCAGCGCCGTACCGGTCGACCAGATGCTGCAGGATGCGGGGGTAGGGGGACCGCGGGAACGTCGTCCACCCGAAGGAGAACAGGTCCAGGGCGGCGCAGAAGTCGCTGACCGATCGGTGTCGGCAGGCCGCGACGAGGAACTCGCCGGCGCGGACGTACCGCACCAGTACCTCGCGGTCCTGCTCGGTCAGTTCGCGTGGATTCAGGGTGGCTGATTCCACGAAGGTGCTGTAGCCGCCGCTGTGCACGTCGCCCTGGTGGAAGGCGAACGAGCGGTCACCGCGGTCGGCGGCGAGCGGCAGCGAGGCGACGACCTCCTCCACGTAGGTCCGCTGCTCGTCGCAGACCTCGGCCGCTTCCCGGGTACGGCCGTCCATGAGCAGGGTGATGACGACGTCCATGAACAGCCAGGAGGCGTCCGCGTAGTAGAGGTACCGGCGATATTTGGCCAGTGACTGCTGGAAGTACTCCCGGGCCGGGCCCGGATCGCCCGCGGCCGCCCGCTCCAGGCCGCGCTGCCAGCAGGAGAACGACGTACGGGTGAAGGGTTCCTCCCCCACGTCGTGCCCGAGTTGCCCGGCCAGCCGGGTGAACGCCGACGGGAACACCGAGTCGGGGTACTCCGCCCAGCCCTGGCTCAGGTGGTCGGCGACCTCCGTGAGCACCGCGAGGGAACGGGTGTCCACGCCTCGGTCCAGGAGTTCGATCATCTCCTTGATGCGCGGGATGATGCGCCCGGTGTAGAGGAACGACATCTCCTGGTAGCGCCGGGCCACGTCGTACAGGTCCGCCGAGACCGACGTACCTCCGTCGAGGCGCGCGCACAGAGCGGTCAGGAAGAGCAGCAGCGCGACATCGTGCTCGTCGGCCTCCAGCAGAGCGGGCCCGGACAGCTCCCGGACGGCGCTCAGTTCCGGTACGCGCCCTTCCGCGACGTGCGCCTCCAGTGTTCGATAGGCATCACGTAGCCCTGGCATCCGATAGTCCTCGTCGATCGATCCGCGTTCCCCGCACGCCCATGTCTACCGTGATACGGCGACCTCTGCCGCACGGCGCGACGCCGCGGGGGCGGCAGGCCCTCGGATCGTGTCCAGCCAGGCGTCGCTGTAGACCGTGCTCCGGTACTTCTCACCCCCGTCCGCGCAGACGCACAGGGGCTCGCGGATCTCGGGGTGTTCCGCGAGGTAGCGCACACAGGCGGCGACGACCGCCCCGGCCGAGCCGCCGAGGTGGATACCGGACTCCCTCAGCAGGGTCCGGCAGTAGTACACCGCCTCTTCGATGCTCGTGTACGTGAGATGGTCCACGAGCGAGTCGTCGAGGAAGGCCGAGCGCCGGCTGGCGCCGACCCCGGGGAGATGGCGCCGTCCCGGCCGACCGCCGAAGGCGACCGAGCCGTTGACGTCCACCGCCACCATGTGCGTCTGCGGACGGTTCTCCCGGAAGCACCGGCTGAGGCCGGCGAACGTCCCCCCGGTGGAGATGGCCGCGAACACGGCGTCGGGCGGCGTGACCATCTGGTCCAGGATCTCCGGTCCGGTCATACGGCGGTGGATGTCGGGGTTGCGCGCACTGTTGTACTGGTCCACCCAGACATACCGGTCGTCGCGGTCGAGCAGTTCGCTCACCTTGGCGAGCCGGGACAGCAGATATCCGCCCGCCGGATCGGGCTCATCGACCTCGACGATGTTCGCGTCCAGGTCCACGAGCCGCTTTCGGCTCTCCGCCGTGATCATGGGGTCGATCACCGCGGTGAATCTCATGCCGAGAAACCTGGCCATGCTCGCCAGCGCCACTCCGAGGTTCCCGGACGTCGATTCCAACAGGTGCGCCCCGGGCCGCAGTCTGCCGTCCTCGGCGAGTCCGCGAACGAGGCCATAGGCCGTACGGGCCTTGATGGAGCCCGTGACGTTGTGCCCTTCCAGCTTCAGGTGGATCCGGCGCCCGGTGCCCAGCACGTCGACCGTCACGGTCTTCACGGGTGTCGGCCCGAGGAGCGTCGCGAAGCGGTCGAGGTACTCCTGCACGAGCGGGTCAGGCATGATCGCCCTCTTCCCTTCGCCCTTGTCGCCCCCGTACCGTCAACTGCGCGGAGTCGCGAAGACCACCCAGTTGTCGTGCCGGTGCCGGTAGGGCCGGAAGTCGCCGTGCGGCGGGTCGTCCCAGGCGACCCTGCGCAGCTCGTGGATGTCCCACTCGGAGAACAGCGCGCGGATCTCGTCCTCTTCGTAGAAACGGAAGAGCGTGTCCTTGTACGCGAAGGTGTGCCGGGCTATCTCCTCGCCCTCGCCGTAGGTCTCGTCCTCGATGGTGAAGGCGTTCGTGACGAACAGGCCGTCCGCGGCGACGATCCGCCGCGCCTCGGCGATCAGGTGCGACGGATCCTGGATCTGGCCGAACACGTCGAAGCAGGTCACCGCGTCCACGGAGGCGTCGATCAGGGGCAGTTGCGTGGCGTCGGCGCGCAGCAGGAACGCCCGCTGCCGGATGACGCGCCGCGCGTGCGCCAGGCCCGTCGGGGCGATGTCCACGCCGAGCGCGTTGAGGCCCGCGTCCACCAGTGCCGCCAGGTTGCGGCCGTCCCCGCAGCCGAGGTCGACCACGGAGCGGACTTCGCGCTTGCGCAGTTCCGCGACCGCCTCGGGGATGACCGGGATCGGCTCCTCCTGCCACAGCGGCTGCTCGCCCTGCTCCTGGTACGCCTTCTCCCACCCGTACTGGAGCTCGCCGTACGTCTGAGATGTCATCTAGCCCCCTCAAGTTGACTGATGCAAATCAGCTTACTGATCCGAGTTGACTGAGGAAAGGGCTTTCTGGAAGCTGTCCCACGTGATGGACAGGCTTCGGAGGATGGATCGGGGCGTAGTGGAAGAAGCAAATGAAAGAACCTCCCGGGACGGACGCAGGGCCGTCCTGCGGGACGCCGCCGGGATAGGCCTGGCCGTGGGCGCCTACGGACTGTCGTACGGCGCGCTCGCGGTCTCGGCGGGACTGACGGTCGCTCAGACGCAGCTGCTGTCCCTGCTGTTGTACGGCGGCTCCTCACAACTCGCCCTGGTGGGCGTCATCGCCGGCGGCGGCGGAGGCCCCTCCGCGGCGGCGACGGCCGCCCTGCTCGGAGTGCGCAACGTCTTCTACGGCGTCGGCCTCGGCCGCCTGCTGCGCCCCCGTCGCGCGTCCCTGCTGCCCATGGCCCATCTGCTCAGCGACGAGAGCGCGGCCATGGCGGTGGGCCGCTCCTCCCCGGCCGCGGCGCGATGGGCCTACTGGAGTACGGGTGCGACGGTGTTCCTGTGCTGGAACCTGGCCACCCTGGCGGGAGCCCTGGCCGGCTCGCTGCTGGCCGACCCCACTGAACTGGGCCTGGACGCGGCGTCCTCCGCCGCCTTCCTGGCGCTGGTCGCCCCCCGGCTGCGGCAGCGGGTCAACCAGGTGGTCTTCGTGCTGGCCTGCGCCGTCGCCGTCGCCGCCTCTCCCCTGCTCGACTCCGGGCTGCCGGTGCTCCTCGGCGGGCTGGTCGCGCTGAGCGTCCTGCTGGTACCGGGCACCACGGCACAGCCGCCGTCCCCACCGGTGCCTACCCCACAGCCGCCCTCCCCACAGCCGCCCTCCCCACAGCCGCCTTCTCCACAGATGCCCTCCCCACAGATGCCTTCCCACGAAGCCGAAGGGCGGATCGGATGAGCTGGGCCTGGATCGCCGTCGCGGTGGCGGCCTGCTTCGCCCTGAAGCTGCTCGGACTCCTGGTACCGGAGCGGTTCCTCGCCCACCCGGCGGTCTCCCGCGTCGCGACGGCCGTTCCCGTGGCCCTGCTCGGTGCGCTCATCGCCGTGCAGACGTTCACGGACCACCAGCGCCTCGTGCTGGACGCCAGGATCGCCGGCCTGGCGGTGGCGGCCCTCGCCCTGTGGCTGCGGGCCCCGTTCCTGGTCGTCGTCGTGTCCGCGGCCGGGACCACGGCCGCACTGCGCTGGGCGGGTTGAGCAGTCACCGAGTGCCTCTCCCCGGACGACGTTCAGGTGACCCTGGAGCGCGGTGCCGATGGGGCGGAGCCGACCCTGACCGCCTACCTCGACCTGGGCGACAGAACCCTCACCCCCGAAGAGGTTCATCAGCTCGTGGTCGACGGCTTCAGAGGCCGCAGGTTCGTGATGGCACCCCACCGGTATGTGATCCGCGACGGCTCCGAAGGACCAGGACGGGGATAAATATCAAATGGAAGCGAAGCGGAGCACAAATGGAACACAAATGGAGCATGAATGGATAAAATAACAATCCACTTCGAAGGCGAGCGGGACGCGACCGCCCCCCTCACGTGGGCACAGCGGAGGACCTGCCGAGGCTCCCGCCTCAAGTACCGCCCGTTCGTGCACATCCAACCCATTCCGCCGGGGAATGACCTCCGCGACGTCGGCAACGCCGCCCAATGGGCATACGAGGAGTTCGAATCCCTCCGAACGACGTTCCCCTTGCGCGCCGATGGCGAGCCCTACCAAAAGGTCGAGAAAGCCGGATCCGCAGAGATCCCCATAATCTCGGCCCCCGAAGCCGAAATCCAAAACACAATACAGCGCTTCAAGCAGGAAAGCTTTGACACCACAACCGAATACGGAGCCTTATTCATCATAATAACTTGCGCCGAAATCCCGACGCACCTCATTTGCCTGGTCTCCCATCTCGCAGTTGACGCTCACGGCTGCAGGGCACTCGGAAGAGCCCTCGACAGCCGCTTCTCCGGCGAAAACGATCACCCACCCGCCCCTCCCCTGCAGCCAGTAGACCGAGCACGGCTGGAGGAGTCGGAGAAGTGGCAACGGAAAAGCGCCCGCTCCCTCACGTACTGGAAGTCGGTCCTGGAAAAACTTCCGCAGGGCGGCAGTCGGTCGGCAGTAATTGACTCCCCCGCACTGAGGGCTGCCGTTTCCGCCATCTCGAACAAATGCGCAGTGAGCACATCCGCCACCTATCTGGCTACCCTTTCCGTGGTCACCGGTGCACTCATCGGCCGGAGCAAGTCCTCCTTCCTGCTGCCGGCTTCCAACCGCATGACCCCGGAAGAGCGTTCGTTCGTCGGAGAGCTCGTACAATTCGCCCCCGGGATACTGGAATCGCTCGACAAACCCTTCGAGACGGTAGTCGGTGATGCCCGGAATGCAAGCATCAGGGGTTACCGATACAGCCTCTACGACGAGCACGCTCTGCAAGTGATGCTCACCGACATCGACGAAGGCAGCGAGAACAAAAGGGCCTTCGACTTCTCATTCAATGACATGAGGAATTCCACAGAAGGCGAGGATTTCCGCGGAGCGGCAGCGGAGATCGGCGATCTCACGGAACAGACGAAGATCGACCTTCGTGAACACGTCTATCAAGGGGGGACTCGGTTCCTGTCGTTCGCCCTCTGGGATGACGGCAGCCACATACTCTCGGTCAATGTCCACGACTCGCACTTCCCAGGGGTCCCCGTCCAGCACATTCTGCTGGCCATCGAGGCTCTGGCGGTCGGGGTGGCCATGGGGGATGCAGAACCACTTGATCACCCCATGCGATTCGCGAGAGCCCACCTGGCAACTCGAAACACGACCACGGTCGACCTCGATTCGCCAGCGGACTCCGGTCGCTGACTGGCCCAGCGGTTCACCCCAGATGTCCCCTTGGAAGGCGGGCCGCTTGGGCCGGCCGTCAGGCGACGGGCATGTGACGCTCCCTGCGGAACCGCGGCATGATCGCCTTCGGCGCCGAAGTCCAGAGCCCCGCCTGATCCGCTGACCTGTCAGGGACCGCCCTCAGTGGCGGTCCCACCGGCCAACGTGCTGTTCCTGCTCGCCGCCCGCAGCGGTGACCTGGCCGTCGTCGCCGTGATCACCGCCCTGTACCCGGCCGGCACCGTCCTGCTCGCCCGCAGCGTCCTGGCCGAGCGCATCCACCGCGGCCAGCTGATCGGCCTGGGTACCGCCGCCGTCGCCGTCAGCCTCCTCGCCCTCACCTGACCCCGCACCCCCGGAAGGGACCCGGCATGTTCATCCAGCCCTGGGACACCGCACTGGACGACGCCGAGTGGCAGACCTGGATCGCCGACGGACACGACTTCGGCCTTCTCAGCGTCAACGGCCTGCCCGGCCATGCGCCGATCGTCGTGCCCACCCACTTCACCGTCGACGGCAGCACCCTGCTGATCCACCCCGCCCGCCCCAACCCCGTCTGGAAGACGATCGAGGTCGACCCGAACGTCGCCTTCACCGTCACCGGCGACTACGCCTTCATCCCCGGCCCCTGGCGCGCCAAGCCCGGCATCCCGCCCACCGACGGCGTCCCGACCAGCTACTACGCGGCCGTCCAGTTCACTTGCCAGGCCACGATCATCGACGACCCCGAGGACAAGGCCGAGTTGCTGCGCCAACAGATGGCGCACTTCCAGCCCGACGGCGACCACGCCCCCGTCGAGGTCGACCAGCCCCCTTACGGGCGGATGCTGCCCGGCATCCGCGGCCTGCGCCTGGACATCACCGAGGTCCGCGCGAAGTTCAAGTACGACGACCACAAACCAGTCGGGCAGCGCGCCGACACTGCCCGCCGTCTCACCGAACGCGGCCATGGCCTGGACGTGCCCACCGCCAACCAGCAGTTGCGCCGCCTGGACCGCATCGGCACCTGGACGTCCTGACCACGCGCCCCCGCCCTCGCCCCATCATCTTGAACGGACCCCCTGTGACCACCTTCCGCATCAGCCCCGCCGTCGCAGACGCCTTCCCCGACACCCTCATCGCCCTGGTCACCGCCACCGGGCTGCGTGGCCACGAACCCTGGCCGCGTACCGCCGCCGCCCTGGAGGACCTGGAGCAGCAACTCGCGGCGGGCACCTGGCATCCCGCCGACGAGACCGACCCCCGTATCGAGGCCTGGCACACCGCCTACCGGTCCTTCGGCACCAACCCCCGCCGCGTCCGCCCCAGCGTCGACGCGCTCGGCCGCCGCGTCGCCAAGAAGGGGAGTCTGCCGCGCATCAACCCGGCCGTCGACTCCTACAACGCCGTCTCCGTCCGGCACGGCCTGCCCGCCGGCGCCTTCGACCTCGACCGCGTCACCGGCGACGTCGGCATCCGCCACGCGGACGGCACCGAAGCCTTCACCCCGCTCGGCGAACCCGACACCGTCGAGAACCCCAAGCCCGGCGAGATCATCTACGCGGACGCCGCCGATGTCCTGACCCGCCACTGGAACCACCGAGACGCCCACCGCACGCGCGTCACCGAAGACTCCGCCCACGTCGCCTTCGTCCTCGAAACCCTCCACGCCACCCGCGACGGCGACCTCCTCGAACTCGCGGCGGAGGAACTACAGGGCCTGCTGGCCCCGCACTCCGCCCACACCACCGTCGACTACCTCAGCCCGGCACAGCCCCAGGCCACCACCTGAGACGTTCTGGCCTTCGGCTCTCCACCGGGATGGCCCGGGCACACTCGAGTTGAGCGTGGTCACTTGGTACGGCGTGTGAGGTCTCGGCTGCCGGTGACGAGGGCGTGGTCGCAGCCAGTTGGCACCCGCGCCCACGTCCAGCCGGCCTGCGCCGCCGTCTGCGCCCTCATCGCCACAGCCGGGACGCGCCCCGCCTCGTGAACGACGAACTCGGCAGGGCGCGGCAGTCTGCGGGGGTCAGGTCATCCGGCGTTGAAGCGGTACGACCCCGCCCGCGCCCGGTAGACCTTGTAGGCGGCGCCCCCTGAGGTGTCCTCCCGGATGTACGCGACGCCCTTCGGCGCTGTGACCGGGTCCTTCCGGGTGGGAACCCAGATCTCGGCCTCGGTGTTGTACGGGACGGTGACCGCAAGTTCGATCCTGCCGTCCGTACGACGCCACCACTCCGACGACACCCTGCCGCGCACCGTGTCGATCGAGGCGCTGACGTGGTCGAGGGTCGCGGGTGACAGGTCGGTGTCCTGGGTGTTCTTCGGCACTTGGCTGTTGACCGCGACCGACGGGATGTACGGGCGGATGCGCAGCGTCTCGTACGCGGTCGAGGCCGGCCTGATACCGGCCAGGCTCTGGTAGAACCAGGTCGCCACATTGGAGCGGTAGTGGTGGTCGACGGAAAGACGGTCGGTCCACTGCTCCCACAGCGAGGTGGCGCCCTTGGCGATCTGGTAGACGTACCCTGGTGTGCCGGTCTGGGTGACCGCCTTCAACGCCACGTCCGTGTAGCCGTACTCGCTGAGGATGTTGAACTCGTAGCGCGAGCCGTACATGTCGTTCTGGATGTGCTGGTCCGCGGCCGCGATGCGGTCCGCGAGGAGCTTGGCGAGGGCCTTCTTGTTCTCCGCGAGGGTCCTGGTGCCGGCCAGATGGCGGGGGTCGTCGGAGTCCAGGTCTGAGCCGGGCACCAAGTCGAATGCGATGGCCATGGCGTTCTCGCTGGAGATGCTGCCCTGGGTGAAGTACCCCAGGGAGGCGTCCCAGTAGTTGGCGATGAACGCCTTACGGAGCGTTCGCGCCAGCTTCGCGTAGTGGGCGGCACGATCGGTGTGGCCCAGCAGACGGCCGACCTCGTCCATGTAGTCACAGAAGTGGATGTAGAAGGCGAGGCTGATCACAGCGTTGCTGCCGGGGCTCTCGGCGCCGGAGTAGGCGCCGAGCGAGGCCTCGAACTTGTAGTCGTTCTCGGCGGTGAACAGGGTCTCGTAGTACTTCAGGAGGCGGTCCTGGTGGTCGTACAGCTCGGCGAACAGACTGCTGTTCCCGTAGTACGTGTGCAGCTCCCTCGGGATGACGAAGTACGCCGAGTCCCAGGCCGGCACCGCCTTCCACGCGGCGTTCCAACCGGGAGTGTGATCGTAGCCGTAGCCGCCCTTGGCCATGGGGACGAACATGGGGAGCTGCCCGGTGGAGATCTGGGTGTCGGGGAAGTGGCGCAGGTAGTTGGTGAGGATCGCGTTGACGTCCCAGGTCAGCGACTCGGACTCGGAGCTGGCCATGGCGTCGCCGGTCCAGCCGTTCTTCTCGCGGGACGGCGTGTCGGTGGGCTTCTGCACGAGGTTGTTCTGTTCGGCCCACTCCAGGTTGCGCTGCAGGCGGTTGAGGAGGGCGTTGTCGGTGGTGAAGGTGCCGGTGCGGGTGAAGCCGGTACGGGCCACGGCGACGGTCAGGAGGTCGGCGTCGCGCTTGAGGTCGGGGGCGCGACCGAGGACCGCTTCGAGGTTCATGACCTCCAGGTAACGGAAGCCGAAGTGGCTGAACTGCTGTTCCCAGCTCTGCTCCGGCCGCTTTCCGAGGGTGTAGTAGTGCGTCTGGAGGTTGGCGTCGTGCTGGAAGTTCTCCTCCTCGACGGAGAGCGGGGAGGCGGCCGTGCCGTCGCCGGCGCTGATCCGGTTGCCGCCGCGGATCCGCAGGGTGAGGCCCTCCTTGTCGGAGCGGATGCCGGTGAGATTCAGGCGGACGAAGCCCGTCAGGATCTGCCCGTAGTCCAGGACCCAGCTCTTCGAGCCGGGCGCCGTCTCGGTGATCGAAACCGGGTGCAGCGTCTGGCTGACCAGCACCGGTTCCGCCTCATGGGCCCGCATGACGGCCGGCTTGAAGCCGTCGGGGACCGTCGTGGCGGGCAGCGCGCCGTGGTACTTCGGTGACGGGCCCGCACAACTGCCCGGCGGGATCAGCAGGGTGGCCGGGCGCCACTCGCGGCCGGCGCGGTAGCCGGCCGAGCGCCAGTCGCCCAGTTCCTCGGCGCGCCGGGCGTCGTACTTCTCACCGGAGTAGACGGAGTCGAACGTCGTGGGCCCGTCCGCGCTGAGCCAGTCATCGTCCGTGACGAGCGTGGTGGCAGTGCCGTCGGTGTACGTCACGACGAGCTTGGCGCGCAGGCGGGGCTGGCCGCTGTAGGGAGCGAGCTGCCAGTACCACTCCTGCGGTGTGGTCACGCCGTACCAGCCGCGTCCGAGTTCGGCGGCCACCGCGTTCTCCCGGCCGGCCCGGAGCAACGCGGTGACGTCGAGGGTGTCGTACAGGACCGTGCGGTCATAGGTGCTCTGGTCGGTGAGCAGCCGGGGCACGTTGGTCCGGCCGCGGGCGGCCCGCTCGCCGTCGACAGTGATCGGGTCGCCATTGACGGTGAACGTGACGTTGCCTGCGGCGCTCAGGTGCAGGCGTGCCTTGGCGATGCGGCGCCCGCGGGGCAGCGTGAAGGCGCGGCGCAGCACCGGTGCCGGGGTGGCGATGGGCAGCACGGCGTTGCGGCCGGGGATGAAGGGGTTCTTGGGAGGGAAGGTCAGGCCTGTCGGGGTGGCGATGCCGCTTTCGAACGGGTTGGCGCCGGTGGTGAGGTCCACGGAGAAGTCGCGGGCTCCGGTGCCCGTCACCTTCACGCCACGCACGATGGCCGAGGTGCCGCCGCCGAAGCCGAAGCTTCCGTGGCGCCGGATCTGGTCGCCGGTGAGTGTGCGGCTGTCGATCTCGACACCGTTGACCGTAGTGGTCACGGTGAGTCCGGTGACCGCGACCGCCACGGTGTGGTCACGGGTGGCCCAGCTGTCCTTGGTCAGTCCGGTGGCGGTGGGAAGGGTGACGGTGCCGACGGGGACGCTGCGGGTGCCCGCGGTGGTGGGGTTTGTCTCGCTCTGCGGGTCGTAGTGGTTCACGCCCCAGTCCGGCTCGGACGTCCCGTCGTCCACCCAGGTGTTGCCGGCGTAGTGGCTGGTCCTCATCACCAGCTGCATGTCGTCGCCGGACTGCCGGACGGTCCAGTTGAGCGCCTCGCCCCAGGTCTTGCCGATGGGCTCGGCACGCAGCAGCAGGGACAGCCCGCCTGCGGCGTCGGAACCACCGCGGAAGACCACGGTGGCGGTCAGGTCCTCCCAGTCGTGGTCCCGCACAGCGCGACCCCCGATCCACCGCGCCCCCGACCAGTCCTTCTCGCCCCTCAGCAGACCGGTCTCCCACATCGCCGGCTCGCTCCACGGGCCGACGGCGCCCTTCTCGTCCCAGGTCCGCACCCGCCAGGAGTACGCCTGCTCCGACCGCAGCGCGCGGCCTTGGTAGGCCACCTCGGTGCTGTTCGAACCCGCCACCTTGCCGCCGCGCCAGACGTCCGCCTTTCCGGGCCCGGTACCGACCTGTATCTCGTACGCGGTCTGCCGGGCGACCGGCGGCACCCAGCTGAACGCCGGCACGGTCTCCGTGCCCAGAGGGGTGATTCGGGAGTTGACCTGCAGGTTCGCGGGCACGGAACCGTGCCTGCCGGACGCTGCCGCGCCCACCGCCACGGCGTTCTGCGCGGCGGCGAGCGGGAGGGAAGCCCCTGCTGCCGCCGCCGTCATGATGCCGAGCACGTGTCGGCGGCTCAACGCACTTCTGTTCTCCTCGGCCACGGATCGGATTCCTTTCATCACCGCGCTGGAACAATGAACTGAAACGATTCAATACCTTCCAAGCGGTCAGCTTATGAACAGCCCGGGCCAAAACGCAACGCCTCCGACCCGATGAGGCCTCTTCCATCGCTCGCGCACACGGGCCTCAGTCGGCTCGGGACCCCGCGCACCGACAACCCTGGTCGGCGACCGGCACTCCGTCCTGCGGATGGCGTGCGAGCAGGGCGCACCGGTCGTTCGCGTACACGCCACGCGACACCCGCACGCCTCGGCGGATCATGCGGCAATACCGCCGTCGGGCAGGTCGTCGCAGGTCAACCCCGGAGCGGGACGGCATGTTCAGGCGACGGCGCTCCGGGCGCCACCGCCCGCTCCTCGGCATTGGAAGGCGTGACGCCGGTGCGGCCGGCGGACGCGCCTCTCCTCGCCTCAGACCCCGCCCGGCTCACCGTCCCCGTTCACCTGGAAGAGCAGATCCAGGAAGGCACGCATCGGTCCGACGATGTCCAGGTCGCGGTCGAGGAGCCACTGCAGCTGAAGGCCGTTGAGCACGGACTGGAGGAGAATCGCCGCGTGGTCGGGTGCGAGATTCCCGTGCAGTTCCCCGCGGTCCGCCTTCTCTCGCATCCCCTGGGCGAAGTACCTGCGCCCCTTGCCGTAGCGCTGGACGAAGTAGGCGTGTGCCGGGTGGTCCGGGCGGGAGGCGGCCGCCGCGAGCTCGATCCACAGACGCATCAGCTCGGGTGACTTCTGGTGATGGCGCAGAAGCTCACCCAGGTACGGCAGGAGCTCGTCCATGTCGGCGACCCGTGACACGCCGTACCGCCACTCCTCGGCGTCCCGCTCGGCGAGCACCGCGGGGGCACTGGGCATGTTCCCCGCCGACAGCCCCGCGGCCCAGGCCATCGCGGCCCGCCGGCAGGAACAGCACGAGCGCATCGTCCAGACCCTGGAGGCAGCCGTCGAAGCGCATGAACTGCGCGCACTCGACGCCCCCTCGGCAGCCCGGTTCCTGATCGCGTCCTGGGCAGGGGTCCACAGCATGGAGGCGCAGTCCGGGACTCCGGCAGAGGCCGCGGCCACTCTGGCGGCGGGCGTCCGTTCACTGATCGAGGGACTGGCCACACCCAACACGGTCACCGACGACCGCCGGCTGCGCCCCGCCTACGAGGCGGCGTTGCAACGGCACGGCCTCGGCCCAGGACTCGACTCGGCGCCATAGACGGACCCCAACCTGCGCGAGCGGGCCGCACCCTTCAGTCATGGCTCCAGCCGGGAGTGACGGGTCGGGCAGACCCGAACGTCACACTTCCCCGTAGCGCCCGCGCTGCACGGATGGATTCGGGATGCCCAAGGGGGCCCTCCTGCACAGAAGCCCCCGCAGAACCCTCGCGGTGCGACACGTATAACTTGCCGCGCCGACTTGGGGATCCCGGTGATCGGTTGTCGACAGAGGCTCTCACCTGCGAGATCACCCGCCTCGGCGCGCGTTCGGTGTCGCGGGTTTCACAGCCGGACCACTCAGGGGCAACGCCCCTTCAAGGGCTGGGAGTTGGTCTGCTCTGCAATGTGCTCGATTTTCCTGCATCACTGCGCGGCCGTCCCTACGCCGCCCACGCGCCCAACTGTGCGCAGGGGTCACAGGAGGGGGCGATGCCGGGTAAGGGATCCTCTGCTCGGTGTGAACGCCGGACGAGTCGGTCTCACGATGGCGTTCTTCGAGTTCTGCAGCCTCGTCACCGATACTCCGGGCAAGGGCATGTACGCCACCACACGGGCGGTCACCCAGGTGGCGGAGGCATGGGCCAAGGACGCCGAGGCAGGCAAGACGGCCCGGCTACGCCTGGGCCAAGAACTCCGTGACTCTCGGGATCACCAGGCGAAGGAGGTAGGCGCAAGGGTCGCCGCCCCACCCGGGGGTCCAGCAGCACCTCGCTCGACGGCAAGCCCGCCTCGGCACCCCGCCGACACCGCTAGACTGTGGGCGGTGCCCCGCTTCGGCGGAGGCGCCCTGTGGATGTTCGGGCCCCAAGGGGCGGAGATCACCCCACTTCGGGTGGATTTCCAACACCTTTGCCCACACATCCCCGCCTTCGTAGCTCAGGGGATAGAGCACCGCTCTCCTAAAGCGGGTGTCGCAGGTTCGAATCCTGCCGGGGGCACCAGGCAAAAGGCCCCGGACCGATCATGGTCCGGGGCCTTTGACATCCAGTTTTGACATCAACGGGGGCGGTCAGCTGCGACCGGGGCGCCTCTTCCTGAGGAGCCGGTCCATGTGGCTCATGGCTTCGCGCTGCGTGTCTTGGACGACGTGCGTGTACACGTCCATGGTGATGCTGATCTGGGAGTGGCCGAGGATCTCCATCACGACACGGGGCGCGACTCCGGCCGCCGTGAGGAGGGTGGCTGTGCCGTGACGGGCGTCGTGGAGCCGGATGACGCGGAGGCCGGCGGACTCGGCGACGCGGGTGAAGGAGCGGTAGAGGTTGCGCGGCTCGACGGGGCGGCCGGTGCGGGTGGCGAAGACATAGTCGGAGTCCTGCCACTTCTCCCCCGCCTTGGCGCGTGCGGCCGCCTGCCGCAGGCGGTGCCAGCGCAGGGGCGCGATGCAGAGGGCGGGAATGGGGACGGCTCGGCGACGGCGGCTCTTGGGATCGTCGTCGTAGAGGACGCCACGGCGTCGCTGGACCTGGTGGCGGACGTAGAGGACACGGTTGTCGAGGTCGAGATCCGACCAGCGAAGCCCCACGATCTCTCCTCGCCTCAGGCCCATGGCGATGGCGATGGCGAAGGCCGCGTAGAGCGGATCCTTGCGGGAAGCGGCGAGGAAGTCGAGCGTCTCGTCGAGGGTCCAAGGGTGCAGCTCGGGCGTGTCCGTGCGGGGCGGCTCGACGAGCTTGGCGACGTTGCGCGCGATGAGTTCCTCGCGGCAGGCCGAGGTCAGTGCCGAGCGCAGAACTCGGTGCGACTCCTTGGCGGTTGCGGCGGTCGTCTCCTTCTCCAGGCGGACGAGGAACCGGCGGACATCGGCGACGCCAAGGGATTCGAGCCGCTTGGCTCCGAGGAGCGGCACCAGGTAGAGCCGGACATGCGCCTCGTACTTGTCGAAGGTGCTGAGCTTCCGCCCGGGCTTGATGATGTTGTCGAGCCAGTACGGCAGCCACTCGGCGAGCTTGGCGGACTTGGTGGGCACGGGTACGCCCTGGTCCACCTTGTCGAGCAGTTCGCGGCGCTTGGCGTCGCACTCGGCCCAGGTCTTGCCGTAGGCGAATTTCCGGGCGCGGGTGCCGTCCGGCTGGAGGACGTAGACCGCGCACTGAAAGCGGCCGTCCTTGCGCTTGGTGATGGTGCCCGCGCCGTTCGGGTTGCGCTTGCGTTGCTGGGCCATCAGGCCGCCGCCTCCAGTTCGTTGGTGATGTAGTCGCGGACAGCACGCGCCGGGATGCGGCGGCACCGGCCGATGGTGAGCGATGGCAGGCGCCGGGAGCGGATCAGGTCATAGACCGTGGAGCGGCCGAGCTTGAGCCGGGCCATGACGTCCGGGACCGTCAGCAGCTCTTCGTCAGGCACGGGTGGACTCTCCTTCCGTTCCGGGGGCGGGTTCGATGGATGCGGCCAGCCAGGCTTCGGCGTCGGACAGGCCAGTGCCGGCGAAGACCCAGTGCGCGAGGATGTACGTCGTCTCGGGCCCGGTGTCTGGTGTGGTGGCTGCGACTTGTGCTCGGCGCCATTCGGCGCGGGCGTCTCGGAGGGCGCCGAGGGTGGTGGAGTACCGGCGGGATTTGGTGGAGAAGTGACCGCGGAAGCCGAGCATGTGAGCCCAGGCCCGCAGGCGGAGGTGTTCCAGGTCCTTGCGAGCGCCAAGGGTCCAGGCGGTGCGGATCAGGCGGCGGGCGTGGTCGCTGATGTCGAGCTGGGCGAGTTCGGCAGCGAACTTCAGGGGGCGGTCGAGAGCTCCCGTGGCTGTCTCGGCGCCCTTGGTGGCGTACTTGGCGATGTACGCGGCTACGGCCCGCTCGGTCAGCTCCTGGCCGTCGTTGAAGTCGGCGGATCGGATGGTCCGGACGTCGAGTTGGCGGCCGAAGGTGAAGGTGTGAGCGCGGTCGTCGAGGGTGGGGCCGTCGACCCGGACCTTGGATGCGGCGGCGGTGATTGCGTCGGTGAGCAGCTCGGCGGTGGCCCAGGCCGGGGGTGAGGTGTCTCCGCCGCTGGGGCCGTCGATGCGGATGACCGCGTGAAAGTGGACCGCGCCGCGCTTTTGGTACTCGGCGACCTTGGCGAAGGAGACGCGGGCGTGGTCGCGGAGACGGCGCTGTGAGAGGCCTGCGCGCTTGGCGACCTCCCGGCGGAGGTAGATCGAGAAGCGCCGCCACAGGGGCCCTGCGTGCGCGTTCCACAGCACGGCCGCCTCATAGTCGTAGGTGTCCGGGGCCAGCGGAGTCCCGAGCGTCTCGTCCTCCTGGTCGTGGTGCATGCCGCAGCGACAGGGGCGCCCGTCGGTACGGCGGTTATGGACCGGGCCGAAGCCGGGGGCGGTGAAGGTGGCGAAGACGCGGGGGTGGGCGGCGACGTTTTCGGGGGTGCCCTTGCCGCCGCGCAGTCCGGCGGTGATCAGTTGGAAGGTGTCGCGGCGGTAGACCTCGGCGCAGGCCGGGCAGCGGGTGATGCGGCGGTTGTTGCAGCGGACGAGGAGTTGGCCGGCCGGGAGAGTGGTCGAGTCGAGGTGCTGGAGGATGCGGCCGATCTCGCCGGTGGCGGTGTCGACGTCGTACTCGGTGCGATGGCCGTCCAGGCGGATCGGGTGGGTGCACCCGCCGAGGCCGGAGAGCTGGCGGAGGATACCGGGCAGCGAGCCGTCTGAGGCGAGCTTGCTGAGTTCGGGCAGTGGGGGCGGGGTGGGGCGGGCGAAGATGGCGATCTCCTTCTGACGGGCACTGGTCGGGAGGGGTGGCCGCCGGGGCGGCGGGATGCTTGGGCGTGTCATGCCGCCCCGGAGGCCGGACCGCTGGTCAGCGGCGGTGGTGTTCGCGGAGCAGGGAGCGCAGAACCACGGCGGCGACGGCGACGGAGATGGCCGTGACGGCGACGGCGGCCAGGAGCGTGGTGAGGACGACTCCGCCGACGAGGACGGCCGCGACGGTCTTCTGATCGATGGAGACCGAGGGGAGCGCGGGGCGCCGGACGGGGGCCGGGTCGGTGGGGGCGTGGGTGTGGGTGGGCTGCGGGGTGGGGTTGTCCGGGTACTTGGGCAGGAACACGGCTGCGATCTCCTGTCTACTCGTCTAGATGTGTTGGCCGTTTATGACGGTCACGCCGGAGCGCGTGCCGGACTCGATGGCGGGGGCGAGGAAGGTGTGCGAGAGCCAGAAGCCGAAGAGGGCGATCAGGACGACAATCCAGGTACGGACGCCGAGGTACTTGACCGCCGCCCAGGCGAAGAAGCCGAGAACGACGACGAGGGGGAGGTTGAGCGTCACGGGGTGCGGGGTCCTTTCAGCGGACGGGGCAGCGGTGGGTGCGGGCGGCCAGTTCGGCGGCGGCGCGGCTGTCGTAGTCGGCGGAGAAGTTGCAGCGCGGGGCGGTGCAGGCGGCGGTGTGCTTCTCGCGGCCCCGGTGGTCGTAGGCGGTGCCGACCTGGACGGGGCCGATGCGGGTGACGTTGCGGAAGCGCCGGTTGGCGGGCACGTCAGCGCTCCTCTCGCGACATGGGGGCGGGGAAGGCGTCGAGGATCCGGGCGGCGTCGGCGGGGTCCGGGGTGCAGTCGGCCGCCGCTTCGGCAAGGAGTCGGGCGAGTGCGGGCCGACCGCTGGCGGCCATCTGACGGGCCGCGTCGAGGTAGTCGGCGGCGGTGTTGAAGGTGAAGAGGGGCACGGGTCAGCTTCCTGTCGGTGTGAGGTGGGCAGCGATGGCTTCGGCCATGGGTGCCGGGACGCCGAGGCGGGCCCGGAGAGTGGGGGTGTCGATCGGGGTGCCGGTGCGGGTGTGGTGCTCGGCGGCGACCTTGCGGGCGTGCTTGATGAGGGCGGCCGGGACCGGGACGGGCGGGGGTTCCGGCGGTGCCTCGATGGCGGGCGGGGTGGCTGTCTCGGGGGCGGGTTCGGGAGCGTCCTCCTGGTCCTTGATGACTTCGGCTGCCGGGGCCGTCTCGGGTGTCGAGTGGGCGAGGAGGGTGCCGCCGAGGAAAGCGACGGCGGGCCAGCCCGCGACGAGGATGCGCAGCCAGGCCGGGACGTCGGCGAGGTCGAGGAGGCCGGCGGTGGCGACGTTCGCTCCGAGGGAGGCGGTGATGGCGATGACGAACCAGCACCAGGCTGCCGTCTTCCCTGTGCCGGAGCGCAGTCGACGCCAGGCGGCGACGAGCAGCAGGTCAACCGAGACGGGGTAGGCCCAGGCTTTCCAGCCGTCCTGTCCGGCGGCCATGGCGATGTCGTGGATGTGGGCGAAGGACAGCGCGGCTGCGATCAGTGCCTGTACGAGCACCGCGTCCATGCGAGCCAGTTGGGCGCGCAAGATGGCGACTCCTTCCGGAATCAGGCATGGGAGGGGTAGGGACGTGGCGCGAGGCGGTCACGCCGACCGGGGAGGGAAGGGGTGTCAGTCTGTGACGGGGTGCGGCTGGACGGCCGGAATGGGGGTCTGCACGGTCCGTACGGGTACGGCGGGCCGGAAGGGCTTCAGCGCGGGCAGGTCGGGCACGAGGTCGGCCGTCTGCTGGCAGATGTCGGCGGCGTCGCCGAGGGAGAGGTAGGGGGTGCGGATGCGGGACCAGCCGCCGGACGTGTCCCCCGCGACGGCGAGGCCGGGCAGCTCAGGGGCGATGGCGCAGGCGGCCCCGACCGCTTCTGGGGCGATGTCGCCGAGCGCCATCTTGGCGGAGGCTTCATCGTTGACGCGGTGGCAGACGCGGCCGGTGAGCTGGGCCCGGAGCATGGTTGCGCCCTTGCCGAGTTCGGCGCCGAAGCGCTGCCCGCAGACTTCCAGGTAGATGCCGGCCGCGCGGCCGAGTTGGGCGAGGCGGATGAGCTGAGTGACCATCTCGTCGCGCCGTTCCTCGTCCTTCTTCGTGGCGACGAGGAAGAGTTCCGCCACCTCGTCGACGAACAGCACGACGGGCACGGGCCGTTCGCTCTCGGGCAGTCCCCAGATGTCCGAGGTGATCTCCTCGTTCGGGGTGCCGGGGGCGATGCCCTGCCGGGCTCTGATCAGGTCGTATCGGTCTTCCATCTCTTTGACCAGGACGGGCAGCAGCTCGGCGACCTCATCCGGCTCGGTGGCGAGGGCGGACAGCCGCGGGGCGAACGGGGCCAGCTCGACACCGCGCTTGCAGTCGAAGCCGACCAGGGCGACGTTCTGACGGGCGAGTCCGGAGACGAGATGCCGCAGGTACATGGACTTGCCCGACAGTGTGGCGCCCAGGGTGAGTTGATGAGGCACGGCCCGGTAGTCGCGGACGAAGGGCATGGCGTCCTCCCGCAGCGCGACCGGCACCTTGAGGAACCCGCCGCCCAGCTTGCGCGGCATGCGCACCTTGCGCAGGACATCGAAGCCGACGAGCCGCAGTTCGACGACACCGGGCTTGACGGTGGTGACGTAGACGGCGTGGACGCCCCAGGCGTGCCGCAGCCGTTCGGCCGAGGCGGCGACGTCGGCGGGTTCCTGCCCCGGAGCGAGGCGGAGCCGGAGCCGCAGCCCGGTCGAAGTGGGCCGGATGATGCCGCGCCGGGGTGGCACGGGCCGGATCTCCCGCCGGGTGGTGGCCTTGACGGCGAGGACCCGCAGCCGCGACGGGGCCACGGTCAGGCCGCAGGCTTCCATGACCGAGGCGTACGAGCTGAGGAGGCGGACGGTGGATATCGGACCGCCGACCGCCGACCAGTACAGGGCCGGGTGGTTGGCCCGGGTGTAGGCGGCCCCGCCGCCGAGCGCGGCGAGGGGACCACCCACCTCCAGGAGCGTCGTCAGGTCGGTCATCAGGCCGTGGCCCCCATGGCGGCCGGGAAGGCGGCCGGGGTGACGGCGGCGGCCCGGTAGGCGATGCCGTGACGCTGCTGCCCGTTGAACACGGACTCCCACGGCCGGGCGATGAGCCCCGGCAGCGAGACGGGCGAGCCGAGGATCAGGCCCTCGGTGACACCGCCCTCCGGGACGGTGACCTTGATGAGCGACGACTCTCCGTCCTCGATGTACACGACGCCGATGGTCATCAGCGCCTCACCGCTCACGGCGTCCTTGGCGATCTCGCCCGTCTGCCGGTCACGGACCTTCGGTTCCGGGGCCTCCGTCAGCAGGATCGTCGCGGCGGAGGTCTCAACACGGATGGTGCGCACAGCACACTCCCCTATCTACTCGTCTATACATGTAGCGATCTGCGAACCCGATCTCCCGGGCTCACGACGATCACCCTGCCACACAACTTGCCCACTCGTCTATACGAGTAAGCGTGTTGGGGTGTACGAGTTCGGAGAAGCGTCCCCCGCGCACCACCGCCCCTCACCCCCTCACGTGGCCGGGAGCTGGTACGACAGGACGTAGGCGTCAGCCGCCATGACCGTGTCGCAGACCTCGACGGGCCGTCCCTCGGTGTCGAAGGCGGTCCGGATCAGGTGGATGACGGGCACGCCGGCCGCCAGGTGGAGCGTCTTGACCTCGGCGGGCGAGGGCATCCGGGCGCGGATCTCCTCCTCGAAGTGGTCGAGGCGGTGACCCAGCTCTTCGAGGCGGGCGTAGATGCCGCCGGGACCGGGGTTGGGTTCGGCGATCTGCGTACCGCGCGCGATATCGAGCGGCAGGTAGGAGGTGGCGAACTCGACCGGACGGCCGTCGAGGAGGTACCGGCGCCGCCGGGCGAGCACCCGCCGCACAGAGCCCAGACGGGCGGAGACATCCTGACCGGCCTTTTCTTCCTTCACCTCAAGACTGTCGACCTGGGGGTGACTGCCGGCCGCATCTGCCTCCACGATGAACGCGGACTTCCCCTGCTCACGGTGGCGCCGGGCGAACCGGTCCGAGGCGAGACGCCGCACCGGCGGACGCGGCCGGACGAACACGCCCTTGCCGTGCTCGGCGTGCACCAGGCCCTCACCCTGGAGGACGGAGAAGGAGTTGCGGACGGTCATCCGGGACACCCCGTAGTGGTCCACCAGCTCAGCTTCCGAAGGCAGCTTCTCGCCCTCCCGGAACCGCCCCCGGTCGATGGCTTCGCGCAGCTGATCGGCGATCTGCCGGAAGACCGCACGATCGCTCGTGGGGTCGAGGTCACCGAGGAGGCCCGAAGGAAGTGAAGGGCTCACGTGTGTACTCCTTTAGGTATCTAGACGAGTGGGCGAGTGTTGTTGCTACGGTGGAGAGCCTAGCCATCCGAGAGGGCCGAGGAACGTGAGCACAGAACGCCCGCACTCCGTGAGCGTGGCCGGGGTCGTCGTCGACGACCAGGGCCGGGCCCTCCTGATCCAGCGCCGGGACAACGGCAAGTGGGAGCCCCCGGGCGGTGTCCTCGAACGCGAGGAGACCATCCCCGAAGCCCTTCAGCGCGAAGTCCTCGAAGAGACCGGCATCAAGATCGCGCTTCCCGCGACCCTCACCGGCGTCTACAAGAACATGACCGGCCTGATCGTCTCGCTGGTCTTCCGCTGCGAGGCCGCCGACGGCGTGCCCACCACCGGCGACGAGACCCGCGCACTGCGCTGGGCCACCCGTGAAGAGGTCTCCGAACTCGCCGACGAGGCGTACGCGATCCGCGTCACCGACGCATTGGACGCGGCGTCTCCGCCGGCCATCCGCGCCCACGACGGCGTGAAACTCGTCTAGCCCGAACCCGCTGCACATGGCGGCCTACCAGCACGAAGGAACTTGTATGCACGAGTATACGAGTATGACGCGAGTCTGGGGACTGTCTTGCCCAGGTTTCCCGGAAGAGGTCAGCCGGGCCCGCCGCTGGACCCGTGACATCCTGCGCGGCTCCCCTTTTGCCGAGGACGCCGAACTGATCGTGAGCGAGCTGAGCGCGAACGCGATCCTCCACACCGCCAGCGGCCGGGACCAGGGCAGCTTTCACCTGGCCGTCGCGGTGTCCGCCCAGGTGGTAGCCGTCTCGGTGACGGACGACGGAGGTACGGGCACGGCCCCGAAGATCGAGCACCAGGACCAGGACGCCGAAGGCGGCCGCGGACTCGGCATGGTCAGCACAATCGCCCACCGGGTCGTCGTCCACGACAGCGAGGCCGGCCACACGGTCACCGCGGAGCTCTTCACGGACGTACGAGGAGGACGGCCCCTGTGCTAAGGACGACGACCAGCCCCGGTTTCTGGTGCGAGTGCTGGACACAGGACCTGGACGCGCGACAGGCCCCGGCGCTCTTCGGCTCCTACGACGCGCACGACGTGGTGGAGGCGAACAACTGGGTAGCGACGATCCTCCGCACGATCTCACCGGCCCTCGACACAGCAGCCTGCGCGGAAGCCTGGGAACGGCTCTACGACCACCGCATCGATACCCGACGAGCACTGCTACGCCGCGAGCCCTGCACGGTGTCCATCACCCACATCAGCACGCGCGTCACATGGACGGTTCGACCAGTGCTCTTCCTGCCCTTCGCACACCGCCAGGGCTCAGAACTCCCTACGTGCGCATACGACTTCAAGCCCCATGCCACTGGCTGAGGCAGTGCCAGCCTGGAACTACCTCCAGGTTGGCACTGCTCCGTGAGTCACGGTGTCGGCCACTGGAGGAACTCCTGGATGAGAGGATCTGGCTCGCCCGTTTCGGGATCGAGGCCTGCAAGCCACCGGCGTTGCGCCTCACGCCAGTGCACGAATGGGGCGGTCCTGCCCCAGAGGGAGGCATCCCCAAGAGGACACTCGTCGAACTCGGCGCGCATCATCTTGACCAGGAAACCCACCATGCTGCAGTCGAAGAGCTTCCATCGCGAGTCGCCGTAGCTTATCTGCCGCCGCCAGGCCACAACGGGCCACTTGTCAGGGTTCGGGTCGAGCGTCAGCCAGCCCAGCTCGTTGGCATTGCAGCCGGAGCCCCAAGGCAGGACCGATCTGCTGTCAGCTTCGACACCGGGGACACCACCCTCGCTGTCCCAGATCTCCCGGAACAGCGGCACGCTGTCCACGATGCTGCCAGGGTCCCACTGCAAGTAGTCAACAGGCAGCGGCCCCAGGATGCCGAGATCCCCGATGCCACCCGCGCCGTAGACCGACATGAACGCCTTGTAGTCGCTCGGCAGACCGACTCCGAGAGCCTCTTCGGCGTCAGCCCAGTCCACTTGCTCATCCGCCCCATGCTCATTGGACACGAGACTAAGCAACGGCTTCAAAGAGCTCTCAGCGGACACGGCGCTCCTTCCATCGACACGGGCCCTCACCGTAACTACACGCGCCCGACGCACACACCCAGCCGAGGCAAGCGGTGTCAAGCATCAGGTGAAGCCACAGCGTCAAGCATCAACCGAGACAAGACACACCCAGAGCGCGCGACTGCGTTACAACTTTCTCTACTGGTTCAAGCCCCGGCTGCGCTCCGCTCCGCCGGGCGCGCTTCCCGGCTCTGGCTGCGCCCGCGCTCCTGCCTTCGGCCCGCTCGGCGCCGCCGACGCCGCCGCGCGCCCACAGGTGGATAGGGCCGAGGGCCATGGGTTGATCACCGTGCAGAGCAGCCACGCTCAGAACAAGCCTCCGGCGGGGGCGCTCAGGCTCCGAGATGACAGGGGGCCCGGTGCGCGAGTGCCGGCCGTGAGTGGCTGGTGCGGGGGCTCCCATCCCGTCTGCCGTCGACCCAGGCAGAGCCGAGCAGTCGCGGCCCAGGGCGTCAAGGTCGTTCGTACAGTGGCGCGCTCCACCTTGACGCCCTGAACCACGCCCGCTCCACGGTGTGTGGGTCGACGGCAGACGGGATGGGAGCTAGGGAGAGTGGTGGGTTGAGGGAGTCTGTGTCGTGATCGCTTGGATTCCCGATTTGCCTCAAATCCCCTCAGTGGGTTACAACTTGAATGCTTGTAGCTCAGTGGATAGAGCAGCCCTTTCGCGAAGGGCAGGTCGCGGGTTCGAGTCCCGCCAGGCCCACAGGAGGCGGGGACCACGCGTACCCCCGCCTCCGTCAACGTCTAGGGGAAGGGGTGTCGCTCATGCGTTGCCCCTCTTGTGCCGCTACAACGTCTGTCGTTGCTGCCGCAGTGTGCGATGACGGATCGACGATCAGGCGTCGCCGCAGGTGCTCCGTGTGTGACTTGCTGTTCACCACGTTGGAATACGCGACGCTGATCACCGTTGCGCCGTGGGGCGTGCGTGTCCCGTTTTCCCGTTGGTCCGTGATCACGAAGGTACGCACCGCAGCGCAAAGGCACTGCCAGGTGATCGACTCAGTCGCCCATCGCAAGCGCACCAGAGGCCCATCACTAGGGACTTCGCTTCCCCGTCACCTTGCGCAGCGCCGGACCACAGAACCCAGCGAGCTAGGCGCAACGTCGCCTTTCTCGCTGGCGTCTGCTTCGGGTCGGGGCTGAGCCAGCGTTCCGCCAATCTTCTTTGGACTGTGCATGTGAGGAGCGCGATGCGCGGCCGGCCCCTTGGCGCATCCATACCTTCATGTGGTCCCTGGTTCGTGATCTCTCTATCAACCTGCTCAGTGGAGCCCTTGTCGCCCTGGCCGCTACTGCCGCTCGAAGGGTGCGGCGGCGACGTGCAGAACCCGACCCGGCTGGGGAGTCGAACGAAGCCGAATGATTCGGGCCTAGGGGCTACTCTCCACTGGTCAGAGTGTCAAGCAGCCACTGATGTCTGACATCAACGACTGACACCAACAGCGGCGAACGACTCCGGATTGGCGCGGACCGCAACGGCCAGTCCAAGCGGGCGTAGCGGCTGCTATGCAGGTCCAGGAGTCCCGCAGGATCGACCTGATAAGGATGAGGCCACAGGTTCAAATCCTGTTAGCCCCACCAGCGAAAAGACCCCCAGTCGGTATCGACTGGGGGTCTTTGACATCTCCGGTCGGCTCGGCGGTGAGTGGACTTCCAGGTGCGCGGCGACGGCGTCGGCGCGGGACCGTGATACGTCGACCACAGCCTGTCGATACGCCACACACCAGCCTGCCGATACGCCGCACACAGCTCACCTCGTGTGTCGGCCGAAGGCCCGCGAGGAGCTTCCGGGGCCGTCTACGGGGCGGAAAAGCAGCTCCCGGCCAAAGTCGCTACGCCGACCGCGTGGACTAGGGCAGCTCGTTCGTGGCTTCGTCGGGTTTGCTTTGTTGCTCGTTGAGACTTTTAAGTAGCTTGGCCAGTGCAGCATCCGCTTTTGCCCTATCGCCATCAGTTTGCTTCTGAGGCGAGTTGCTGTAGGCCATGTATCGATGGGGGACGACGATTCGTCCGGCCCGAAGCTGGAACTGGATGAGGGGCTCCCACCCTTTCTTGTGGCCGAGGAGCACTTCAAGTAGAACGGTGTATTCGCGGGCTTGTGGAATAAACCCGGGGAAAGGGCCGCCAAACTCGATGTAGACCTGCTCGACTTCCCTACCCGCTACGGCGAAGCCGGCGGGCAGCTTTGACTCGGAGACAGACGTCGCAGGACTCAGCTCTGGCCAGGATGACCTCCAGGGGAGTGGGAGGACTGAATCGGGCTCGTCCGGAAAGCTCATCCGAAGGTCTTGTACGACGATGGGTACAGCGCCGGTGTTGTGGAGAACGAGAGGGAATCTGTATTCGGCTTCGCTTCGTGAGAGGTGGGCAGCGAAAGAATGTGGCTCCCATGTCTGAAGTCGGCCGCGCCGCAGATTTTGCCACCAGAACGTGAGGACCGTTAGAACCAAGGCGAAAAATGCGACGATAGCAGCTGCGGTGATCGACGACCAAAATGTATGCTGGTCGGTACTTTGATTCACAATTAGCACACACCGAGTGTGGCACTTGCATCGCTCATCACGCAGGCATTTGAATAATTTCGCGGCGCCGGACTTCTTCCCCATAGTGGTCCGTGACGATGCCCGGCAACTGTCACCGATCATCGCGGCCAGCACAGGACCCTGCTCAGCAGGCCAGTCTCGCGGAACAAGATCGCCTGCTGGGCTGTTGGCGGGCGGCCAAGGACGCGCCAGGCCGATCGATGCAGCACCAGCAGGACCAGCCACACGGCGGGCACACAGATCAGACAGCCGTGCCGGTGCAAACATGGACAGATCATGCAGGGAACCGCAGGAAGCAGCGGGTGCCAGCTCACCAATCAAGCAGACGCTAACACCCGCTCTCCCCCAGGTCAGACCAGCTCCGGTCCACTGATCACCTGAGATCCCCAAGCCGAGTACCGACCGCCGGCTGGGTCCGCACCCACGGCCACCACAGCTCCCGGTCCCGCATGGCGAGACCGTTCGACGATCATGAGTAGGAGATACACGCGGAGGCCATGCCCGAACAGAAACCCCTTCGTCGCAGAGCTCGGCCTACTCCAAGGAGAGTGTTGTTCCTCACCATCGCTCAGCTCTTTACATGCGACTTCACCTCGGCAAGGATGCAGCCTCATTAGATTAGCCGTTCCACCAAGATGACCTTGGAATATAGATCATTCATGGTGGCTGCGGCTAAAAGTTTGCAAGAAATCGCGCACTGCGCCTTCACTTGTGCACCCAACCATCCTCCTCTGACTCGCGTACCGGCCAGAAGAGTCGCACACTAAAGGAGGGTCAGCTGCGCCCCGTTCATGAAGGGACATCATGTCCGCCACCTCCGATCGGAGGGCTCAAGAACAGCGTGAGTTGCAGCAGTTCGAACAAGCCCGGAGTGCGTTGCGGGAAATACTTCCCATCCTCTCAGCCCCCATTCCTTTCTCGCAGCTTGAGAAACTGACGATGGAGCACACTGGGCTCGAAAAATGGCCTATACGGCAGGCTATTTGGCACTTGCTGAGCGTTGGGGAGATATCCTTCGACGAAGAGGAACGCAATCTCATCCCAACGTAAACTTCGAACCCCACGGCCTTGAACCAAGGATAATTTGTGGGAGCCCAAAATGACCAACGGCGTGGATCCAACGGCTCGTAGGTACGCCAGTAAGCAGGTAAAAGGCGATTACGCGAACCCTTTCGCTGAGGATCTGGACAGCATCTTCTACTCCACGGCCTGCCGCAGGCTGGCAGGAGTGACACAAGTTGCCCCGGCGACAGAGCAGCGTCTCCTTCACAATAGGTTGACGCACAGCCTGAAGGTTTCACAAGTCGGACGCCGGTTGGCAGATAGGGTTCTAAACGACCCCGATGACGGTAATCCGGATCTTGGAAAATATATCGACCCGGTGGTGGTCGAAACTGCGGGCTTGGCACACGACCTCGGCCACCCGCCATTTGGTCATGCTGCCGAGACGGTCCTAGACGAGCTGATGTCGGCCGTCGATGGCCTTGAGGGTTTTGAAGGCAATGCGCAAACCTTCAGAATCGTCACCAAGCTGTCCGCCCGAGAAACGGGCTCAGAAGGACTTAACCTAACGCGTGGCTCTCTTGACGCGATCCTTAAATATCCACGAAAAAGGAAAGAAGTGCCGCAGCGCGGAGTAAAAACGGGGCGAGAATGGACCGACCGCGAATATGGCAATAAGTGGGGCTACTATGAGAGTGAAGCAAAGATTTTCGGTTGGGTGCGAAGCCCATCAGGGGAAGAAAGAGATGCTAGTCGGTGCGCCGCAGCCATTCTCGTCGACTGGGCCGATGACGTCAGCTATGCGATACACGATGTAGAGGATTACTTCCGCGCCGGACTCATACCACTGCATCAAATCGAAGATGACTTTGGGAGAATCGTAGCCCACGGGGTGGCACGCCTCACAAAATCCCTTAATGAAGGCTTTAATGAGGGAAAGTTCCAGTCTGCGCTTCGAGACGTAGTGGACTCACTACCATTTAAGCACCCTTTCTCCGACACATCGCGTGATCGTGAAATCTTGTACGAGGTCACTTCTACGCGCCTGCGCGATTATGTTTCTGGCGCTGTAGCGCAGGACGATTTCCCGTATGTTCGAATAAAAGAGCGTCAGCAATATGAGGTCGAGGCCCTGAAAGAGCTGACTTGGTTCTACGTGATCCACAACCCCGCACTTGCTCTTGTTCAGGAAGGGCAGAAGAAGGTAGTTACCGAACTGTATAAAACACTGCGGGACTGGCTGTGCAGAGAAGAACAGAGCCCGCGCATCCCTCATGCCCTCTTTGACTTCTACGAAGCAGCGCGACGAGACCTGCAGGCGGGCTGGCAGGGAAATAGGAATGCGATGGTCAATCGCGCAGTATGTGATTACCTCTGCACACTGACCGACGCTCAAGCTCTTGATATATATGAGAGGCTCATTGGCATGTCTCGGGGCTCTGTTTTTGGGGTCTCGTTCGTATAGTTCAGGTGACAGGGACGAAGAAATTTCACGGAGGCCAAGGCCGGGCTAGGTCAGAAGCCGCCACTGGTCCCGCCAAGCGGTGACGTCCTCGGGCTTTATGACGGTGTTCCTCGAATCGGGGTTTCGAGGGCGCACACCTCCTACTTGCTCCAGGAACCGCTTATGACGGGCGTGTACTTCAGCGCGCAGCGTGGCACCGTCAGCGACGTAGAAGTCATGGCCGTCCTCTGTGATGTGGACCAGGATGACTCGGCTACAGGTCAGAGCTGTGAACTTCTCGATATCCGCAATCATCCACGCGCCCTTGGTGGCAACCATCACTTGTGCGGTGTGCTCGCCAATCTCGACGTAGGTCTGAGCGCCCTTCAGCTTGGCCGGCAGCCCTCGCAAGAGAGCCTCGGCGACAGCGAGGTGACGCCCAGCCTGGTGGGTTTGCGCATGAGTGCGTGTGGCCATTGACATGGCGAACAGCATGCCCCACGGTGCGACTGGAGAGAAGCTAACGTCGCACCCTGAACACAAGGCCCTGCGCCGCCTTCTGACCCTTGAGTAGAGGAAGCCCGTAGCTGAACAAGGTCGGGCGTGCCAGATGCGTGCCAGATCCAGTGGGGAACCACGGGGAACAGCGGGGACGGGCCCCGGGGTCGAGCGGGCTCCAACACCACTCCGTTGCAGGTCAGCGCAGCGACCGCCGCCAAAAGACCCAAGCTTCCCAAGCTGATGGCCTACCGCCGGCCTTGACCTCACCGGCCCGCCCTGATCGGCTGAGCCCATGGCCACGGACCCCAGCGAGTACGAGAAGGCGATGCCGATCGTGGCAGCCCACATGGCGAAGATCGAGCGGGCTGTCGACCGGACCCGAGCCTCGCACGCCGGGCAACCCTATGCGGCAGTCCATCAGGCGCTTGTCGAAGCGCTGCAAGACGAGGACGCTCAGCGTGTCATCCCGCAGGTGATCGAGGAGTTGGCGCGACAGATCTCTGACACCCCGGCGATCCCCCCTCCTGACATCCACAACTGACATCAACGGCGGCAGACAGCAGGGGCCTTGGGCAACCCGTGGCGGCCTCACACCCCGAGCGTCTGAGGTCCCTGAGGCCAGATGGATCGAACTCCTAAAGCGGGTGTCGCAGGTTCGAATCCTGCCGGGGGCACACGATGAAGGGCCGGTTCGCAGGGATGATCCTCGCGAACTGGCCCTTTGTTGTGAACACGCCCTTGCCGCAAAGTCCGCCAAGAGCCCACGTCACCCCGCTCCTTACGGATCATCAAGAGCCCGCGCAAGGCGCGGGCCGGCCCCGGGGCCGCAGCGAGGTACGGCCCTGAGCCGAGACCGGGACGGGCAAGGCCACGGTCGGAACGATGCCTCCGGCGGGGGATCGGCGGGCACCGGGATGAAGGGGACGCCGCTCCCGACTGCGGGGTCCGTAGTGGCGTGCGCGGGGTGCTCCCATCCCGTACCACCATCGCCCCTGGCAGAGCCGAGCGGGACACAGCACGGATTGAGCGACGTCGAAAGTTCCCTGTGATCGACCTGATGGCGATCCGCGTGGGCAAGGGCCACCCCCGACCGGCAGCGCCCCGCACCTGGACCTCATACGGCCGCAGCCGGGCGCGCCTCGCTGACTTCTCGTAAGGACGCGCAATATATGTGATTTGTTTCGATTACCCCAGTTCGCGGTCCTTCTGATCCCCAGAGCATCCCCGTTCGCTGTTGGGGTCACAGGTCCGTGGCGCCGATTGCAAGGAGAGAGCGATGCATCTAGCCGATCCGACCGACCCGACAGGTACACCTGCACGTCGCGGTCCGAGACTGGAGGGGAGCGGGCCCTGGGCGCGGCTGCGGGTATGCGTGGCGGGGCTGGCCGCGCTGGCGGGACTGGCCCTGCCGGCCGTCTTCTCATCCCCGGCCTGGGCCGACCCATCCCCCAACGCGTACGTCGCCAACAACGGCTCGAGCAGCGTGTCGGTGATCGACACCACCACCAACACCGTCGCAGGCACCATCCCCGTCGGCAACGGCCCAGCGGCTGTGGCGATCACCCCGAACGGCCGGCGCACCTACGTCACCAACCGCGACTCGAACAGTGTGTCGGTGATCGACACCACCACCAACACCGTCGCAGGCACCATCCCCGTCGGCAACGGCCCGGAGGGTGTGGCGATCACCCCGAACGGCCGGCGCGCCTACGTCACCAACCGCGCCTCCAACAATGTGTCGGTGATCGACACCACCACCAACACCGTCGTAGGCACCATCCCCGTCGACACCATGCCGGTCGGTGTCGCGATCACCCCGAACGGCCGACGCGCCTACGTCGCCAACAACGGCTCGGACAGTGTGTCGGTGATCGACACCACCACCAACACCGTCGCAGGCACCATCCCCGTCGACACCGCCCCGGGCGGTATCGCGATCACCCCGAACGGCCGACGCGCCTACGTCACCGACTACACCTCGAACGACGTCTCGGTGATCGACACCACCACCAACACCGTCGCAGGCACCATCCCCGTCGGCACCCACCCGTTCGGTATCGCGATCACCCCGAACGGCCGACGCGCCTACGTCGCCAACGACGCCTCGAACGACATCTCGGTGATCGACACCACCACCAACACCGTCGTAGGCACCATCCCCGTCGGCACCCGCCCGCTCGGTGTCGCGATCACCCCGAACGGCCGACGCGCCTACGTCACCAACTTCAACTCGAACAATGTGTCGGTGATCGACACCACCACCAACACCGTCGTAGGCAGCCCCATTTCCGTCGGTACCAACCCGGCCGGCATCGCGATCGCCCGGGGGGAAGGCCAGCCCCAAAGCTACGGATCCGAAGGCTTCTGACATCCACGGCTGACATCAACGCCGCCGGACGGAGGCGTACACCAGCGTCTCTGTCCGGCCGTCGCTTCAGTCGACGGCCGCAACCGGAGCAGGATCCGATCGAACTCCTAAAGGTGGCGACGCGATGAGCATCACCGTCGTCGACGACGAGCTGTGGTCGGCCGTCGGAGACCCGATACGTCGACAGATGCTCGATCTGCTGCTCGCCGAGAACGGCGGAACCGCCACCACGCTCAGCGAGCACCTCCCCGTGACCCGCCAGGCGGTGGCCAAGCACCTCGGTGTGCTCGACCACGTCGGATTTGTCCACGCCACGCCCTCCGGGCGCGAGCGCCGCTACGAGGTGGACGAGACCCAGCTCGCCCGCGCCGTCGCGCAACTGTCCTCGGTCGGGGCCGCTTGGGACGCCCGACTGCACCGCGTCAAGCGGATCGCCGAGGCGATCCGGCGCGGGCAGGGCCGACCAGCCCGCCTCTCGCGGAAGGAGACATCGAAAATGGCAGACATCCTGCACGCATCGGCATCACCGTCGCCCCCGAGGACGTTCTACCCGGCGCTCACCACCTGGCGGATGGCCGAGGTGCGGCCCTTTTCGGCCGGGACGCGAGTTTCTGCAGCGCGTCGCGCAGGGTGACCGGGTTCATCGGCTGGCTAGGGCCTGTCGTTTGGATCAGGTCGGCTGAACCGACGTGGCCCCTCGGCCGACCCGAGCGGGGTGTGGTGCGTGCGGCTGCAAGGCGGAGGAGGGCGGCGACGCGATGGGGGTCCCCCCGCTCGAGCGCAGCCAGAGTGGGGGAGCCGTCAACCGACGACAACGCCGCAGACGCGCGTGCCACACCCCGCGACGCGCGGCATGATCCAAACGACAAGCCCTAGGGCGGCCGGGGAAGAGCCAGGGCGAATCCTGGTTGCCGCCCCGGATGTGACTGCTGCGGCCGATGAAGTGGGCGGCGCTGGTTCACTGCCTTCCTGTGTGTCCTAGCCGGGGGCGGACCAGCGAACACCGCCATGGCATCGGCCCGGGCGGGGCGCCCTCATCCGGAATGCGCCTCCTCACACACACGCGAACCTGGCATACTTAAAGTATGGCAACCCGGAAGATCACCATCACCGTCCCGGAAGAGCTGGTGGAATCGATCAAGGAGCGCGTCGACGCACGAGGCGTATCCGGCTACATCGCGGCCGCTGCCGCTCATCAGGACGCCATGGACCGGCTTCACGAGTTGGCCGAACGTCTCGAAGAAGAGCACGGTGCCGTGACGGACGACGAGCAGCAAGCAGCGCTGGACCGCATCGCCGCCATTGACGGCTGGCATGACGAGCAGCGGTCGCATTCGGACGAAGCCGCGTGAGCCGCGCGCCTCGAGCGAAGCCACCCCGGCCGCGACAGCGCGTCTTCGTGTTCGACTGCGAGGCTCTCTCCAAAGCAGTTCAGGGCGATCGCGAGCTGGCTGCGCTGATCAAGACGGCTCCACGGCTCGACATCCCCATTGTCACCTCGGCACTCACGACCTTGGAGGCATGGGACCCTCGCGAGACATCGAGGCAGGCACTGTGGAACTGGACGCTGTCCCGGATCCGCATCGTGCACACGGACGACCAGGTGATCGCCATGGCGCGCGACATGCTGAAGGCTGCCGGGCTGCATGGGCACAAGTACGCCATCGACGCCGTTCTGGCGGCTGTGGCCGGGCGGGAAGCCGCACGGGGAGCCGAGGCAACCGTCTTCACCTCCGACACCGACGACATGAATCAACTCCTCGCGGGCCACTCTGTGCGAGTCGAGAAGGTCTGACGAGACACCCGCATCGCACTCCGGCCGATCGCCGGCTCCAGCGCACGTATTCAGCACACATGCGGACGGGAAGCACCGTGAACCCGTGAGAACCACGGAGGAGCTTTTCCCCTGGCCAGATACACCGAGCCCCGCACCTTCGCAGGTCACAGCCCTACCAGGGAAAACCCCAGCCGGCCTCAAGCAACTGCCCCGGCCTCGCTCCCAGAGGCACCGGAGGGACCCACATGGGAACGTCATGGGAACGGAAGGTCGCGTAAAGACAGGGAATGATCAGGCGAGGACGGAAGCTCGCGCCGGGCTGACCAGCAAAACAACGAAATATTCGGCCTCGGACGACTCGTCCGGGGCCGTTTGCGTCAGCGGTGCGTGAGCGGACGGAGAGTTGATCTCCGAAGTATCTCCCAATGGATCAGCATCATCCGGCACGGACTCCGGAGCGGGCTTCCCCGCGTCATCGGGTTCCGGCTCCGCTTCGGGAGCGGTGTTCTTGGCGGTCGCGCGGGCGCGCGGTACGAGCCGGGCTACGGCCTCCGCGATCGCCAGGTCCGCTTCCGTGAGCAGACTCGTGTACGTGTCGGCCGTGATGGTGATCGAGGAGTGGCCGAGCATCTCCTGGATGTTCTTCAGGTCGGCCCCGGCCGCGCGGGCAAGGGTTGCCGCGCCGTGGCGGAGGTCATGGAGTCGGACCGGCGGGAGGTCGATCTCCTCGTACAACTCGATGAACCGCCGTGTGACGTTGGCGGGATGGAGCAGCTCGCCGTTCTCCTTGGTGAAGACGCGGCCGGGCTCCACCCAGGCGTTCTCCCACTCCTTACGACCCTTGTCCTGCTGGGCTCGGTGCCGCTTTGGGGCCTGGACCGTGTCGGAGTCGAGCGCGCTTCTTAAAGATCAAGCCGAGGCGGGGCGGCAGGAGGGTGATGTTGTTCGAGCAGCCCGGCCCGCCCAGGCCAGACCACCAGACCATGGGCACCGCCGGACTCGGGCGGGTACGTCCTGGCCGCACTGACCGAGGCCGGTCCGGTCCCCGTCGTCCTCGGCCCTGCGCTGCTTGCTCCAGCGACTGCACTCACGAGGGGACGTCCCAGGGCGGCGCGTCAGCGGAGGTCGTCGACCAGTTTGGCCAGGCGGTCGAGGCCCAGGAAGATCTCCTCGGGGGTGAGGACACTGAAGGACAGGCGGACCTGCGTCAGGCCTCCCGCTCCGTCGTAGAAGTGGTGCATCGGTGTCCACAGCACTCCGAAGCGTCTGGCCGAGTACTCCAGGGTCGCGTCGTCGGCGGGGAAGGGGAGTGTCACGACGACGAACATGCCGCCCCGGGGCGTGTTCCAGCGGACTGCCCCGTGGTGGGGCCAGGAGGGCCCGAACCGGCTCTCCAGGCCCTCCAGCACCGCCCGTAGGTTCCGTCGGTACACCGCCGCCTCACGGGTGGTGGCGGTGACGACGTTGCAGCCGTTCTCGACCAGGAAGCCGCCTATCACGGCCTGCGCCACGGTCGAGGTGTTCAGCGTGACCATGCTCTTCAGCTTCGCCAGTTCGTCGGCGAACAGGCTCTCCCGCCCGTCCACGCCGACCACCACCTGGTCCGCGACCACGTAACCGACCCGCGCCCCCGCGAACGCACTCTTGGCGAACGACCCCAGATAGACCACCCGGCCCTCGGCGTCCAAAGACCTCAGCGTCGGTGGCCGCTCACCGTCGAGACGGAACATCGAGTACGGGTTGTCCTCCAGCAGCAGCACGTCCTCCCGCGCCGCCAGCTCCAGCAGCGCCCGCCGCGCCGGGACCGGCATGCTGACGCCGCTGGGGTTCGCGAAGTCCGGGACGACGTACACCGCCCGGGGCCGCAGCCCCTCCGCCCGCGCCGCCCCGATCTGCCGACGCAGGGACGCCAGATCGATGCCGTCCGTCCCCTCGGCCACCCCGCGCACCGGCATGCCGGCGACCCGGGCCGCGCCGATAAAACCCACGTACGACGGTGTCGCCGCCAGCACCAGGTCACGCGGGTCACGATGCAGGGCGCGCAGCACCAAGACCATCGCCTCCTGGCAGCCCGTGGTCACCACGACGGACTCCGGGTCCACCTCCAAGCCCTCGTCGAGTTCGAGATGGCGGGCGATCAGGTCGTGGATCACGCCCTTCGTACGCCCGTACTGGAAGAAGGTCCGCCGTACCTGGGCGGGGGACAGGGAATGTTCCCGCTCCAGGTGTGCGGCGAACGCCGACAGATAACGCGGCAGGTCGTCCAGAGCGTAGAAGCCCTCGTAGGGGCGTCCGGCGGCGAACGAGACAGCGTCGGGGAAACGGCCCGCTATCTCGTTCAGGAGGGTCATCGAGGTCAGAGCGGGATCGGCGACTGAGCCGTGCAGATCAGACATCGGCATGCGGACCCGCGACCGGCGCGGCGAGGCTTCTTGGGGCATTTCTTCCTTCAGGGCTTCAGGGCTTCAGGACTTCAGAGGGCAGGTGGAACCGCCGGGTCGGCCCCCGGGCCGACCCGGCAGACGGTCAGGCCGTCAGGCGCTCCGCCAGGTAGCCGGCGATCGCCGCCATCGTGGGGTGGTCCCACAGAAGCGTCGTCGGCAGGGCCAGCCGGAACCGCTTCTCCAGCCGGCGTCTGATGACCAGGGCCATCACCGAGTCCAGGCCCATCTCCATCAACGGCCGCCGCGCGTCGAGTTCGGACGGAGACCACTTCAGCTCCGCCGCGACCGACTCGCGCACCTCCGCCTCCACAAGGGCCACAAGCTCCTGCGGGGGCAGCGAAGCCCACGCCGGCTGCGTGCCTTCCTCTGATGCCGAATCCGGTGTCCGGGCGGCGAGTTCCTCCAGGAGCGGTACGCGGACGAGCGGGGCCTCCGCTCTGTTGCCGCGCAGCACCACGAAGTACGGAGCGGCGTGCCGGGAGATGAACTCCCAGCTGCGGAAGGCCTCGGCGGCCGAAATGTCCGCCGTGCCGCGTGCCGCGAGCTCGGCGTCGATGACCTGCGAAGACGTCGACATGCCGAGACCCCGCCATGAAGTCCATGCGATGCTCACCGTGCCGGCGTCGCCCTGCGCTGCGCGGTGTGCGGCGAGGGCGTCCAGGAAAGCGTTGCCGGAGGCGTAGCTGCCCTGTCCGGTGATGCCGAGAAGCTGGCCGCACGAGGAGAACAGGGTGAAGAAGTCCACGCTGCCCGGCGGGAACAACTGATGCAGAGCCAGGGCCCCTTCGACCTTTGGTCGCATGACCCGGGCGAGGGACTCCTCGTCCACCGCGCTGACGAGCCGGTCGTCCAGCACTCCGGCGGCGTGGACCACACCCCGTATCGGCGGCAGGTCCAGTGCCTCTGGGGCCAACGCGGAGGCCAGCGCCGCTGGGTCGCCGACGTCGACGGCCACGACGTGTACGCCGACGCCCAGGGACTCAAGGGCCCGGACGGCATCGATCCGCCGCAGCACCCTCGGGTCGGTCTGCGCCGCCCAGGACTGTCGGGGCGGCAGACCGTGCCGGCTCGCCAGTACGAGCCGCCGGGCACCCCGGCCGGCCAGCCATGCTGCCACCTCCAGGCCCAGGACACCGAGCCCGCCGGTGATGAGATACGTGCCGTCGGGCCGGCAGGCGAGCGCCGGGCGTACCGGCTCCCGCTCGACCGGCACGAGACGGGGTACTTCGGCGCCACTGCCGCGCGGAGGGGAAGCGTGAGTGCCGGGTGGTGCGTTTACTGCCCCTCCAGGCAGGGCGATTACGTCCTCGCCGGGCAGCGCGCGGACCGCTTCGGCCAGTGCTGTCCACGTCTCCGGTGTCGGCTGCTCCGGCAGGTCCAGGACGCCGCCCCACAGCTCGGGGTGCTCGCCGCCCACGACCCGGCCCAGGCCCCATAGTGGCGCGTCCGCCAGGGCGTTCGGTGTGCGAGCCTCGCGGACGCCCCGCGTCACGCACCACAGGCTCAGCCGTAGCGACGGTGCCGTCGACGCGAGACGCCGTACCGCCTGGGTCATTAGCCAGGCGCCCTCGGTCGCCGCCACCGGCACGTCACCGACCTCCGGCGTTCCGCCCGGCACCACGATCACGGCTGTGCCAGGGGACAGAGGGACGTCCAGCTCCTGCGATGTGCCGATCGCCGTACACGGCAGGCCCGCCTCGGTGAGTGCGGCGGCGAGCTGTGGTCCCGCCGTCGGGTCGCCGACCACGACGGCCGAGGTGGCGGGGGCGGACCTGTTGGTGGGCGCCTCCGGCAGGGCGAGCGAGCGCCAGGCCGGCTCGCTGACCAGGCGGCGCGGACTGGCCGTCGTCCCCGGGTCGCCCTCCAGCAGGCCGTAGTGCAGCCCGGCCAGCCGGGCCACCGGCCGCCCGTCCAGATCTGCCACGGTCACGTCGACGGTGTCTGCCGCCGATGTGCCGTCGCCGGTCCGCACGTGCAGCAGGACCCGCGCGGGGCATCCGCCGTGTACGGCGACCTCACGGATGTGCGCCGGCATCCGCAGCACCGGCTCCCCGGGGAAGACCACGGACGCGATCGACAGCGCGGCATCGAGCACCGAACCCCACGAGGTGGGCGGTGTGTCGTCGGGGCTCGCGGAGACCTCCGCGAACAGCTCCCCGTCTGTCCGCCTCAACTCCCTTATTACCCAAGGGAATCCCATGGCCGCTACGCCCACGGAGGCGAGCCGCTCGACGACGAAGCCGACGTCCAACCGCTCCGCACAGCGTCCCCGCAGCGCCGTGACGTCCAGGACTCGGTCCTCGACCCGCGTGCCCGGGGACACGACAGCGGTGGTGTGGGTGAGCCAGGAGACGTCTGTGTCCGGCTCCCCGGCAGCCGCGTCTCGCGCCAGGATGCGTGAAGTCAGCCGTATGGTGCCCTCCTGGAGGACCACCTGGAGCTCGCGCGGTGTGCTGACCGCCACCGGCACGCGCAGCGTCACATCAGCCAGGCCGGGCGGCTCGCGCCCGTCCGTGGCGGCGGTGAGGAAAGTGTTCAGGAGCACCGTCGCCGGGACGATCTCGACGCCCTGGACCGGGTGGTCACCCGGGTACGGGCGGCAGGACGCGTCCAGGAAGGTCCGCCACAGCCGCGCCGGAGTGCTGCCGAGCACATCGACCCGGCCGCCGAGCAGAGTGTGCCCGGCCACGTCGTGCGCGGTGCCGGTCACGGCGGGGCCGCGCGTCGACTCGTACCAGAACCGCCGGTGCTGCCAGACGGTGCGCGGCAGGTCCGCAGCCCGCCCCGGGGTGACGCCGGCCCAGTCGACCGGGACGCCGTGGCAGTGCAGGAGCGCCAGGTTGCCGAGGAGGGTCTCCCGCTCGGCCCGGCCTCTGCGCAGCGTGTGCGCGACGACGGCGTCCTCGATGCCCCGCTCGGCAAGGGTCTCCGCGAGGGAATGGGCTACCACGGGGTGCCCGGACACCTCGACGAAGGCGCGGTGTCCGTCCTCGACGGCGGCGGCGACCGCCTGCGCGAAACGCACCGGCTCGCGGAGGTTGGCCGCCCAGTACGCCCCGTCGCGCAGCGCGCTGTCGCGTGGGTCCGCCAACGCCGTGCTGTAGAGCGGGACACGGGGCCGACTCGGAGTCAGGCCCGTGGCAGCGTCACGGAGTTCTGCCAACAGAGGGTCCATGTGGGCGCTGTGGAAAGCGACATCGGAGGCGACGCGGTGCACGGACAGCGACGAGTCCCGCCAGCGCGCGGCAAGCTCCTCCACCGCCGCGATGTCGCCCGCCACAACGGTCGACAGCGGGGAGGCGGCGATCGCTGCCGTCGCGTCAGCGCGGCCCGCGAGCTGTCGGGCGACATCGTCGAAGGGCAGCCCCACCATGATCATCGCACCTCGGCCGGCGACCCGGCGCAGCAGCGCGGAGCGGCGGCAGACCAGACGGGCGCCGTCGGCGAGCTCCAGCACCCCGGCGACGACGGCTGCCGCGATCTCGCCGACCGAGTGCCCGATGACGGCCGCCGGAGCGAGGCCGCGCTCCCGCCACACGGCCGCGAGGGCAACCTGCATCGCGAAGATCACCGGCTGGATCCGGTCCACTTCGTGGAGATCGCCATCCTGCAGGGCCCGACGGGGTGAGAAACCGATCTCGTCCAGGAACACCGGCTCGATCTCGTCCATGACCTTCGCGAACGCCGACTCCTCGGCAAGGAGTTCACGTCCCATGCCGACCCATTGCGAGCCGTGCCCGGAGAACACCCACACCGCGCCCCGACCCGCGTCGGGCAGCACTCGTGCCGACTCGACGCCCTCCGTGGGCAGATCGTCCTCCGACACCGCGAACGCCCTGAGCCGTGCCATAAGTTGCTCACGGTCGGTGGCCGTGACGGCGGCCCGTGCCGGCGCCGGGTCGCGGTGCACGGTGAGCGTCCGCACGACGTCGTCGAGGGGCGTGTCGGCGCCCTCGGCGGACAGCCAGTCGGCGAGAGCGGCGGCGCCCGCGCGTAACCCCGGCAGGCCGGCGGCCCCGAGCGGGAACACGCGCGGCGCTGCGCACTCCGCCGCCTGCCCAGCCCGGTGCGGTTCGGAGACCGCTTCAGACCCGGGGTCCGGCTCGGGGGCATCCTCCAGGACGATGTGCCCGATCGTGCCGCCGTAGCCGTAGCCGGACACCCCGGCCCGGCGCGGTCGGTCACCGGCGGGCCAGGGAGTCGGCTCGGCCACCACCCGCAGTCCCATTCGGTCCCAGGGGATCGCCGGGTTCGGTGTGCTGAAGTTCGCCTGCGGCGGCAGGTGCCCGTAGTGGAGGGCCAGCACCGCCTTGATGAGTCCGGCGACCCCCGCACCCGCCTCCAAGTGCCCGATGTTCGGCTTCACCGAACCGATCAGGCACGGTCGGTCGGCAGGACGCCCGGCCCCGAAGACCTCTCCCATCGCCGCGGTCTCGACGGGGTCGCCCGCCCGAGTGCCGGTGCCGTGTGCCTCGACGTAGTCGACGGTCAGCGGGTCCACACCCGCATTGCGGTACGCGCGACGCAGCAGATGCGCCTGGGCCTCGGTGCTCGGTGCCATGATGCCGTTGGTCCGTCCGTCCTGGTGGACGGCGCTGCCTCGGATGACGGCGAGGACCCGGTCACCGTCGCGCCGGGCGTCCACGAGGCGCTTGAGGACGACGACCCCGGCGCCCTCGCCCCGGCCGTAGCCGTCGGCGGCGGCGTCGAAGGACTTGCTGCGCCCGTCCGGCGCGACGGCTCCGGCGGCGTCGAGAACCAGAGTCAGGCCCGGCGCCGCCATGATGTTGACGCCGCCCGCGAGCGCGACGGGGCACTCGCCCAGGCGCAGCGCCTGCACGGCCAGGTGGATGGAGACGAGGGAGGCGGAGCAGGCGGTGTCGACGGCGAGGCTCGGCCCACGCAGGTCCAGGGCGTGTGAGACCCGGTTGGCGACCGCGCAGTAGGCGGCGCCGATCCCCGTCCACGCCTCGATGCCGGGAAGGTCCTCCAGCATGCGGCGCCCGTAGTCGTCGGAGCCGACGCCGACGAAGACGGCGGTGTCTCCGCCCGCGAGGGTGTGCGGGGGGATGCCGGCGTGTTCCAGCGCCTCCCAGGACACCTCCAGAACGATCCGCTGCTGAGGGTCCATCAACTCGGCCTCGCGCGGGGTGATTCCGAAGAACTCGGCGTCGAACCCCTCGATGTCGTCGAGGAATCCACCGTGCCGCGTCACCCGCCGCAGTGCCGCCGCGTGCTGTGGCGAAACCTCGGCGTACGAGGCCCACCGTTCCGGCGGCACCGCGCCGATCGCGTCCTGCCCCTCCATCAGCATCCGCCAGTACGCCTCGGGCGAGTTCACCCCACCGGCGAAGCGGCAGCCCATGCCGATGACGGCGATCGGCTCTCCGGCACCGCCCTCGTACCGCCCCGGGCCTGTCTGCTTCTCGTCCCCGTCCCGCACGTGTCGGTCTCCCATCGGCGTGCTCAGCGCTGGGCGGAGAAGTCGGCGACGACCTCCGCCTGTCGGTTTCGGAAGTCCGGGACCGGGCCCCACAGGCTCGCCGCGAGACCATAGTCGTCCCACTGGCCCGGCTCCGCGGTGCTGTCGTCGGGGAAAAGGTCCATCTCGGCCGAGAATTCGATCAGATACCCCGTGGTGTCGTGGAACATGATGAAGAGGTTGTTTCCGACGCCGTGCCGCCCTGGACCCCACACCACCGGCACCCCCTCACGGGAGAAGTGGTCGCACCACACCTTGAAGGCGTCCCAGCCGGCCACGTCGAACGAGTAGTGGTCGAGGCCGTGGTTCCGCTCCCGCTCGAAGATCGCCAGCGAGTGGTGCTCCTGTGCGGACCGCAGCCAGAAGCCCGCGTCCTCGCCCATCTGGTCGGACACGCGGAAGCCGAGGACATCGACGTAGAAGCGGACCAGGCGCCCGGCATCCGGCGAGGCGAGCGCAAGGTGCTGGACACAGTCCGGGCGCAGGCCGCCGGACCGCTCGCCGCTGCGGTCGATCGCGCCGTGGAACTCCAGCCGATTGCCGTCCGGGTCGACGATGGCGAACACCCCGGGAGCGACCCGGTCCCCGGGCGGCTGGGACATCGCGACCCCGGCCCGCCGCAGGCGTTCCCTGAGGGCGGCCAGGTCCGATTCGTCCCTCACCTCGAAGGCGAAGTGGTCGAGGCCGGGGCTGCCCGCCACGAGCTCGACGGCGTGGTGGCCACGGCCGAAGCCGAGCCGCACAGGTGCGGACGCCTCGGTGTCGGTACGGGTCATGCCGAGGGCCTTCTCGTAGAAGGCGGCGGCCGCTTCGAGGTCGGGAGTCTTCAGGGAGAGGTAGGACAAGGACGATCGGAACACTTGCACACTCCTCGCGAGCGGTGAGTCGGTGGATCGGTGGTGACGGGGGAGGGGGACGGCCGAGGTGTCGTCACTGCCGGCGGCGGACGTTGCCGCACACGTGGTCCAGCAGCGCGTACGCGTCCTCGGGCAGGGTCTCGCCCCGCCAGGCCACATGCTGGTCGGGCCGGACGAGGGTGTACCGCGCCTCGTAACGCGCCGGCAGCCGTACGTCTCTGGGCGCGACCAAGCTCATCGGGACTCCCCGCGTACGGGCGGCGGCCAGCAGCGGTTCGGCGTCGACAGGGTCACCCGAGGTCACCAGGAGGCTGAGGCCCGGCCCGAAGTGGTCGTAGAGCGAGGAGCCGTCCCGCAGCCACAAGTGCGGGGCCAGGCAGCCCGGATGGGCCGACGGTGTGTACACGAGGGAGCTGACCGGCGGCGGCGCACTTCCGTCCGACACCACCAGAGGCGACTGTCGGTAGTCCGAACCCAGCACCAGGCCCAGGGACTTGAAGTCGTAGATCTTGGTGAGTTCGATGAGGCCGCCGACCTCCTGGCGGGTCGCCTCGCCCACGAGCCCGGTCTCCTCCATGCCCGGCCGGACGAGCTGGTGGTTGAAGGTGTTGTGGTAGGAGACCGCCTCGTCGACCAACCGGGTGTGGATCGGGCGGCGTTCGCTCTCGTACCCGCGGAGCAGTCCCTCGCCGCCCCAGCCCTGGAGCACGGCCGCCGTCTTCCAACCCAAGTCGACGGCGTCGCCGATGCCCATGTTCATCCCGAACCCGCCGTGCGGCGGATTGAGATGGCAGGCGTCGCCCGCGAGGAACATCCGGCCTCGGGAGTAGCAGTCGGCGAGGAGGCTGTGGGCGACCCAGGGATCGGCACCGATGATCTCGACATCGAGGTCATGCAGTCCGGTCGTCCGACGGATCAGCCCGACGAGATCGAGCCCGTCGAGGTCGTTGTCCGTCATCCGGGTCGCGGTGAAGAACCACAGCCCCTTGTCGTCCATCGGGCCGAGCAGACCGGGGACGTCGTCGTTCACCAGCCAGTACATGATGGCCCGGCCGAACGGGTGCCGGTGTGCCAGGTCCGGCGCCCGGAAGACGATCGTGCAGTTCCGCGACAGGGACGAAGTCCCGGTCATCCGGGCGCCGATGAGGTCCCGCACCCGGCTGCGCGGCCCGTCGGCTCCGATCAGGAAGCGACAGCGGACCTCGTGGGTCTCCCCGGTGCCGACGGCCCGGATCCGGGCCGTGACACCACTGTCGTCCTGCCGGGCGTCGAGGAACTCGTGCCCCACCCGCAGGTCCACCCCGGGGCGCGAGGTGACGTACCGCCGCAGCACGTCCTCCAGGGCGTACTGCGGGACCCACTGCGCCTCCTCCGCGTACAGGTTGTTGGGTACCTGGCTGCCGTTCATCGCGTTGTCGAAGCGCGCCAGCAGGTGCCCGTTCATCCGGGTCACGAAGACGGCCGTGGAGGGCAGGTCGGACCCCAGCGGTGAGGTGTACTTCAGTTCGTCCGCGAGGCCCCAGCGCCGGAAGTGCTCCCGGGTGCGGACGTTGACGATCTTCGCGCGCGGCGAGTGGTCGCCGGTCCGGTCGTCGTGGTCGACGACGAGACACCGGACGCGGCGCGAGCCGAGCTCGGCGGCGGCAGCAAGGCCCACGGCCCCCGCGCCGACGACCAGGACGTCGTACGCGTCCGCGAACCCGGATCCACCCGCGTACCCGTGCCCGAATTCTTTGACTGCTGCCATGAGTTCTCCCCGTTCTCCGGGCGGGCAGCCCGGTGATCAGATCAGGCGATGGCCGCCGTCCGCGTGGACCACCGTTCCGGTGATGAACGTGTTGCGCATGACCATCTCGAAGACCTGCGCGAGGTCTCCGGCGGCACCGACCCTGCCGACCGGCAGACGCTTGGCCATGCCGTCCAGGACGGCCTCCTTGCCGTCGCCGGCCATGGCGTCCCAGAACGGGGTGTCGACCCAGCCGGGGGAGACGGCGTTGACGCGGATCGGCGCCAGCTCGACCGCGAGTGCGTAGACGAGGGACTCGATCGCCCCGTTCACGGACGCCACGACGGACCCCTTCGCGGAGGGACGGTAGGCCGCGATGCCCGAGGTGAACGAGATGGAGCCGCCCGGGAGAAGGCACGTGTGCCCGTGCTTGGCGAGCAGCAGCGGCGCCACGATCTTCGAGTCGATGACGCGGTGCGCGTCCGCGATGTCGAGGGCGGAGATCGGCGCGTAGGCGCCTGTCAGATCGGCGGCCGTGCACACGAGATGGTGGATGTCACCGACCGTGGCGAAGAGCTTCGCCACGTCCTCCTCGCGCGTCACGTCCGCCGCTACGGTGCGCAGCTCCGCCGGATCGCCCAGCTCGACGCAGACGCGGTCGAGTTTGTCGGCGGAGCGCCCGACGAGGGTGACTGTGTTTCCCGCCGCGAGGAGCCGCTCGGCGAGCGCGCGCCCCATGCCGGAGCCGCCACCCACGATCAGGACGTGCTCGTGGCGCTTGCCGTCTTGAGTGGTGTTGTCGTTCGTGCCTTGCAAGACCTGTCTCCTTCGGTCGTACGACCTGGGAGCGGCCGGCGGCCACCGGTGAGGAGGGCGAGGTTCGCCGTTCATGACGGTGTCGGGCCTCGCCCCTGCCCGTGGCGGCCGCTCGGCCGCTGTGAGCGGTGGCTGTCAGCCGTTGATCAGATGCTCCGTGCCGGGGACCAGATGGGGCCGGTGCGGCTCGAGGTCGTCGACGTTGACGGTCTTGATGATCCACCGAGTGCGCAGCGCGTCCGGGTCGCCGACGGTGACGACCTCCTTCGCGTGCACGGTGTGGTTGTTGTAGGTGATGACGAAGTCGCCCGGGCCGATGAACACCCGGCGCTTGAGGGCGTGCAGAACCTCGTTGACCCTGGGCACGAGGGCCTTGGCGCGGTCCGTCACGCCGACGGTGCGGTTCTCGAAGTACCGCAGGTCGTCCTCGCCGCCGATGACCGGATGCTTGTCGGCTTCGCCGAGCTCCAGCGAACCGCCCATGACCGTCAGGTCGTCGAACGGTGTGTAGAACTCGTTGCTGCGCAGCACCTCCAGCTCCTCCTCCGTGAAGGAGGCGATGACGTCGATGTTGCGAACGAAGGAGGTGTACACCTCGTTCGCCGGATTGCTGCGCATGCCGACCATGTAGACCTGGTCGGGCCTCACGAAGTGGTTCGCCAGGTCCTTGTGGAAGTAGATGCGGTTCAGAGCCTTCTGGGACTGGCTCTCCTTCATCGACCGCTTGGGGTAGATGTCCTGATATACGTCACCGTCGTTGACGTTGACGTACCCGATTCCAGGGGTGTTCGCGAGTTGGGCGAACAGAGCGAGGAAGCCCTCGGCGATGAAGGTCGTCTTCAGCTCGTACTTGGACTTGACGGGCTCGTCGAAGTCGAAGACGGGTACCTCACGGTCGTACGGCACGTTCTTGATGACGACGGCCGGCTGCTCGGCGCGGTCGATGGTCGCCAGCGAGTCCACGTAGGCGCGGAAACGTTCGGGGACGACTCCTTCGGCGATCAGCGCGTTGATCTGGAAGAGATGCGCCTCATAGAGCCGATACGGGTTGGCGGTGACCCGGCTGAGGGCTTCCTCGAGAGCGGTACACTCCTCGTCGGTGAACGTGAATTCGGGAGTGATCTCCCACCCAGTGCCCGGGATGGCGGGTGCGGTGGTCACAGGGACTCCTTCGCATTGGTAGGTCTCGCCAGAGTGCGCGTTTCACCACTGGGGTGGCTGGGCAGTCGGAAGCTGCTTGGCCACCCCTCAATAGCTCGGGGTGAAACACGGCAAATTCGAGGCGTCGGCTGCCCGGTAAAGCGAAGCCGAGGCGGCAAGAGCCTTTTGAGGCGTAGCCGTGACGCCATGCTTGTCTGGCGCAAAGTGATGCCAGGTGTGCTGGCGATGTGAACGCTATGCAGCCGACTCACTACCCGTCAAGATCCATTTCGCTTGGCGGACGCGGCCCTTTCCGTTGCATCCGGTATTGGTCCGAAACGGTTTGGGTTCTGAGCCGTTGGGTCGGCGTGAGTGGTCTGGTCGGGGACGCGCGATATCTGTGGCTGCCGGCGCGGGACGTGAGGAAGTGCTGGTGATGCACCCGGGGGCAAGCCTGTCGATGTGCGCCGGCGCTACCCGGTGACAGTCACGCAGCGTCCGCGGCCGCTTCGTCGGGCCATGCGTCCACTACGTGCCGGACGAGAACCCCATGAGTCTCGGATCAATAAAGCGGAGAGTGGTATTCCGATTAGCTCTCCGGGCGGATTTCTTTATGCCGTCGCCCGATGCCCTTGGGTTCCCTCCACCTGATCGGTAATGGTGGTATTTGCCTCCGGAAATGCCCGTAGTGACCGTTTTTGCGGGTCAGACGCAAAGGCCGGTTACTCCTTGGGTCGCAGAGAATTGATCTTGACCGGTGGTCCGGCCTGCGCATAGGTTGGCCAAGCCAGCACCCCCCAGTACCGTTTGCGCCAGACCGGGCGCCTTGGTCGGCCTCACCGGGCCCTCGCCACTGCACCGCACCACGGGACGGATCTGTCGGCTCCCCAATAATGCGGGGCCGTCCCGTTGCTCTCGCGCACGCCCTCTTTCCTGGACCTCGCGCCAGCTCCGGCAGCGCCGCCGGTTCCGTCGGCCGAAGACCGCATTCCGCCCTCACGCCGTACGTCCCCGCATGCGGGGGGAAACCGGCGTCTCTCACGCATGCACCATGAGGGGTTCAGCAAGTGATCATCGTTCCGTACGCGCAGGGCGCGGCCAGCCCCAGCCGGATCGCGTCCGCGACCGAACCCTTCGGCGGAGTCGTCTTCGTCGTCGGTGCTGTACCGCAGTCCGCCGCCGTCCTGTCCGTACTGGAGCAGTTCGGGCCAGTAGTCCGGAACGACCCGGAGGACCCCGAACTCCCGGCCAGGCTGGAGCCGTTCGCGCCCGTCGGTGTCGTCACCTTCGTCGACGCCCTGCTGCCGCTCGCGACGCGCATCGGCGCGCACTTCGGCCTGCGCGCCCACGATGCCTCTGTCTGCTCCCTGCTCACCAGCAAGTATCTGCAGCGGCTCCGGCTCAACCGCGAGGGCGTCGGACACGTCGACACCACCGCGTTCACCTACGAGGGCGAGCTGCCCGCGAGCCTCGCGGAGGCCGTCTACCCGGCGGTCCTCAAGCCCGACTGCGGGGCGTCCAGTCGTGACACCCTCTTCCTCGACAGCCACGCCGACCTGCTGGCCCACACCGCCGAACTGGTCACCCGACAGCCCTACGTCCTCGAAGAGGCCATCATCGGCACCGGCAAGTCCTCGGTCGGCGACTGGCTCGCCGACTATGTGTCCGTCGAGAACGCCCTCGTCGACGGCGAGCTCATCTGCGTCGGCGTCTCCGGAAAACTCCCGATGGCGCCACCCGTCCGCGAACGCGGCGCGGTCTTCCCCCTCACCCTGGACGACGCCACCGACGCCGAAGTCCGTGACCTGTCCGCCAGAGCGGTTCGCGCGCTCGGCATCACCACCGGCCTCACCCACACCGAGATCAAGTTGACCCCTGAGGGCGCCCAGGTCATCGAGGTCAACGGACGGCTCGGCGGCGCCTTCGAAGCCCTCATGCCACAGGCCGGCGTCACCGACCCGGTGGCCCTCGCCGTCGAGATCGCCGCAGGTGCGGCCCCAGCACGGGTACGGGAACTGATCCGGCCCGCCCAGAAGGTCACCCTGGTCCACTGGGCCCAGCCGCCCATGACCGCGACCGCCGTCGAAACCCTCACCGGAATGCCCGAACTGCGCCGCATGGACGGAGTGTTCGCCGCCGGCCGGGTCCTCGCCCCCGGATCCTCTGTCGACTGGCGGCGCGGCTCGATCGGCAGGGTCGTCGACATCTGGCTGGAAGCGGCCGACCTCGACGAGCTGGCCACCCGGCTCGCCGCCGCCGAGCGGCACCTCGATCACCACATCACCTGGAGGAACGCTTGACCACCCATGCCCCGAACGCCTCGGCCGAAGAGCTCGTCACCGAGGCCGTCCGGCAAGCCTGGACCGACGTGCTCGGCGAAGAGCCCGAGTCCGAGGACATCAGCTTCTTCGACGCCGGCGGCGACTCGCTGGCCGCCGTGGAGCTGATCGAGCACCTCCAGGAGCAGCTCGGTCGCTCGATCCGTATCCAGGACGTCTACCGCTCCCCGAGGCTCACGGGCCTCGTCACGGCCCTGCTCATCGACGAGAGTGCCGTGCCGGCCGCCCATCACACCACCGGGCGCACCGTCGTCCGCTTCCGCGACGCCGACGCCGGCCGGCTGTGGTGCTTCCTCCCGCCGCTCTCCGGGGCGGTGACCCGCTACGGGCGTATGACCCGGCTCCTCCCGCTGGCCGACGCCGTCTGGGCCTGCGAGACCCCGGCCGCCCTGTCCCGCCAGGGCATGCGGGCCGTCGCCGACGGGCTTGCCGAAGCGCTGATCGCCGAGGGACTCACCGGCTTCGACGAGATCGTGCTCGGCGGCTACTCGCTCGGCGGGGTCTTCGCCCACGAGGTGGCCGGGGCGCTGGCCACCCGGATCGGGCACGAGAAGGTCTCCGCGCTGCTCATCGACCCGCCGTCTCCCGAGGACCCCTCACTGACACTGTCCCTCGACGAGACCTTCGACATATTCGTCCGGGTCGGCTGGCGCATCACCGCCCAGGAACCGGCCGTGTTCCTCGACGCCGACGGCGCCATGGACTTCGCGGGCATCGCCGCCGCGGCGGCCGAGGCCGCCACGCTGCCCAAGAACGCCGGCGCCCGCGAAGTTGAGGAGGCGTGGCAGGTGTACGCCGCCAACGCCGACATCCTCACCGGATACGTCCCCGGGCGGCACCCCGACGACCGCCGGGCACTGCTCCGTACCCCGCGCAAGGACGAGTCCCTCGCGCCGACCGCCGGCGAGGACTGGACGGCCTGCGAGCCCAACCCGGTCTGGGCCGGCATCCCCGACCCCGAGCGGTGCTGGGCCGTCCCGCTGGAGCACTTTCAGCTTCTGGAGCCGCCGAACGATGTCACCATCGCCCGCTGGCTGGTCAGGACGGCCGACCTGATCGCCGACGACCGGAAGGCGGGCTAGATGACCGAGGTCACCTCTGTCGCCGAGCCCCCTCCGGCGTCCGAGCCGCCCCGGGGCGGCCTGCGGCTGCCCAGTTGGGTCACCGAGCTGGGCCGGCCCGGCGCCCGCCGACTGCTGGCCTGGCAGGCGCTGATCGACTCCTCGGGCAACGGCATCGCGCTCGGCCTGCTGACGCTCTACCTGGTAGGCCCCGCCGGGCTGACCACGTCCGAGGTCGCCGCGTGCCTGTCCGCTGCCGCCGTCGCGGGATTGCTCGCCACGCTGCCGGCCCGTCGGCTGATGCCGCGCATCGGCGCCCGCCGCTACGCCATCATCTCCAGCCTGGTGCGCGGCGCGCTGATCGCGGTGCTGCCGTTCACCTCCGGAGTCGTACCGGTCGGCATCCTCATGGTGCTGAACGGGGCGGCGGAGGCCGGGCGTTACGCGATGTATCAGGTCATCATCGTCGATGTGGTGCCGGAGAAGGACCGCGGCGAGGTCCTGGGCGTCCGCCGAGCGATCGGCAACCTCGGCTTCACCGTGGCCGCCGGCCTCGCCACGCTCGCCATCGCCGGCGGCAGCCGCACGGCCTTCCAGGTGGCCTTCCTCTTCGACGCGCTCACCTTCGTCGTCAGCGCCGTGCTGGTCGCCCGGATCAGGACGAGCCCCCCGTCCGCGACCGAACCCGGCACCAGGACCCGGGGCTTCTTCCAGGACCGGCGGTACCTCACGCTGACCGTGCTGCGCAGCGTCTGCGGCATCCTCGCCACCTCCGTGTTCACCGTCGGTCTGCCGCTGTGGGTGACCACCCGCACCGCCGCTCCGGCCTGGCTGGCCGGCACCCTGCTCGGCCTCAACACGCTGCTCGTCGTTCTCTTCCAGGTCGGCATCTCCGCCCGTGTCTCCGGCCTTGCCTCGGCACGGCGCTTCCTGCTCCTCAGCAGCGCGCTGACCGGCGTCGGCGTAGCGGCGGGCTTCGCCGTCGCGTCCCACGTCGGCACGGTGACCGCGGCGGTCGTGCTGCTCGTCGGCACCGTGCTCGCCGTCTTCGGCGAGATGACCGACACCTCGAGTTGGTGGGTGATCTCCATCGACCTGGCGCCCGCCGACCGCCGCGCCGAGTACCTGACGACCTTCGACATCTCCACGCCGGCGACGGAGATCATCGGCCCGACCGCCATGGTCCTGGTGGTCGCGCTCGGCAGCACCGGGTGGCTGGCCTTCGGCGCTCTGGTGTTCGTCGCCTCCGTGTGGTCGGCGCTGCTGCTGCCTCGCGAAACCGCCATCGGGAAGGACTCGGCATCATCATGACCACGCTCTACGAGGCGTTCCAGGACAGCGCCCGCCGTCATCCCGACGCGACGGCTCTGGAGGTCGACGAACACGTCCTCACCTACGCCGAGCTCACCGAGCTCGTCGACCGGCTCGCGGGTCGGCTCGCGGTCGCCCCAGGCACCCGGGTCGGCCTGGTCGCCACCCGCAGCCTCGCGGCGTACGCGGGCTACCTGGCGATCCTGCGGTGCGGTGCGACCGTGGTGCCGCTGAACCCGACCTTCCCCCGGCAGCGCGTCGAGTCCATCGCAGTTCAGGCGGACCTCGGGCTGTTCCTCATCGACGGCGGACTCGACGAGGCCGTCGTCGCAGCCATGAACGCGTCCGCGGAGCGGCTCTCAGTCCGGGCGCTCGTCGAGACCGACGCCACGGTCACGGGGCCCGCCACGGCGCCGGAGCCGGGCCGGTACGTCGGCGGCGCCGACGACATCGCGTACATCCTCTTCACCTCCGGCTCCACCGGCCGTCCCAAAGGCGTACCGATCCGTCACCGCAACGCCGAGGCGTACGTCCGCCACCACGTGGCCCGGCACGAGAGCGCGCCCGGCTGCCGGTACTCACAGACCTTCGACCTGACCTTCGACCCGTCGGTCTTCGACATGTTCATCTGCTGGGGCGGCGGTGCGGCCCTGGTCGTGCCCAGCGCCGCCGAACTGATGGACCCGGCGGCCTTCGTCAGTGCCCGAGCCATCACCCACTGGTTCTGCGTGCCGTACCTCGTCACCTTGGCGAATCGGCTCGGACTGTTGCCGCCCGGCTCCATGCCCACCCTGCGTCGCAGCCTGTTCGGCGGGGAGGCGCTCACCCTGGAGCAGGCCGCGATCTGGGCCGACGCCGCCCCGAACAGCACGATCGAGAACATGTACGGGCCGACCGAGGCGGTCGTCACGGTCACGACCTACGTGCTGCCGCCCAAGCGGGCGGACTGGCCGGCGACGGCCAACGGAACCGTGCCCATCGGGGAGCTGCACCCCGGTCTCGAACACCTGCTCCTGGACGACGACGAGCTGTGTGTACGAGGTCCCCAGCGCTTCGACGGCTACCTCGACCCGACCGACAACGAGGGCCGGTTCCACCCGATGGAAGAGCCGGCGCCGACTCCGGAGGACTGGTACCGCACCGGCGACGTCGTGGCCCTCGAGAACGGGGTCTTCGTCCATCGGGGCCGTGTCGACCAGCAGGTCAAGTTCCGTGGCTACCGCATCGAACTCCCCGAGATCGAGGCGAAGCTGCGCGCGGTGCCGGGCGTCACCGAGGCGGTCGTCCTGCACCAGCCCGGCGCCAACGGCGGCCGGCTGATAGCTGTCCACACCGGTGAGCGGCGCCCCACCTCGGAGCTGACGAAGCTGCTGCGCGAGGAACTGGCTCCGTACATGGTCCCGAGCCGTTTCGTGCACGTGGACGCCCTGCCGACCAACGCGAACGGCAAGATCGACCGTCGAAGGCTCCAGGAGGAATTCACCGTCGGTCACCGGGCCGGAGCGGCACGCCAGGAGAGCGCTGAAGATCTTTTGCATCGAGCCTGATCGGCCCTGCGTCCACCGCGGACGGCGGGCTGGTTGGGCCGTAGGACTCCACGATCCGTTCGCCGGTCTGGCTGAGGTTCCCCTCGTAGCGTGGAGCCGTGACTGCAGGGGAAGTCGAGTGTCATGGCGGAGAAGCGTCGGAAGTTCACGGCGGAGTTTCGTGGGGGGCGGTACGCATCGTGACGGAGACCGGGAAGCCGGTCCCCGAGGTCGCGGAGGACCTGGGGATCAACGAGACGGCCCTGGCGAGCTGGGTCTCGCGGGCGAAGCGGGCCGAGAAGGCCACGCCGGAGGACCAGGACGCGTTGACCGCCCGGCTGACGGCGGAGAACGCGGCGCTGAAGAAGGAGAACAAGGAGCTGGGGATGGAGCGCGACGTCCTCAAACGCTGCATGGTCCTGTGGGTGAAGCAGCTGCGGCGGACCCGGCCGCCGTGGCCGGGGCGATCAGCGGCAACAGGACCGAGCACAACATCCCGCACACCGTCTCGTGCCGCGCCCTGGGCGTGAGCGAGTCGTGGTTCTACAAATGGCGCGACCGGCGGCCCACCGGGCGTGAGGCGCGCAGGCAGCGGCCGGCCGACGAGATCAGGGAGATCTTCACGTCGTGCTCCTGGGCTGGATGCCGACCCCTTGAAGCCATCGGCCGCCCAGTGGCACGCCCCTCTTGCGGCGCAGGGCCGATCAATCCTTGAGACGACGCTTCCACCATGGGTCCCAGCTCGCCGCGTAGGGATCGGGGAGTGTTCGTGACATATAGCGTTCGTCCAAGGGTGCGACCGCCGCCAGAAAGTCACGTCTGCTCCTGCGCCGCATCGACGCCGCCACATCCTGCAACAGCGTTCGGGCGTGCATGTCCCTCCAGCACGTTGTCCTGTAACCGTGGTTCGCTCCCTGGCCCGGCCACTCGTGCAGGGCCAGAGCCCAGGCCCGGAAGGCACGGGCAACATGCCCTGCCGGCAGTCGATGACGGGCCTCGAACCAAGCGATCTCGTGATTCGTCGCAGCGCACAACCCGTCAATGACCGGAAGCCTGGCGGCCGACCCGCGTCGAGGCCATTCAGCCCTGATCTCGCCCGGGGAACGGCGAGCCATGAGAACTTCCCGTATGGCAAAGGACGGAGTACGTCACAGTAGCGCGCGATGCCCCTCGATCGTCACCACTGTGACGGCACCGAGCACACGACTCAGGAACGCCGCCACAGACTCGGACGAGTGTCCAACTGCGTGACAGCGCCCACGAACAGAGGCGAACAACCGCGAACGTCCGCGGACCGACAACACAGGTGAGGGCCGCACCAGCCCAAGGCCGCGCCGGCATCTGAGTTGCTTCGGGACGAAGAGCGATCCTCCTCCGACGATGCGCCGCGGTGCCTTCCCCGCCCGGACCTCACGCCGCCGCGTCGCACGCGGCCCGCAATCGGACGCCGCCGCCCGTTCGCGGCAGCGGGGCCCGCTCCGCGAACACCGACAGCCGCAGTACGAGGTAGCGGCCGATCCCGACGAGCGCGGTGGCCGACAGATACACCGTCTGCTGCAGGACGAGTCCGGCGCCGGGGCGGAGCGCTGCGAGCGCGCCGACCGCGGCGGACGTGACCAGCCAGCCGACAGCCATGGTGGCCGCGCTCTTGAGGTGGCCGGCCAGGCCTGGCCGGCCGTGGCCGAACGAGACGCGGGCGTGCAGCTCGGTGGCGGCCATGGTGGAGACGATGGTGGTCAGCACGTTCGCCGCCATCCACGGGATCCACTGCGAGAGCAGGACCAGGGCTGCCGAGGCCGCCAGGGTCACCCCGCTGCCCAGCCCGGCGAAGCGTATGAAGACCGCCGCGTGACGGCGGATCAGTCGCAGGCCGTTCATGGTGATCCCCTCCCGAGCCGCTGCCCCCGGCGGGGCCGTCGTCGTCATGCCCGAGAGCGTGGCCGACCCGTCGCTCATCGCCGTTTCAGAGCGTTTTCAGGGGTGTCGGCGGTGGTGAAACCGGGTTGGGGGCCGTCAGAGCCTGCGGCTCGACGCTCCTACGGAATCGCCGTCGCGGACACGTCCGGTTCCGGTTCCGGTGGTGGCGGGTGGCTCGCCGCCAAGCGCAGGCTCAGGACCATCGTGAGCCCGCCGCCCGGTGTGTCCTCGGCGTGCAGGGTGCCGCCGATGGCCTCGGCGAAACCGCGGGCGACCGCGAGACCGAGGCCGACCCCGTTGCCGCGCGGGGAGTCGCCGTAGCGCTGGAAGGGTTCGAAGATGCGGTCCTTGGCCTCGTCGGGGACGCCCGGGCCACGGTCCACGACGCGGACCTCGACCCGGTCCGCGATGGCGCTCGCCTTCACCAGCACTCGGGTGTCCGCTGCGCTGTACTTGACTGCGTTCTCCACCACGTTGGCCACGGACCGCTCCAGAAGGCCCCGGTCGACGTCGACCATCGGCAGCGTCTCCGGGACGTCCAGGTCGACACTTCCCTCGGGTACGCCACCGAGCGCCATCGGGATCACCTCGTCGAGATCCGTCTCGCGGATGATCGGGGTGACCGTGCCGGTCTGCAGGCGGGACATGTCCAGGAGGTTGCCGACGAGGTGGTCCAGGCGATCGGCGCCTTCCTCGATGGCCTCCAGCAGGTCCGCCTGGTCCTGCTCCGACCACTCGACGTCGTCGGAGCGCAGAGACGTGACCGCCGCCTTGATCCCGGCGAGCGGGGTGCGCAGGTCATGGCTCACGGCGGCCAGCAGCGCGGTCCGGATACGGTTGCCCTCGGCCAGTGCCCGCGCCCGGTCCGCCTCCTGCTGCAACCTCCGGCGGTCCAGGACGACGACGGACTGCGCGGCGAAGGCCGCGAGCACCCGCCGGTCCTCGGCCGGCAGCACCCGTCCGGTCAGCGCCAGCGCCATGTGGTCGCCGACCGGTACGTCGACGTCCGCGTCATCGGGGACGGCGCACGGCCGCGGGCCCGCACTGCCGGCACAGGTCCAGGGCGCCACATCGCTCTCGCGCTCCAGCAGGGCCGCCGACTCCATGCCGAAGGTCTCACGGACGCGCTCCAGCAGCGCCTCCAGGCTGGTCTCGCCACGCAGGACGTTCCCGGCGAGGAAGGAGGATCTCCGACTCGGCGCGCAGCCGCGCCGCCTGGTGCGTGCGCCGGGCCGCCAGGTCCACCACCGACGCCACGGACACCGCGACCCCGACGAAGATCACGATGGCCACGATGTTCTTCGGGTCGGCGATCGTGAAGGTGTGCACGGCAGGGAGCCGGCCGCCGCCGAGGCCAGGGCCGGGATCAGCCCGCCGAGCAGGGCCGCCGCCACCGTCATCGCCAGGAAGAGCAGCATGTCGTTGGCGAGTCCGAGGTCCGGGAAGACACTGCTCAGCAGCCAGGTCAGGAGTACGGGGCCGCCGAGGCCGACCAGCCGGCCCCAGATGAGACGGGACCGGCCGAGGCGTGCCCCGCGTGCCACCGGGAGTCCCCGGCCCTTTCCGGCCTCGTCGTGGGTGATGAGGTGGATGTCCAGGTCGGGGCCGGACCCACGGGCGACCGTGGAGCCGACACCGGGTCCGAAGGCGTACTGCCAGGTTCTGCGGCGGGAGACGCCCAGCACGATCTGGGTGGCGTTCACCCCGCGCGAGAAGTCCAGGAGCGCGGACGGTATGTCGTCGCCGACGACGTGGTGGAAGGTGCCGCCGAGGTCTTCCACCAGGGTGCGCTGGACGGCCAGTTCCTTCGGGGAGGCGCCGGTGAGGCCGTCGCTGCGGGAGATGTAGACCGCCAGCAGCTCGCCGCCGGCGCCTTTCTCCGCCAGCCGGGCGGCTCGGCGGATGAGCGTCCGGCCCTCGGGTCCGCCGGTGAGCCCGACGACGATCCGCTCCCGCGAGCCCCAGATGGTGGAGACGCTGTGCGCGCTGCGGTATTCGGTCAGATAGGCGTCGACCCGGTCGGCCACCCACAGCAGCGCCAGCTCCCGCAGGGCGGTGAGGTTGCCGGGCCGGAAGTAGTTGGACAGGGCCGCGTCGACCTTGTCCGGCTTGTAGATGTTGCCGTGCGCCATCCGGCGGCGCAGCGCCTCCGGGGACATGTCGACCAGGTCTATCTGGTCGGCCCGGCGTACGACCTCGTCCGGGAGACGCCCCAGACGTCCTGGAGCAGCTGCTTCTGGGTGATCAGCCGGCCGGGGCTGGTGACCAGGATCTCCAGGAGGTGCCACTCGGTGGGGGTGAGACGGATGTCGCGGCCCTGGCGTACGGCTTTCTTGGCCAGCAGGTCGACGGTGAAGTCGTCCGTCTCCACCAGCATGGCCCCGGAGGCGAGCGGTACCTGTTCGGTACGGCGGACCGCTGCCCGCAGCCGGGCCAGCAGCTCGTCCATGCTGAACGGCTTGGTGACGTAGTCGTCGGCGCCCGCGTCGAGCGCGGCGACCTTCTCGTCGGACCCCTGCCGGGCGGACAGGACCAGGATCGGGACGCGGGTCCAGCCGCGCAGGCCCTTGATGACTTCGACGCCGTCCATGTCGGGCAGCCCGAGGTCGAGCATGACGACGTCGGGTTGGCGGGCGGCCGCGAGCCGGAGCGCGGTGGCGCCGTCGGGGGCCGCGTCGACCCCGTACCGGCGTGCCTGGAGATTGATGATGAGGGCCCGTACGAGCTGCGGGTCGTCCTCCACCACCAGCACCCGTGTCATGGGCGTGCGCCTTCCTGTCGTACGGACTTCATGACTGCGGGAGTCGGCGGACCCGGTCGTCCCGGGCCGCCGACTCCCCTGTCGGTCGGGTAACGCCATCAGCTCTTCGCCACGAGTTCCTTGAGCGCGATGTTGAGCTCCAGGACGTTCACCCTGGGCTCACCGACGAAGCCGAGCGTGCGGCCCTCGGTGTGCTCGTCGACCAGCTTCCGGACCTCGGCGGCGGACAGGCCGTTCCTCTCGGCGACCCGGTGGACCTGGAGGTCGGCGTAGGCGGGGGAGATGTCCGGGTCCAGGCCGGAGCCCGAGGACGTCACCGCGTCGGCGGGGACCTCGGACGGCTCGACCTGGTGGTCGGCGGTCGAGTTGTCCTTGACCACGGCGGCCTTGGCGGCGGTCACCCAGTCGATCAGGTCCTTGTTGTCGGCGGACCGGTTGGTGGCCCCGGACAGGATCAGCTTGTACTGCGTGTTGACGCTGTTGGTGCCGAGGCCGTTCTGTGGACGGCCCTGAAACCACTTCAGGTCGGGCTCCGGGGTTTCCTGGCCCTTCTTCAGCGGCAGGTTGTACGACTGCCCGATCAGGGACGAGCCGACGACCTTGCCGTCCGCCTTGATCTCGGAGCCGTTCGCCTTGTCGCTGAACAGTCCCTGGGCGATGCCGGTGACGGCGAGCGGGTAGATCACGCCGGTCACCAGGGTCAGTACGAGGAGGGCGCGCAGGCCCGCCCCGAGCAACCGGAGGGTGTTGGTTACCGAGTTGTTCATGGCCTTCAGCACGCTTTCGAAAAGTTACAGCCCGGGGATGAGGGAGATGAGCAGGTCGATGAGCTTGATGCCGATGAACGGGGCGATGAGACCGCCGATGCCGTAGATCGTGAGGTTGCGGCGGAGCATCCGGTCCGCGCTCACCGGCCGGTACTGCACGCCCTTCAGGGAGAGCGGCACCAGCGCGATGATGATCAGGGCGTTGAAGATGACGGCCGACAGGATCGCGGAGTCCGGCGAGGACAGGCCCATGACGTTGAGCTTGTCCAGACCGGGATAGACGGCCGCGAACAGCGCCGGGATGATCGCGAAGTACTTCGCGACGTCGTTGGCTATGGAGAACGTCGTCAACGCGCCCCGGGTGATGAGGAGTTGCTTGCCGATCTCGACGATCTCGATGAGCTTGGTCGGGTTGGAGTCGAGGTCGACCATGTTGCCGGCCTCCTTCGCGGCCGACGTGCCGGTGTTCATCGCGACACCGACGTCGGCCTGGGCGAGCGCGGGCGCGTCGTTCGTGCCGTCGCCGGTCATCGCGACGAGCTTGCCGCCGGCCTGCTCCCGCTTGATGAGCGCCATCTTGTCCTCGGGGGTGGCCTCCGCGAGGAAGTCGTCGACGCCCGCCTCCTCGGCGATGGCCTTGGCCGTCAGCGGGTTGTCGCCCGTGATCATGACGGTCCTGATGCCCATGCGGCGCAGTTCGTCGAACCGTTCGCGCATGCCGTCCTTGACGACGTCCTTGAGGTGGATGACACCGAGCACCCGTGCCCCGTCGGCGTCCTCGATCGCGACGAGCAGCGGGGTGCCGCCCGCTGCGGAGATGCGGTCGACCACTCCCCCGGCGTCCTCGGCGACGGTGCCGCCCCGCTCCTTCACCCAGGCGACGACCGAACCGGCCGCGCCTTTACGGATCTTGCGTCCGTCGACGTCGACGCCGGACATCCGGGTCTGGGCGGTGAAGGCGATCCACTCGGCGCCTCTGAGTTCGCCCTGGTGGCGCTCGCGCAGACCGTACTTCTCCTTCGCGAGTACGACGATGGAGCGGCCCTCGGGCGTCTCGTCGGCCAGCGAAGTCAGCTGGGCCGCGTCGGCCACCTCGGCCTCCGTCACCCCGGACACCGGTACGAACTCGGACGCCTGCCGGTTGCCGAGGGTGATGGTGCCGGTCTTGTCGAGCAGCAGCGTCGACACGTCACCGGCGGCCTCGACCGCGCGGCCGGACATGGCCAGCACATTGCGCTGGACCAGCCGGTCCATGCCCGCGATGCCGATCGCGGAGAGCAGCGCGCCGATCGTCGTCGGGATCAGACAGACCAGCAGGGCCACCAGGACGACCATCGTCAGGTGGGTGCCCGCGTAGTCCGCGAAGGGCGGCAGGGTGGCGCAGGCCAGCAGGAACACGATCGTCAAGGACGCCAGCAGGATGTTCAGCGCGATCTCGTTGGGCGTCTTCTGCCGGGCCGCGCCCTCGACCAGGTTGATCATCCGGTCGATGAAGGTCTCGCCCGGCTTCGTCGTGATCCGGATGACGATCCGGTCGGAGAGCACCTTCGTACCGCCGGTGACGGCACTGCGGTCGCCGCCGGACTCCCGGATGACGGGTGCCGACTCACCGGTGATGGCCGACTCGTCGACGCTCGCGACGCCCTCGACGACGTCACCGTCGCCGGGGATGACGTCACCGGCCTCGCAGACGACCAGGTCACCGATCCTCAGGTCGGTGCCCGGGACGCTCTCCTCGGTCTCCCCCACGAGACGCCTGGCCACGGTGTCGGTCTTGGCCTTGCGCAGGGTGTCGGCCTGGGCCTTGCCGCGGCCCTCGGCGACCGCCTCCGCCAGGTTGGCGAAGACGACGGTCAGCCACAGCCAGGCGCTGATGGTCCAGCCGAACCAGTCCCCCGGGTCCTTGAAGGAGAACACCGTGGTCAGCACGGACCCGATCCACACCACGAACATCACGGGCGACTTGACCATCACCCGCGGGTCGAGTTTGCGGAAGGCGTCCGGCAGGGACCTGACGAGCTGCTTGGGGTCGAAGAGGCCCGCGCCCACGCGGCCCTCGGCGGGCTTGTGCCCGGTGGGAACGTCGCTGTGCGGCGCCCGGGTCGGGGTGGCTGTGGACATCGAGTCCTCGTGCTTCGTTACGTCGGTCGTCATGACGCCAGCCCCTCGGCGAGCGGGCCCAGCGCGAGGGCCGGGAAGTACGTCAGCCCGGTGATGATCAGGATCGCGCCCACCAGCAGGCCCGTGAACAGCGGCTTCTCGGTGCGCAGGGTGCCCGCGGTCACCGGGACGGGCTTCTGTTCGGCGAGCGAGCCGGCCAGCGCCAGGACGAAGATCATGGGCAGGAACCGGCCGAGGATCATCGCCAGGCCCAGGGTGCTGTTGAACCACTGGGTGTCGGCGTTCAGACCGGCGAACGCGGAACCGTTGTTGTTGGAGGCGGACGTGTAGGCGTAGAGGATTTCGGAGAAGCCGTGCGCGCCGGAGTTCGTCATCGAGTGGCCGGGAGTGGGCAGCGCCATCGCCGCGGCGGTGAAGACCAGCACCAGCGCCGGCGTGATCAGGATGTAGCAGGCGGCGAGCTTGATCTCGCGGGTGCCGATCTTCTTGCCCAGGTACTCGGGGGTCCGGCCGACCATCAGACCGGCGATGAACACCGCGATGACCGCCATGATCAGCATGCCGTAGAGGCCGGAGCCGGTACCGCCCGGCGCGATCTCGCCCAGCATCATGCCGAGCATCGTGATCCCGCCGCCGAGGCCGGTGAAGGAGGAGTGGAAGGAGTCCACAGCGCCCGTCGAGGTCAGCGTGGTCGCCACCGCGAAGATCGACGAGGAGCCGACGCCGAAGCGCACCTCCTTGCCCTCGTACGCCCCGCCCGCGATCTGCAGCGCCGGGCCGTGGTGGGCGAACTCGGTCCACATCATCAGCGCGGTGAAGCCGATCCAGATGGTGGCCATGGTGGCGAGGATCGCGTAGCCCTGCTTCACACTGCCGACCATCACGCCGAAGGTGCGGGTCAGGGCGAACGGGATCACCAGCAGCAGGAAGATCTCGAAGAGGTTGGTGAAGGGGGTGGGGTTCTCGAAGGGGTGGGCGGAGTTGGCGTTGAAGTAGCCGCCGCCGTTGGTGCCCAGCTCCTTGATGGCCTCCTGCGAGGCGACCGCCCCGCCGTTCCACTGCTGCGAACCCCCCATGAACTGGCCGACCTCGTGGATGCCGGAGAAGTTCTGGATGGCGCCGCAGGCGACAAGGACGATCGCGGCAACGAAGGCGCCGGGCAGCAGGATTCGGGTGATCCCGCGCACCATGTCGGACCAGAAGTTGCCCAGTTCACCGGTGCGGGAGCGCGCGAACCCGCGCACCAGCGCCACCGCCACCGCGATGCCGACGGCCGCCGACACGAAGTTCTGCACGGCCAGTCCGGCCGTCTGCACGACGTGGCCCATGGCCTGTTCGCCGTAGTAGGACTGCCAGTTGGTGTTGGTGACGAAGGAGGCGGCGGTGTTGAACGCCTGGTCCGCGTCGATCGCGGAGAAGCCGAGCGAGCCGGGCAGCACGCCCTGGAGCCGCTGAAGAAGGTAGAGGAAGAGGACCGACACGGCTGAGAAGGCGAGGACGCCCCGCAGGTACGCGGGCCAGCGCATCTCGGCGTCGGGGTTGGCACCGATGCCCTTGTAGATCCACTTCTCCACTCGCCAGTGCCGGTCGGAGGAGTAGACCTTGGCCATGTAGTTGCCAAGGGGAACGTAGGCGAGCGCCAGGGCGCCTATGAGCGCGAGCAGCTGGAGCACGCCGGCGAGTACGGGACCCATGTCGGATCTCAGAACCTCTCCGGGAAGATCAGGGCGAGGACGAGATAACCCAGCAGGGCGACCGCCACGACCAGACCGACGATGTTCTCGGCGGTCACAGCTTGGTCACCCCCTTGGCGACGAAGGCCACCAGCGCGAACACCGCGATCGTGGTGACGACGAAGGCCAGATCGGCCATCGCGAACTCCCTAGGAAGAGGTTCGGAAGAGAACGGACAGATAGAGGAAACCCCGCCCCTGGCCGGAATCGGTCGGCCGTTGACGAGTCCCTTACGGCGGCCCCCGCACCTTTGACGGGACTCTTACGGCCCCCGCCGTGCCGGCCCTCACAGCAGGCGATCGCGTACGACATCACGCTGAGTGGCCGCCCCGATGCGACGGGCCCGCTCCCCTGTACGGCCCGGTCCTGCCCCGTCCGGCCGAAACGTCGACGTCCTGATGCGTCAGGGGCGTCCCGGCACCCGGTCTTAACGCAAGCTTGACGCCGATGTGTGATCCATCCCTCGGCCCTTGCATCACGCTCTGCATACGCTGGTGCCGCCGTCCGCGTGATGGCCGATGCCCACGCCGAGCCGCACCCTGGAGCACGCCGATGGCCACCACCGAACACCCGCCGTCGAGCCGACTGCGGACATGGATGCTGGAGGGCCTGTCCGACATGGGCAGGGCCGGCGGCCACACGGGACCCCACGCCGAGCCCGAGCCCCCGCACAAGGGCCAGCCCTGGTACCGGGTGATGTGCCTGACCGGCGTCGACTACTTCTCGACCCTCGGCTACCAGCCCGGCATCGCGGCCCTCGCGGCCGGTCTGCTCTCCCCGATCGCGACGATCGTGCTCGTCATGGTCACCCTGGCCGGCGCGCTGCCGGTCTACCGCCGCGTGGCCGAGGAGAGCCCGCACGGCGAGGGCTCGATCGCGATGCTGGAGCGGCTGCTGTCCTTCTGGCAGGGCAAGCTGTTCGTGCTGACCCTGCTGGGCTTCGCCGCCACCGACTTCCTGATCACCATCACGCTCTCGGCGGCCGACGCCTCGACCCACCTGGTCGAGAACCCGCATCTGGAAAGCGCACTGCACGACAAGCAGATGATCATCACGCTCATCCTGGTGGCGCTGCTCGGCGCGGTGTTCCTCAAGGGCTTCCTGGAGGCGATCGGCGTCGCGGTCGTCCTGGTGGGCGTCTACCTCGGATTGAACGTCGCGGTGGTCGCCGTCGGCCTGTGGCACGTCGCCACCGAGGGGCACGTGGTCACCGACTGGTGGAGCGCCCTGACCGCGGAGCACGGCAACATCTTCGTGATGATCGGCGTGGCCCTGATCGTCTTCCCCAAGCTCGCCCTGGGCCTGTCCGGCTTCGAGACCGGCGTCGCCGTCATGCCGCACGTCAAGGGCGACGACGGCGACACGGAGGAGCAGCCCCGGGGCCGTATCCGCGACACCAAGAAGCTGCTGACGGCCGCCGCCCTGATCATGAGCGTCTTCCTGATCGCGACCAGCTTCATCACCACGCTGCTGATCCCGGAGAAGGAGTTCGAGTCCGGCGGCCAGGCCAACGGCCGTGCCCTCGCCTACCTGGCCCACGAGTACCTGGGCGGCGCCTTCGGCACGGTCTACGACATCTCGACCATCTGCATCCTGTGGTTCGCCGGCGCCTCGGCGATGGCGGGTCTGCTCAACCTGATGCCCCGCTACCTGCCGCGCTACGGCATGGCCCCGCACTGGGCCCGCGCGGTCCGCCCGATGGTCATCGTCTTCACGCTCATCGGCTTCCTCGTCACGTGGATCTTCGACGCCGACGTCGACGCCCAGGGCGGCGCCTACGCCACCGGCGTGCTGGTGCTGATCAGCTCCGCCGCCATCGCGGTGACCATCGCCGCCCACAAGGCCGGCCAGCGCAACTGGACGATCGCGTTCGCGGTGATCTCGCTGGTGTTCCTCTACACGACGGTCCTGAACGTCATCGAGCGCCCCGACGGTGTGAAGATCGGCGCCTGCTTCATCGCGGGCATCATCCTGGTCTCCCTGCTCTCCCGCCTCGCCCGCGCCTTCGAACTGCGCGTCACCCACGTCGAGCTGGACGACATGGCGGAACGGTTCGTCCGGGACATGGCCCACCGCCGCATCCGATTCATCGCCAACGAGCCCGACCGGCGCGACAAGGCCGAGTACCGGGACAAGATCGAGCAGATCCGGCAGGACAACGACATGCCGGAGCAGGAGGACTTCGTCTTCGTCGAGGTGACGGTGACGGACCCCTCCGAGTTCGAGGCGGGCCTGACCGTCCGGGGCGAGGTCCTGCACAACCGCTACCGCGTCCTGACCCTGGAGTCCTCCTCCATCCCCAACGCGCTCGCCGCGCTCCTTCTCCACGTCCGTGACTCGACCGGCTGCACCCCGCACATCTACTTCGAGTGGACCGAGGGCGGCCCCTTCGCCAACTTCCTGCGCTTCTTCCTCTTCGGCCAGGGCGAGGTCGCCCCGGTCACCCGCGAGGTGCTGCGCGAGGCCGAGCCGGACCGGGCCCGCCGTCCCCGCGTCCACACCGGCTGACCCGGCGCCCGCGTCAGGATCCCGTCAAGAAGCGCCCTTCCGGCGTCAGGGCCCCGTCAGTGACCCCTGCCGGGCCCCGCACGGCCGCCTAGCGTCAGCGACATGCGACGTTCCTCCGACCGGTGGGCCCCGGCCGGCGACCGCCACTGGCGTGGCGGCGCCCGGCTCGCGGCGAGCTGCGCCGTGCTGTTCGGCGCCCTGTCCCTGCTGGTCGACTGGGACGCGGGCAGCCTGTCGCCGCTGCGCGCCCTGCTGTGGATCGGCATGTCGGCCGCCCTCTTCACCGTCCTGCTCCCGCCCCGGGTGACGGCGGGCCCCGCCTGGCTGGCGGTATGGGGCCCCTGGCGCCGGCGCATCGTGCACACGGACGCCCTGACGACCGTACGGCAGTACGACGGTGTCTCGTCCCACCTGGTCCTGCGCGACGTCCATGGCCACCGACTGGAACTCGACCCCCGTGTCCTCGCCGCCAACCCCCTGATCTGGCACGAACTCGACACGGGCGTCCGCCGCTCCACCGAACGCGGCACCCTTCGGCACGGCACGGAGATCCTGGAGCGACTCGGCCACCACATCGACGACGAGACCACACGGGCGGTCCTCAGGGCGTCCGGGCTTTCCTGACCGGCCCATCGCCCCTGACCGCGACCCCATGACTGAAATGACAGAAATAAGTGTCATCTCAGTCAGATCTGCTACCGTCGGAAGCGTGCCGAACGACGCGCAACTGCTCTTCGCCGACCACGTGGGCCGCTTCTACGCCCGGCAGTACGGCTTCCCGCCCATGGCCGGACGCCTCCTGGGCCACCTTCTCGTCTGCGATCCGCCCCAGCAGACCATCGACGAGCTGGGCGAAGCCCTGCTGGCGAGCCGCAGTGCCGTCACCGGCGCGGTCAAACTGCTGGAGACCTACGGGATGGCCCGGCGTACCCGCACCGCCGGCGAGCGCATGGACCGGGTGACCCTCAACCCGGACAGCCGACAGCCGCAGAACTTCGACGCCGCCCTCCACGAGGAACACGCAGCGCTGTTCCGGGAGGGCCTGGCCCTCCTCACCGACGCTCCGCCGGAGCGCCGCGCCCCGCTCGAAGAGATGATCGCGCTGGCCGAGTTCCTGGCCGAACGCCTGCCCAGGCTGGTGGACGAGTGGCAGACACACCGCGACGAACTGCGCGCCTCGGGAAGGCTGCCCGGCCCCGGCGAACAGCCGCACCGGCCCCGGGGCGACCGGCCCGGGACCGACACCACGGAGAGGTGACCCACCATGCCTGAACCCGACCTGTCCGCCCTGCGGGAACGCGCCGAGAACGGCGACGCCGACGCCACCGGCGAACTCGTCCAGCTCGCCGCCGAACTCGGCGACGTGAACGAGCTGCGCCGCCTCGCGGCCGGCGGCAACACCGACGCGGCCGACGAACTCGTCCAACTCGCCTCGGAGCAGGGCGACCTCGGAGAACTCCGACGCCTCTCGGACGGAGGCAACGCCACGGCCACCGACGAACTGATCCAACTCGCCACCGAGCAGGACGACATGGACGAGCTCCGGCGCCTGGCCTCCCGGGGCAACGCCACCGCCGCCGAGCAGCTCGCGGAACTCACCGCCGAGTGACGTCGGCGCCAGGTCCGCCGGACAGGGCGAACACTGACCGTCGACGCACGTGGGGTGTCCGGCTGCAGCGCGGCCGCCGCAGCTCATCAGGACGCCATGGACAGAATGGACAGAACGGCAGGCAGCCCTGGATCGCGTCGGTGTGACGAGACGCCCGCACCTCTGTCGGCCACCTGCTGAAAATCTTCCTCGAGCCACGTGCCGATCCACCGTCTTCTGCCTGAGTGAGATCAGCGTTCCGGACGGAGGCAGACAGTACGCTGAATCCTGCGGGATCGGGCCCGCGGCACAGTGTCCGGGAGGTGCTTCATGACGGCCGAGATGGTTGCCCCGGCGTGGATGCATGAGCAGATCACGGCGGAGGAGTACGCGTCCTGGTCCGAGGAGCAGTGCGCCGGCATCGAGATCGTGGACGGGATGGTCGTCGTGAGTCCGAGTGCCTCCAAGCGGCACAACCGGCTGGCCCGGATTCTGGCGAACGCCCTGGATACCGCCGCGGGCCCTGAGTGGAACGCGGACACCGACTTCGACGTCCGGCTTCAGGACGTCCCGCTCACCAATCGCCGCCCGGACGTCGTCGTGTACCGCGCGGACACGATCGACATCACCCCCACCCGCCCCGAGCATGTGCTGCTGGTCGCGGAGGTGGTGTCGCCGGGCTCGGAGACCACCGACCGGATCGTGAAGGTCGACCAGTACGCCAAGGCAGGCATCGGCTTCTACTGGCGGATCGAACAGGCCCCGACAGGCGTTCCCCTCGTGTACACCTACGTTCTCGACCCCGCGACGAAGACCTACCGGAACGGAGACGTGTTCACCGGCGTCCTCAAGGTAGTGGCCCCCTTCCCGGTGGAGATCGACCTCGGCCAGCTCTGACCACGCGCTACTCGGCAGCCGATAGGGGCGGGGCGAAGACCTCGGCGACCGTGAGGAGCGGCGCTCAGGCACTTCGTAACGGTCGGTGCCCTTGATGCGGCACGGGTAGCGCCGGATCAGTTCGTCGTCCACGGCCGCGAGGAGCTTGCCGCGCCAGCCCCGCGCGCACCCCAACACCTCAGTCACCATTGGATGGAGTGCGTGCGTTCAGCAGCGCTGCAGATGCAGTGTGACGGGGGAATCGTGGCAGGACTGACCTGGGGCATCGTGGGTATCGGCGCCCTCGTTGGGCTGGGACGGGTGTTTGCCAGAAAGCCGGGCCCGGGAGGCCGCACCACGACCGCCCCAGATCCGGCGGGGAACAACGGGGAGACACGGTGAAAAGCGTCCAGCTACGGACGAAGCCGGCGGGCCGGGCGCCTCGGCCCTGCCCAGGACCCTATGAACGACGGAGACCGCCATGGGTGTGCTGTACGACTACTTCCACGCGCCCGACCACACCACGGCGGTGAACCAGGCCATCGGACCCGACGGCGACTGGCTACGCGAGACGTCGCTGGAGGAGATGGGCGCGGACTGGATCGACGCAAAGGGCCTGGACCCGCACCTCGTCCTGGCCCAACTGGTCGCCTACGCCGAGGGCGTACCCTTCGCCGATCAGCAGGACACGCCGGAACTGATCTGGCCCGCACTGCCCTACCCGCAGGGCGAACCCGTCGCCCCCGACTCCCCCTGGGGTACGGGCCTGGTCCTTCAGCAGCTCCCCGATCGTTGGCGGGACGTCCTTGCCGCCCTCCCCGAGGACGCCGTCCCGATGGTGGCGGCCCAGTGGTACGAGATCGAGGAGGTCGACTTCGCGGACTACCTCGATGCCAAGGACACGGTTGACATGTTCACAGGCCTGGCGTTCCGGGCGCGGGTGGCGGGCGCCCGTCTTTACTGCCGATGCTGCCCGTGAAACCGCCCGTCGGGGGACTTCGTCCGTTGACCAGGGCCGGCTCAGGAGGGGTTTCCTCTCAGGCCGGCCCTTCAGCCGTCCACCGCTGCACCGGCCGTGATTGACGGCGCCCGTGCGGGACGTGGTGGTGGGTCAGGCCGGGGTGTCGGCGTCCTGTGCTGAGGCCGCGAACGCCTCGGGGCCCTGCTCCGCCGCCGCCGGGTCCATCCACATGACCTGCCAGCCGTGGCCGTCGAGGTCGAAGAAGCTGCGTGAGTACATGAAGCCGTAGTCCTCGGCGCCATCCGCCTCGGAGCCGCCCGCCGCGAGCGCGGCGGCGCTGACCGTGTCCACCTCGTCGCGGGACGACACGCCGAAGCAGTACAGCGCCAGCGCGTGCGTGGTGGGATCGGCCATCGGCAGCTTCGAGAACTCCGCGAACTTCTCACGGCTGAGCAGCATGACGAAGGCGTGCTCGCCGACCAGCATGCAGGCGGCGGTCTCGTCGGTGAACTTCGGGTTGAAGCTGAACCCGAGCTCGGCGAAGAACGCCTTGCTGCGCTCGAGGTCCGCTACGGGGATGTTCACGAACAGCATGCGGCCGGGGTGTGCGGGATCGGTCATGGCGGGTCTCCAGTGGGTGGCTCGATGGCGTACGTCCTGTAGACCGGCCCGGCCGGCGGAACTCATCGGTGGATCTCGCGGCGGCGAAACACATGCGGGCGCCGTCGTTCGGCGCGCCCGCCATCGTGGCTGACTGTCGTCGTGGCTGACTGTCGTCGTCACCTCCGACGCGGACGACAGGTCAGCGGGTGGCCTTGGCGGCCTCGACGATGAGGGTGGCCACCGCGTCCGGCTGGGAAATGGACACCGCGTGGGACGCCGCCACGCGCACGATGTGCGAGCCGGCGCGCTCGGCCATGAACTCCTGGGCCTGGGCGGGGATGGCGTTGTCCTGGGTCGCGACCACCGCCCACGACGGCAGGGTGCGCCAGGCCGGCTGACCGGACAGCTCCGCCGTCAGGGCCTGCACGCGCACCGAGCGCTGGGTGACCGCGAGGACGTCGGTGATCTCGGCGGGCAGGTCACCGGCGATGACGTCCTGGTAGTGCTCGGGCAGGATCCGCAGCTCCGGTTCGCCCTCGTACTCGGTGGCGACGGTGGTGTCCGGGCCCATCTTGGCGCCGGGGAAGCGGGAGGCGTTCTCCAGGGCGCTCTCGCCCTCGTCGGGCTGGAAGGCGGCCACATAGACCAGGGCCTCCACGTTCGACGCGTCGCGGGCGGCGCGGGTGATGATCGCGCCAGCGTAGGAGTGGCCGACCAGGACGACCGGGCCGTCCACGGTCCTGGCGACGGTGGCGGCGTACTGGGCGTCGGACTCCAGGCCGCGCAGCGGGTTCGACACGGCGAGGGTGGTGTAGCCCTGTGCCTGGAGCCTGGCGATGACGCCCTTCCACATGCCGGAGTCGCCGAAGGCGCCGTGGACCAGGACGATCGTGGGGGTGGTGCTCATGGCTTTCATGCCTTTCAGAAGGGGAGAACGCAGAACGCAAGGAGGGAGAACGACCGGTCTTTCTGGGAGAGAGACTAGTCGTTCTCCCAGAGGGTGGCAATGTGAGCGGACCGACCGTTCAGAACGACTGGTCTTTCTCTACGATGGGTGTATGACGACTGCCTCGGAGCTCCACCCCAAGGACCGGCTGCTGCGCACCGCGTCCCGGCTGTTCTACGCGGAGGGCATCCAGGCCGTGGGCGTCGACCGCCTGGTCACCGAGGCCAAGGTCACGCGCGCCACCTTCTACCGGCACTTCCCCAGCAAGGACGATCTGGTCTCCGCCTACCTCACCGCGACCGCCGAGGGAATCCGGGACGCGGTCGGGCGCGCGCGGGACGGCAGATCGCCGGGCGAGGCGATCCGCGCGGTCATGGCCGTGCTCGGCGACGCGACCCTCGAAGACGGCTTCCGCGGCTGTCAGTTCCTCAACGCCGCCGCCGAATACCCCGACCGCACCCACCCCGTGCGCGGGGTCATCGACGACCAACGCACCTGGCTGTTCGAGGTGCTGCGCGACCTCTCGGCCGACATGGGCCATCCCGACCCCGACCATGCCGCCCGCGTACTCGTCCTGCTGCACGACGGAGCGTTCCAGGCGGCGGAACTCGGCGACCCGGCGGTCGTCCGCGAGACCCTGCGCCGAGCCGTCGACGAGGTGTTCCCCGCTGAGGACGTCTGACGGAGAGTCCGGCTGAGGCCGTGGCGCCGGGGATCGGCACGGGGCAGCGCGGCTACGTCGGGTTCCGCCCGCGAAGGTGTCGTACGAGGTCTGCGCGGTCCGCGTCCCCGGTCGCGGGCGTCGGCCGCAACTCTGCCGACGGCACACCCGCTGTCGATAACCTGACCGAGTGAAGACCGAGTTGATCCTCCTGTCGCGTGTGGCCTATCGCGGGCGGGAGATCACCGCGCCCCGGCTGCGCGGGCTGCTCGCGTTGCTCGCGGGCGAGCTGCGCTCCGGTTGCAGCAGCGCGAGGCTGGTGGACGGGCTGTGGCAGGACGAGTTGCCGGCCAACCCGGCCAACGCGCTGCGGATCCTGGTCTCCCGGGCCCGCTCGCAGATCGGGGCCGATGTCGTCGTCAGCACCCCGACCGGCTACCGGCTGGCGCTGGCGGAGGATCAGGTCGACAGTTCGGCGGTGGTGCGGTGCGCCGAGGCGAGCGCCCGGCATGCCCGGGCCGGGGACCACGCCGCCGCTCTGGCCAGCGCGGAGGAGGGTCTCGCCTTCTGGGACGCGGCCCCGGACCCCGAGGCCGCGCCGGGCGACCCGGTGGCGGAGTTACGGGCCGAGCGGGCGCCGCGCTACGCGTCCCTCGCACGCTCCCGCGCACTCGCGCTCGCCCGGCTGGGGCGGCGGGACGAGGCCATGGCGCCGCTGGCCGAGGTCCTCGCCGGGGCGCCGCGCGACGAGGAGATACTGGCCGAGTTGCTGCGCGCCGAGGCGGAAACGGCCGGGCCCTCGGCGGCGCTCGCCCGCTACGACGCGTACCGGCGCGAGCTGCGCGACGATCTCGGCACCGACCCGGGCGGCGGGCTGAAGGCCGTGCAGCAGGAACTGCTGAGGGGCGAGGCGCCCGTGGTGCGGTACGGGGTGCCGCACGATCCGAATCCGCTGCTGGGGCGGGACGAGGATCTCGTGGCGGTGGCCGGGCTGCTGCGCTCCTCGCGGCTGGCCTCGATCGTCGGGCCCGGCGGGCTGGGCAAGACGCGGCTCGCGTACGCCGTCAGCCGGCAGGCGGAGCAGCGGGTGGTGCACTTCGTCTCGCTGGCCGGAGTCCGTGCGGACGAGGACGTGGCCGGCGAGGTGGCGTCGGCGCTCGGTGGCGGCGGGGCGTACGGCGGCGGGGCGGATGTGACCGCCGGAATCGTCGCCGCGCTCGGCGCCGGCCCCGTACTGCTGGTGCTGGACAACTGCGAGCAGGTCGTCCGGGGCGCCGCCGACCTGGCACGGGAGCTGGTGGCACGGTCCAGGGATCTGCGGCTGCTGGTCACCAGCAGGGCACCGCTGGGGCTGAGTTCGGAAGCGGTGTACCAGCTGCCGCAGCTGAGCCCGGCGACCTCGATCGAGCTGTTCGAGCAGCGGGCCCGGGCCTCGCGCCCCGACGTCGAACTGCCGCCCGACGCCGTGGCCGAGCTGTGCCGGCATCTGGACGGACTGCCGCTCGCCCTGGAGTTGGCGGCGGCGCGGGTGCGGGTGCTGTCCGTGCCCGAGATCGGCCGCCGCCTCGGCGACCGGTTCGCGCTGCTGCGCGGCGGGACCCGGGACGCGCCCGAACGGCACCGCACCCTGCACGCGGTCGTGGAGTGGAGCTGGAATCTGCTGGAGGAGGACGCGCGGGCGGCGCTGCGGGCGTTGTCGGTCTTCCCCGGCGGCTTCGACGAGGACGCGGCGGAACGACTGCTGGGTGACGGCGGCGACGCGCTGTACCTGCTGGAGCAGCTGGTGGACCAGTCGCTGCTGAAGGCCGTCGACACCGCCGCCGGGATCCGCTTCCACATGCTGGAGACGGTGCGCGAGTTCAGCGCCGCCCGGCGAGCGGCCGCCGGGGAGGAGGACGTGGTCACCGACCGTTTCCTCCGCTGGGCACGGGACTTCGGACTGGCCAACCACGACCTGATGGCCGGCCCCGAGCCGCTGCGGCACTGGGCGCGGCTGCGCGCGGAGCAGGACAACCTCGTACTCGCCCTGCGGTACGCCCTCACCCGCCAGGACCGGCCCACCGTCGCGGCGGCCGGGGCGGTGCTGGCCGGCGTCTGGCTCACCGACGCCACGAGCTTCCACCGGGTCCTGACCCTGGCCGCCGACACCGCGGCGCCGCTGTCGCACTACCGGCCCGACGCGCGGCACACCGAGGTCACCCGCACCCTCAGCGCCCTGTGCACCGCCGCCCCGTTCATCGGGTACGGCCCGCTTCGGCCGCGCCATCTCGTCACCCTGCGCCGGCTGCCGCCCGCGGAGCCGGACACCCTGCTGCGGGCGCTCGCCGTCGTGCTGTGCGCCCTTCCGGAGATGCGCCCGCCCGGCTACGAGGCGCTGGAGGAACTGTGCGCGAGCGACGCTCCCCTGCTGGCGGGCGTCGCCGAGTGCGTGGCCAGCTATCTCTGGGAGTACGAGCACCAGCCGGAGCGTGCTCTGTCCTCGGCCCGCCGGCTGCTCGCCGCGGTCGACGCCGTGCCCAATCCGTCACTCAGGCTGCTCGGCCACTCCCGTTGCAGCGAGCTGTGCGCGGACGCGGGTCTCGGCGAGGAGGCGTATCGGCATCTGCTGGCCGCGCTGGAAGCCCTGGAGCACCTGAGCGATCAGTCGCCCATGACGGGTCTGCACCGGGGGCTGGCGCTGGCCTGCCTGCAGCGCGGTGAGCCGGACGAGGCCGAGGAGTGGCTGCGGCGCGTGGAGCTGAGCCAGCCGGCGGAGCAGACCTCGGCCGTCGCGACCGACCTGGCCGCCTGGGCCGAGATCGCGCTGGCCCGCGGGCTGACCGAGTTGGGGCTCAAGCAATGGCGGACGGCCGTGCAGCGGCTGCGCGCGGACGACTCGCCGACCGCCGACCCCACCGTGGAGGTGTGGGCGCGGGCGATCGCGGCCTACGCGGTGGCCGCGCACGCGTACGCCGGGCGGCTGGAGCCGGTGGCGGCACTGGTGGCCGAGCTGGAGGGCCGGCTGCTCGCCGACGGCTCCGGCCCGGCCGGGGACGCCCCGGGGTCCGGCGTCGACGTGCTGGCCCTCGGTCTGGTCCGGCTCGCCGCGGGCGACGCCTCGGCGGTACGGCTGCTGGCGCTGGCGCGGCGGATGCATGTGCCGCAGACGTTCCCCGCGATGTCCGCCGACCGTGCCCGGCGGGCCGCCGAGGAGGCCGACGGGGCGGCGTACGCCGACGCGGTGTCGGAGTACGCCGCCCTGGAGTGGGAGGGGTTGTGGGAGGCGACCCGCGCACTCGTTCCGGGGCGCGGCACTCATTCCGGGTCGCGGTTGAACTGCGCGGTCGACCAGCGGTAGCCGAGTGCGGTCAGGCCGACGCACCAGGCGAGCGCGATCCACCCGTTGTCGCCGATCCCGGTGCCGAGCAGCAGTCCGCGCAGGGTCTCGATGGCCGGGGTGAACGGCTGGTACTCGGCGATCGGCTGGAACCAGCCGGGCATGGTGTCGGCCGGGATGAACGCGCTGGAGACGAGCGGCAGGAGGATCAGCGGCATCGCCATGTTGCCGGCCGCCTCGGGGTTCGGGCCGGCCAGCCCCATCCCGACCGCGATCCAGGTCAGCGCCAGGGCGAACAGCGCGATCAGCCCGAACGCCGCGAGCCACTCCAGGGCGGTGGCGTCGGTGGAGCGGAAGCCGATGGCCACGGCGACGGCGCCGACGAGGACCACGCTGGCGATCGACTGGAGCACGCTGCCGAGGACGTGCCCGACGATCACGGAGCCGCGGTAGACCGCCATGGTGCGGAAGCGGGCGATGAGGCCCTCGGTCATGTCCATGGAGACGTACACGGCGGCCCCGATCACGGTGCTGCCGACGGTCATCAGCAGGATGCCCGGAACGATGTAGGCGATGTACGCGGAGCGGTCCGCGCCCCTGCCGCCGATGCCCGCGCTCATCACGTCGCCGAAAACGTAGACGAAGAGCAGCAGCATCATGATCGGCGTGAGCAGCAGGTTCAGGGTCGCGGACGGGTAGCGCCACGCGTGCAGGAGGTTGCGGCGGAGCATCGTGGAGGAGTCGCGTGCGGCGAGGGAGATCCGGGTCGGGCGGGCGGGGGCCAGGGGGGCGCTCATCGGGTGCTCTCCTCGGACTGGGCGGGGACGTCGGCCGGGCCGGTCAGGGCGAAGAACACGTCGTCGAGGTCGGGGGTGTGGACCGTCAGCTCGTCGGCCTCGACGCCGGCCGAGTCCAGCCAGTCGAGGATGGAGCGCAGCTCGCGCTGGCTGCCGCCGGTGGGGATCTGCAGCGCCAGCGCCTCGTCGTCCCGGGTGACCTCGCGCAGCTCGGCGGCGGCGCGCCGGTACACGGCGGGGTCGGTGAAGCGGAGGCGGACGTGTCCGCCGGGGACGAT